>RXJR01000028.1 GCA_003963305.1 Candidatus Melainabacteria bacterium | reverse complement strand
CAGGCGGAACTGGAAGCGGAGGAAGCGGCGGCCAGGGCGAATGAGACAGCCGGGGCTGCTGCCTGAAAAGTCTTTTCTGAGTCTCAGGAAGACTTTTAGCTAAATACTGCGTGGCGCTATCTGTGGTGCCACGCAGCTTCGTTCTGATAATGGAACCGACAACCAGGGATGAAACAATGGCAAAGCACTTCATTCGTACTCACGCTCCAGTGACAGCCGAACAAAGCTCGCTTCTGCTTCAGGTCGGCATCGACGTCAGCAAATTCGTCACCAGAGAAGTGTTCTGGGGCGAATTCACCGAAGAGCAAATTGTGCTTCTGCGAAGCTGGAGTTGGGTCAAGAGCATCGACTCGGATGTTCAGTTCCAGCCGTTCGCAGTTTCGGACGGGTCTGGCTCCGATCAACGGCTTATCGTGAGGCGCACCGTCATCGGTGCTGACGAAAGGATTTTCTGTGCCTTCGTCAACGACACTCTCGAGCCCGGAGATGAACTGTTCTCTGGCACGTTTCGGCGCACCGAGAACTGGGTGAACATTCGTTCTCGTGGGCGTAGCATCTCTACGACGGTCTGCGAGCAGGTCGGCGAGCTTACGCTGGTGGGCTTTCATCAGCAATCAATCGACCACGATGCGGCGCCGGTTGCGCACGAACCGGTCGTGCAGCAACTGGTCATATAGAAGGCAGGAGGGTCGTAACCGTCTCTCTCTCTCTCTGACTGTCACCGCATGTGGTGACACAACAGCAAGGCGATCACTGAATGGTCGCAAGGAGTCTCCAAATGAAAAAGCAGGTAAGAACGTATCTGAGTCGCCACGGATTCACACTCGTTTGGGCGCTTGGCTTTGGTGCCTGGCTCGGCTTCGGCGCCTGGAATTACTTCAATTCCGCCGAGGTCGCAACACCCGAGCAAGTGGTCGCGGCTCGCAAGCAGATGACGCCCGGGCAGCTCGCCTACGAGAAGGCGTTCCGAAGTTTCGAAACGTATTTTCGTCTGCTCGGCGACCCCGACGACGCGAAGAGGTTCGCAGCGAACTGGCAGCACCGCTTTGACGCGAGCGGCAAACTCAAGACCGAGGAGGGAACGCAGGCTGCCATCGAGGAGATGTCGAAGGTCGGCAGTTTGCTCGGCTGCCCGGCGCAATTCAATGGCAAGTGTCTGTTTGAGCGAGCCAAACGCGCTTATATCCGCGTTCACTACAATCTCGGCGATGCAGACCTTCCCAATCTCACCGATCCGAAACAGCGAGCCGAGTGGAGCGATATGATCGATAAGACGATCGATCCCAAGCTCCTTGAAAGCGAAGACGGCGTCTTTGCCGCCATTCGTCAGATGCGCGACAGTCTGCACATGCCCTTCGATCTTGTTCACAGCCCGGCTATGACGAAGACTGAGACCAGGGTGCGTGAGGCTCACTTCCCGGGCATCGGCGTGCCGATTGCAGTGACCAACGTCGAGAAGAACAAACTCGGCGGTCTGTTTCACTTCTTCTTCGGTCGCCCTCAGTCGGGCAGCCCGCTTTTGGGCAAAGTGCAGTTGGGGGATGTTGTTCTCGCTGTCAACGATCGCAATCTGGATGGCCTGACGATCGAAGAAGCGAAGCAATTTTTCGTCGGCAAGCCCGGCGATCATCTGAAGCTCCAGGTTCAGCGCGATCAAGACTCGAAACCTTTCGAGGTCGATGCGGTTTTCACTTGCGCGCCGGACGTTCCCAACTGCTCCAGCAATGCTAATCTGGGCGTCGATCTGGGAATCACGCATCTGAACGAGATCCCGCTTTCGGAAATCTCTCAGGTGATCGCTGAAGCTCCTGTCGAGGGCAGTCCTGCCCTTGGAAAGATCAACGAGGGCGACTTGATTGTTGCCGTCAACCACGAATCGCTTAACGGCCTGATCGTCCGTCAGGTTGTTGAACGCATTCACGGCGATGTCGACACTCCTGTTGTTCTGACTTTGAAACGGAAGGATGCGTCGGGCAACTACAGCAAGTTCGACGTGACCATCACGCGCAAAGTTATCGAGAAGCACGCTGTTCACTTCACGGCGCTTGAGGATGGCATTGGTCTGGTCGTGCTTGATCAGATCTCGAGTCTGAATGTGCCCGCGGATTTTGCGGTCGCGATCGCTCGCACCGTTCTTCCTCTGGCCAGCGAGGCGCTCAATGGCAAGACAGACGCTGAGTCGCTGCGTCTGGTTGCTCAGTTCAATGAACTCAATCAGAAACTGGCGCAGGGTGCCACTCTCGACGATGCTTCCATGCGCATCGCCATGAAGGCACGCGACGTCTATGAAGAACTCGGTCAGGGCGGGGGCTTCATTCTCGACCTGACACATAACCCGGGCGGTGAGAAGAGTATCTTCCTCGATCTGGCCGGTCAAATACTGCCGGATGGGCTGGTCGTTTCTCTGCGCGAGCGTGAGTTCGGCACTGACCGCATCATGATTCATGAAGACAGTCTGACTCCGGCTTTCGCTATATCTTCTGACCGTCCGTTGGGCATGGGACTGGAGGGCGCCACGATTCATCCGTCGGTGCGTGTTCCGCTCCTTCTGCCCAAAAAGATGTCGTTCAAGGTGCTGGTTGGACCGAACACCGCCAGCGCTGCCGAACTGACTGCCGGCATGTTGCAAACTCACAAGCGTGCAATATTGATCGGACGGAAACTTCCAGGTCAGAAGGGCCACTCATCCACCCTCGGGAAAGGCTCTGGTCAGGCGACGATTCCGCTGCCATATGGTTTCAGCCTGCATGTCACTTACCTCGAGTTCTATCCCGGTGGTGAGCGGTCGAATGGCAGAGGGCTTATCGCTGATCTCGATGCTGACGGGCTGAGCGCGCAGCGTGAGCTCGCCATCGCTGAGATCAAGAAGGACAACCTGGCCATGGCGACTCGCATGGAAGACACGCAACTGGCGAAAGATCGCAATCGCGAGATTCTCGGCAACGACATGCGTGATCGCGCCAACGAAGATCACAAGCCTCTCGAAAGCCAGGATCCAAGCCGATTCAAGTAACGGGTCGGTGATCTGACATCGAGACCGGACCCTCTCGGGCCCGGTCTTTCACATGAGTAACACCGCACATGAGGTCTTAAGGCTTCATGTCATCAACGCAAACATTCCGGAAGGATAAATCCTATGAAGAAGATCAAGAACACTCGTAAGCTGCTGCTCAGCACCGCTGGCGCTCTCGCTCTCGTGATCGGCGGTTTTGGCATCTACGCCCACAACCTGCCGCCGGCGCCGCCTGCCCCGGCCTGTCAGATCGGTTCGAGCGAGGCCGCGTCTCAGATGATCTGCACGATCACTGGACCCGAGCTGCTCACGATTGCTCAGTCCGACGCGATCCGCGAGAACAAGCGCATCGTCTCGGCGGAGATGGAAAACAATCAGGCTTTCCGCGTTCTCGACAAGGAAGTCGCGCCGGGCAAGATCGAAGAAACCCTTGAAACGAATCTCGGCCAGCACTTCACGTTGCGCGTGAAGTTCATCAACGGTGAGTCGTCGACTGTCGTGCTGACCAACAAAGAGATGGTCGGCATTCGCAATCTGCTTGGCGAGCGTTTTGTTATTGGCGAAGTTCCTCCGCTCACCTGGGGCGAATGGGCGCTTGCCAACTGGCTTCCGCTCCTGGCTGGCGGTGGCTTTCTAACCTTCGCTATTCTGGCGACGCTAGGGAAGTTGCCCGGCAAGATGGGCCAGGCTATGAAGATGGGCAAGAGCAAGGCCAGGTTGCTCAGCAAGGAGGACGCCGGCAAGGTTACGTTCAAAGATGTCATCGGAATGGAAGATGCGAAGAATGATGTCGGAGATATCATCGACTATCTGGCCAATCCGAAAAAATATGTCGCGAAGGATGTGACGAAAGGAGTGTTGCTGGTCGGTCCTCCCGGCGGCGGCAAGACTCTGCTCGCTCGCGCCATCGCGGGTGAAGCCGGGGTGCCTTTCTTCTCGATCTCTGGCTCCGATTTCGTCGAGATGTTCGTCGGCGTCGGCGCCAGCCGCGTGCGTGATATGTTCGAGGAGGCAAAGAAAAATGCCCCCTGCATCATCTTCGTCGATGAGATCGACGCTGTCGGTCGTCATCGCGGCACCGGTATGGGCGGTGGCAACGACGAACGCGAGCAGACGCTGAATCAGCTGCTCGTGGAGATGGATGGCTTCGACGGCAAAGACGGCGAGCGGGAGCCGATCATACTGATCGCTGCCAGCAATCGCCCCGATGTTCTTGACCCGGCTCTCCTGCGTCCTGGTCGATTCGATCGCCAGGTCGAAGTGCCGTTTCAAGACCTGAAGGGGCGCGATCAGATGCTCACTCGTCTGTTCGAGAAGACGCGTGCGGAGGCGAAGAGTGCCAAGACTCCGGTACCGTACGTCTCCACCGATGTTGATTCCAGAAAGTGGGCGAGGAAGACCCCTGGCGCATCACCTGCCGATCTCGTCAATCTGGTCAGGGAAGCTCGGCTTCGGGCAACTCGCCAGAATCGGTTGATCATCATCGATGAAGACTTCGATGAGGCCTTCATGAAGATTCAGTTTGGCGAAAGAAAAGCCATAATCATGACGGCTAGCGACAAACGCCTCACTGCCTATCATGAGGGCGCTCATGCTCTGGTCGGTCTGGACACTCTCGAACAGTACGGCGAGCTTGTCACCCGTGCCACGATTGTTCCGCGGCGCCGTGCCCTCGGGATGGTCAATATCCTGTCGCAGCGAGACCAGATCAGCACTTGCCTCGGCAAGCTGAGGGCGTTTCTTGCGACTGGCATGGCTGGTCGTGCCGGCGAGTTTCTGCTAGCCGGCGGCAATGTCGACCAGGTCACGAGCGGTGCGCAGGGTGACATCGATATGGTCACCAAGCAAGCCGAGCAGGCCATTACCCAATGGGGTTTTGGTCCGTACATCGACGAGCGCCTGAGCTTCCTCAAGTATGGCGATGGCGATAACGCACATCCCTTCCTCGGCTACGAGATGGGAGTGCGTCACAACTCGATGCTCTCCACCGAGGAAGTGGCGCTTGTTCGTGCTGCCGTCAAGAAACTGGTCGACGAGGCATTCCAGACCGCCTTGCGTAAACTCAGAGAAGGCGTCAAGGAGTGGCATGCGATCTCGGAAGGCTTGCTGGACGACGAGACTCTCGAGCGCGAGGAAATTCTTGCGCGTGTCAATCCCCTGCGCAAGGCTCGTAAATTGCAGGAGATTGAGCTCGAGCCGACCGAACCTGAGGCCGGGCGTCTCGGTGTCGATTTCATCGAGGCGCAGGTGGCACTGGCCCTCAAGAAGTCCGACCCCAATCAGACGGAGCTGACCTTCTGACCGGAATAAGTCGGACCTTGAAGAACGTGAATCCCGGACTCAAGTCTGGGGTTCACAAAACACTGGCTGCCTGTCGGCTGTCAGATTCGAATGCAAGGAGAACATCGATGTCTCAGTCGGACACTCTCAAGTTTGCCGTTGCTGCCAGAGCAGCGATCGTGGCCGGTCTGCTCGTTGCGGTTGCCTGGCGATACGGCTATCTGCAGGTCCTTGTGGCGCAGCAGCTGGCTCAGCCCGCATGGGCGGCTCCTCTGTTTGGAGTTGTCGCCGGTGTGATATGCACGATCGACCTCTGGACGAACACTCGGTGCAAGTATTTTGCCGCGACAATGGCGGCTGGCGCCTCGATTCTTCTGGGTGGGTTTTTCTGGGCGACAACTCAGTTCGGATATTGGGAATCGGCGCTCAGTCTGGCTGACAGCATCAGTCCCTGGCAGGGTCCATTGGTTATTGCCGGAGCTGGCGCTGTCTACATGTTCTACGTTTGCCTGGTCGTCCTCATCTTCGCTCGACCGGCCCAGGCGGC
This sequence comes from Candidatus Melainabacteria bacterium, assembly GCA_003963305.1. Taxonomy (NCBI): domain Bacteria; kingdom Bacillati; phylum Candidatus Melainabacteria; species Candidatus Melainabacteria bacterium. Next base: position 346,375 of record RXJR01000028.1, on the reverse strand, counting down.
GAAAGTGGGCAGCGAATCAAAGTAATCGGCACCAGACGACAATAGCGAAGACGACCACCTCGCAATTCAGCGAGGTGGTTCTGGTCATGTAACCAGATAACCTGCTGCCAACCGGAGCAAGGAATGCAAATTCGCACGATTTCCCTCGCTTTTGCTGATACCGAACTTGGTGTCAGACACGAAGCAATCGCTGTCTTCACGTTCGGTGACCTGCTGCACAGGTGCGACGTCTACTCGCAACTGCAGCTGAATTGTTCATTCGCTCTGAAAGGAAATTATGAGCGTCTGGGTCGGTCCCTGGACGAGGCAGAAGCAGCCGGGTTCAAAGCCAGGCTGGGAGCGGTCTTCGTCAGTGAGCCCGAACATTCGGGCGAGGCAAGGGTATACGTTGTCGGGTTGGGCGAAAGTTCCGCCCTCTCCGACAGTATCGGTTCGGGCGACTATCAGTCGGCGGTTCAGAAACTGTTCGAAACCGTCCACACTACAGGCGCCGGCACCGAGTTGCTCACGGTAGTTCTTCCCCCTGTGAGCCTATATTGCGTTGAGCGTTCGGAGGCGGCGCGAGTTACCGCCCTTTGGTCTATTCTTTCGCTGGCTGGTCCGTTTGACACCAAATATGGTGCAAGGCTTGACCTGCCGAAAAGAGATCTGGACTTGCTTCTCATCGTCGAAAGAACAGATGAGGAGTGCGCCACGATCTCTGCTCAGATTCGCTCTGGCGCTCGCACTGCCAATGCGCATCTGGAGGAACGGCATGACATGTTGTGCTGTGGCTGTTCATGCCGGGTCGCAGATCAGGACGCTGATGAGAGACGTTCTGCCGAGCGATCAGCCCAGGTGGAAGAAGCTGACCGAGAAGTCGAACTCAGCTGACTTCCATCCACAGTGCGAGTGATTCTGAACATGCGCCGAGCTGCCACGCGCACCGAAAGTGGCGGCAAAAAAGGAACTGCTCATGACGACTATCAATGTCATGGCGCCTCTTCTCGTCGGAGATCCGCGTGGTCGTGACACTGAAGAGACGCGCCGTGCCTGGCTCGAGTTCGCCACGCAGTTGGCGGTTGTGAAAGCCGAAGGCGTTGCTGCGGTCAGCACTGACGTCTGGTGGGGCCTGGTGGAGAAGTCCGAGCGACGCTACCACTGGGAGTATTACGATCGGCTCTCCGACTGCATCATCGCAGCCGGGCTCAAGTGGGTGCCTATTATGTCGACGCATCAGTGCGGCGGCAATGTTGGCGATGACGTGTACATCATGCTGCCGCCCTATATCTGGAAAAAGATGGCGGGAAAGATGCGCAGCAAAAACGTTGACGCGGCTTGCTTCGTCAGCGAACAGGGCCATGTTTGCCGTGAAAGCATCAGTTGCTGGGCTACAGACTTCGTGCTCGGCGATATGAAGGCGTTCTTCGCCGCGTTCATGGCGCACTTCGCTCACAAGGCTGAATACATCTCTGAGATCAACATCAGCCTTGGCCCGGCCGGTGAGCTGCGTTATCCGAGCTACAATTTGCACGACAAAAACGCCGGCTTCCCCACTCGGGGAGCGCTGCAGTGCTACTCAGAACTGGCACAGCAGTCGTTTGCCGACGCCATGTTGCGTAAGTATGGCTCGGTGAAAGCGGTTCATAACGCCTGGGGCAGCCGGAAACTGCTCGCTCCACCGCGTAATGTGCGCGCCTTCTTCGACCGCAAATTGCACACCGACACCGAATACGGTCTAGATCTGTTCGACTGGTCTTCGGAGTCTTTGCTCGAGCACGGTCGAAAAATTATGCTCGCTGCTCTTGAGGTCTTCTCCGGAAAAGGAGCGGCTTTCGTTGGTATTGACCTGGGTGCGAAAGTGCCTGGCATTCACTGGCGAATCGGAAGGTTCAGGCGGAACAAAATCGTCTATGGCGATCGCCTGGCTGAACTGAGTGCCGGGTTGATTTCGGCTCGGGGTCTGATTGCGAACGATGATGCTCATGGCTATGAGGAAATCGTTCGATTTTTCCACGACTTGCAGAAGGTGAAGCCGAGCACTCGTGTCTGGCTGCACTTTACTTGCCTGGAAATGGAAAACGGTCAAGACGGCAATCGAGAGTCTCTTGCTCTCGAACTGGTGCGCTGGGTTGGTCAGACGGCCAAACGGTTGAGAGTGCCGGTGAAGGGAGAGAACGCTCTCAGTCACCTGCTCTATGACGCCGATACATGGTTGCGACTGCGCGCAGCGCTTGGGCTGGGCGACGGTCAGGGCCACTACGAGGGGCTGACTATCTTGCGCATGTCGGACGTGGTCAAAAACAAGGTGGCCGCTGCCGAACTACACAAGACCATGCAACTGATCGCTTCCTCAGCGAAGTGATTGGTTTGCCGCGTATCTGGTAGTGCCACCGCGAACGGTGGCACAGCCAGTTCATAGAAACTTCGTCAATAACGAGCAGAAAAAGAGAAGGACGTTACATGAACAGCTTCAAACCGAAGACCCGCGTGCTCATGCTCGCCTGGGAATATCCGCCGCGCATCATCGGCGGTCTGGCTCGCGTCGTCTACTTCCTCTCCCGTGAGCTTGCTCAGCAGGGCATGGAAGTGCACGTGGTCACGGCCGATCACCCCAACACTCTCGAACATGAGGTCGATGAGTTCGGTGTGCATATTCACCGCGTCAAGAACCAGGTCACCGTCGCTGCTGGCGTGTGGGTGACGGAGCAGTCTCCGGACTTCCGCACCTTCATCACGCGACTCAACGTCGGCATGCTTCAGCATGCGCTGAAGCTCCACAAGGAGGAACCGTTCGACATCGTGCACGCTCACGACTGGCTGGTGTGGGACTCGGCCTGGGTGCTCAAGGCGCTCGGACTGCCCATCGTCTCGACCATCCATGCGACCGAAGCAGGGCGCAACGATGGTGTGCTCGACCGCCCCGACAGCATCTATGTTGGCGAGGTGGAGGCGCGGCTGGCGGTGGAGTCCGGGCAGATCATCGTCAACAGCCGCCACATGCTGGATGAGGTGACCGCTTACTTCCCCGTCAAGGCGGACAAGGTCAAGATTGTTCCCAACGGCATCTTGCCTGACCGTCTGGCTTGCAGCATCGAGCGTTCGACGCTGCGCAAGGCTTACGGCGTTGCTGCTGGACCAGTGATTCTCTTTGTGGGGCGTCTGGTTCAGGAGAAGGGCGTTCAGTTGCTTCTCAAAGCGGCGCCGAAGATTCTGGCTGCTTATCCGAAAGCCACTTTTATGGTTGCTGGCGAGGGCTACTTCAGAGAAAGTCTGGAGTCCATCGTTCGCAAGCAGAAGCTGGAGGATAGCGTCAGGTTCCTTGGTCTTGCCGACGACGCCAAGCTGTCGCAGCTGTATGCGATAGCGGATGTGGCCGTGGTGCCTAGCACCTACGAACCATTCGGCATCGTCGCGTTGGAAGCGATGGCTACTCGCGTGCCGGTCGTCACTTCCGATGCTGGTGGTCTGAAGGACATTTTCCAGCATCGGAAAAATGGCATTGTCTTCAAGGCCGGCAACGCCACCAAACTCGGTGCGGGCATTCTCGAAGTGCTCGGCAATCCTGAACTGGCTGACAGGCTCCGGGTCGGGGCTCGTCAGACTGTGCTCGATCGCTTCACCTGGCCTGTGATCGCGGAACGCACGGCACAGGTCTACGCCGAGGTGCTGGCCTTGCATCAGAAGTCGGGCGACTGATGTTGCGTGACTGCGGTCGTGTGACCGAAGTTCTGTGACTGAGGTCGCATGACTGAAATTACACGACCGATGCTGTGCGATCGAAGTTAGAGGTCCTGAGGAGCAAAGCAGGAGTCCGTCAAGCTCTCCTGCTCTGCCGTGCATCCGATTCATCCATGTCACTGTGGAGGAACCAATGAACGCCAACCCACGCATTCCTGTCGATGTTCTCATCTCGGACGTCGACAACACGATGCTCCCCTATATAACCGGGTTCCTGTATCCAGCCATCACAGCTGGTGTTGCGAGCATCGCCCGGCTCTTTCACATGAATCCGGAAGAAATGGTGCGCTGTCTCGCTCCGACCATGAAGCAGCATGGGCACGACAACCCCTGGCTGATCGAACTGTCGCCCTTGCGAAAGAAGTTCGTGGGCACCGACGCCCAGTTCATCGATATGGTCGTGCGTCCCTTCTGGCTTGCCTGGGACGAGGCGGCTGAGATGTCTGGTCAGGCCTATCCCGGCGTCATCAAGACTCTCGAAACGATCAATGACCTGGGCAAGCGCACCTTTGCGCTCAGCAACGGGCGCGACTTCTGCGTGATTCAGCGCCTGCGTGCGGCTGGTCTTCTCCAGTATATTGAGGGCGTTGCAGCGGTTCAGGTGCGAAACAAAGGCGGTTTCGATACGACCGTCTACGATGAGCGACGGGCTCGTATTCTTTCCGCGAACTCCGATGTCAACTTGACGATTCTGCAGGAATGCGCTTCCAAGCCAAGCGGCGCTGGTCTGGCGACGATTCTGGAACTGGCTGCCGTCGACGTGAACGACTGCATCTTTACTGGAGATGCGCTCGAACTTGACGGTGTCGCCGCAGCTGCCCTCGGCATGCAGTATGTCTGGATGGCACCGGGCGGAATTTTCCTGACGCGCGACATCGACGTCATGTTTGCCGGTGCTCCGATCGAGAGCGCTCGTCAACGTCACAACCTGTCGGTGCCCGTCATGCATGAGGCGCATCGATTCGACGAGCTGCTCAAGTTCTTTTGATCAGCTCATCAACTGAGTGAAAGGAACTGCCATGGGCGACGATGCACCAGGGCTCCACTATGAGATCGAGCGAGGCTTTTCTCTTGGTCGCCAGCAATGGCGTAAACTCAAGAGAAAAGCGGCGCGCATCGGACTCAAGTTCAGCCGCAAGCTTGAAATTACCGATCTGGTTATCCCGAGCACCGGCAAGTCGACAAGGCGCCTGCGCATCGAGCGAACCATCGGTTTGGATGGCACTGTCCGCGGTGTCAAGTTGATTCGGTGCGCGAAAAGCCACCCGGTCGCCGGCAAGAACGGGCGCCACATCAGGCACGAGAAAGAAAATGAAATCTCGCTCGATGCCGCACTGGCGTTTGTGACCAGGGCAGTCGACCAGCAAGAGGCTGCAATTCCTCGCTACAGCAAGTCGCGCGCCGAATACACATATGCGTATGCCGGTTTCGAAATGACGATTTCGTTCGATCACGCTGTCGGACTGGGTCGTTACTCCGGTCGCTATATGGAGATCGAAACTATCCTGCCGGATAAAAGCCCTAACGTCGCCGAGGCTCTCACAGCAATCCGTAATCTGGCATTGCTGCTTCTCGGTAAGAAATACAAGGGCAAAATCAGTTATCGAAAGATGCTGATGGCGACCTGGAATCACAGCAAAGCCAGCACATCCAGAAAGGAACTGGCTCGTCTTCGCAAGGAACACCGCCAATTGGTCAGGCGCGCAGTCGCTTGAACCATCCAACATTGACAATAGGTTCGGCGCGTCGTCGCCCGAATCGTTCAACGTTTCTCGCTCTACGGGAATACAACATGAACAACTTACTCGAGAAGTTCGCGAACCACCTCTCCAATCTGACAGCCAGGCAGGCTGCATATTGGGCTGCCGCGTTGACTGTCCTGGTTGTTGTAGTCTCTGCGATGTCGACATATGTTGACATTCGCAACGATGGCAATGAGCAGGAGCTGGGCATGGTCTTCCAGTGGAACACTATGCAGGCGCGCTACTCGCAGGGGCGTCTGTCCGTTGTCGACGGGCTGAAAATCGCAGATAACGAGAAGGATGCTCTGGTTCAGCTCCTCAAGACCGGCGTCGGTCAGCGGAGCGCTTTTACCGATGCGAACGATCGGCTCGACCGGAATAAATTCATTTCGGTTGTGCACGAGGCGTATCCTCAACTCGGTGGGTTGAACATCTACGATCGGCTGTTCGTCGAAGTACAGGCAATGCGCACAGTTTTCGCCGCCGATCAGGGGAAGCTTCACGATATGGTGCGCGCCTATGACTTGTGGCGCACCACCGGCGGTTTGTTCCAGCCTCTGCTTGTGGAGTGGATCGGATTTCCTTCCAAGCGGCTGGAAATTCGCATCGGTCAAAAGGTCCTCACCGGACCTGAGGCGCTCGACAAGCTTTCTCGAGCGATTATCTCCACGAGCGTGCAGGAGATCTTCGAGAGCGGAAAAGACCGCCCTATCACGCGCTAGAACAGCAAGCTAGCACCGAAGATGCGTTTCTCAGTCGCATTTTTGGAGTTATCACCGAAAGAAGGAGGAATTGACCATGGGTGTCAATCCTATTCATGACGAAGAAAGCAGGCGCCTTATCGCGCAAGCTTTCAACGCGCCTTTTCTCAAGAAGGGAGAAGACCGTAAGCTTGGTCGCTTGATGCAAGCGGGTGGTGTCGAGGGCGAACGCGCTCGTGTGCGTTTGATAGCGTCTCACGAGCGACTCGTCGTTTCGATTGCCAAAAGATACTTGAAGAGTGGTAAGTCGTTTGCGGCGCTGATTTCGGAAGGAAAAATCGGTCTGGTTCAAGCCGCGAATAGGTACGAGCCTGAGCGTGGCAACAATTTCTCGACCCTGGCGGTCTGGTGGATCAGAGCGGCGGTTCAAGATTTCGCTTACGGTGCTGAAGACCCAGTCGATCTGAAGGCTGGTGCCCGCAAGAAGCTGGCCAAAATCAGAAAGGTGGAAAAGTCGCTGATTGAAAGTGGCGAGGATGCTTCGGAAGAAGCGATCGCAGCTAAGGCGAAGCTTTCTGTCGTCACTGTACGACGTCTTCTTGAACGGTCGGCAAATCCGATTCCGCCTACTGTTTCGCTCGACGATGTGATCGGCGACGACGGCACCACTCGTGGTGAACTTTTGGTCGTCGAAGATGAACCTGGTCCGGACCATTCGCTGCATTCAGAAGACATCAAGATTGTTCTAGACCAGGCATTGGCCAACCTTACTGAGCGCGAGCGTATCATTGTATCTATGCGCTTCGGTCTGGGTGATGACGAGAATGTGACGCTGGAAGTGCTGGCGACTCGCTTTTCCATCACCAAAGAACGGGTTCGCCAGATCGAAGTTCGCGCGCTTGAAAAATTGGCGAGCGGACCCTATGGAAAGAAGCTTCGCTCGCTGCTATAGGCGCTGTGAAGTTGAACCGTTAACAGAGTAATCAACTAGCCTTCCAATCTACAAAGGGAAGACACAACATGATCGAATGGATCTGGGGAGCGTTGATTGTCGCCCTGACGGGCGTATCGATGCACTACCTTCTCAAGGTGATGAAGTCTGAGTGTGAAGTGACGTGGAAGGAGTTCGGCTTTGGCATGGCGTTCTTCCTCGTCATCGGATTGTTCGGCATCATCAAGATCTTCGACTACTTCGCCGTGCAAAATCTGGTCACTTACAGCGAAAACTGGAGTGGCTTTGAAGTGCGCGCCAACTGGCAGAGAGTGACATGCTCGGAAGATGGTCGGTGCACCCACACTTATGACTGTCATCCGTATTACGTTCCCGAATTCTACGACTGTTCATACACGAATTCGAGGGGACAGCGAGTTTCCAGAACATGCACGCGCATGGTCAGGCGTTATCACTCTTGCCCCTACACCACCGAGGAGTGGACATTCTCTGTGGACACCAGCACTGGTGACAGTGTGACGATGGGTGATCGCTGGTTCCCCACTGATCCCGAGCAGCACCGCTGGCGGGGCTGGGGTGACCGGTGGGTGCCCGCGCTGCCCGGATCGGTGCAGTCTGGCGTGCCGACGAACTGGAGTGCAGCTAACGAAAGATTGGCGAGTCATCGCCCCGGTGGTGTGACGTTCAGGCACGAATATCCGAATTACGTGCTTGCCGCCAATCTGTCGATATTGCACAAATACTCCGACAAGATAGAGTTCTACAAGGCGGCGAACCTGTTGCCTGACTTTCACACGGAGGTGCGTGACGACTACACTGGTGAACGCGTCTACTTCGCTGGCGTCAAATCATTGCCCGCAGACGAGTGGCTCACCGCCTCGAATCAGTTCAACGGCGCTCTCGGTCTTGAACGCCAGGGAGACTTGCATCTCGTCATCGTCGACGGTGGGGCGGTGCCTGTTGCCGATGCCGATGACTATATCGGCGCTCTGACAGCCTACTGGCAAAGTGATGCGTTTGCGAAGAACGCATTGTCTAAGAATGCGATTGTTGTTGTGCTGGCAACAGTAGACAAGAAGAGCATCTCCTGGGCGCGCGCGGCGACGGGCATGCCGACGGGTAACGAGTTGTTCACCCTGACTCTGCGCGATCGTTTGCAGGGTCAACCTCTGACACCCTCGGCGGTCTTCGGCAACCCGAATGCTGAGGTTTCGAGTGATGCGAGTGATGCGGACAAATTGTCGGTGCGCGTTGAACACACGAAGGGTGTCCTCGAGCAGGTGCTCTTCGGTGCCGATGGTTTCACGCGTATCCACATGCGTGACTATCAGTATCTGCATCATGAGATCAAGCCGACACAAGAGCAGCTTCGTTGGCTCTACGTGATCATTTTCTTCACGTCGCTTCTGGCGTGGGGAATTGCTGCTTACATAGGCCCGCCCACTTATCACAAGTGGCGCTAACTGAGAGTTATGACAAATACCTGAGCGCGGCTTGCAACTCATTGCTGCGCTCGGTTCAAATCGTCAATCTAGCATCGAAGGAAAATGTCATGACCCGTGTCGTCGCTCTCGCTCTCACTGTTCTTGTCTTTGTCACTTCCGTCTGGGTCGCAGGCGAATACAAACAGACTCGCAATGAGGGTCGCGAATTCGAACTCGGACTGACCGCTTACAACAAGGAGTCCATGTCTGAATACGACCAGGGCCGTTCGACCGTTCTTGACGGGCTCAAGATCGGCGACGACAAGCGCAAAGGGCTTGAGGCTCTGCTGCGCGCCGGCATCGAGGAACGCAAGTTCGCGGGCGCCGGCGGTGCTCTGGACCGTAATGCCTTCATTTCGGCGGTCAAAGAAGCTTATCCCGATCTGGCGCAGCTCGGCATCTATGACAAAATTGCCGACTATGTGGTGGAAATGCGCAAGAAGTTCGCCACCAATCAGACTCATCTCGCCCTCGAAATTAAGAAATACAACACCTGGCGCACCACGGGCGGTCTCTTCCACCCGTTCTTCGTGAAGCTCTTCGGCTTCCCGAGCAAGTCGCTGGAGATCAAAATCGGCGCCACCACGTTCACCGGCGAGGAAGCCCTCCAGAGGATGAGCACGGTCATTATGAGCTCGGGTTCGAAGAAGATCTTCGAAACGGGCGAGGATCAGCCTCTCTAACCAGGGCGTCTGGTCCATCTGAGTATGAAATCGTGCGCGTCGGCAATCATGCATACGCATTTTGTAGATGCAATGCACTGCTGACGCGCGCAGTCACAGTCAGCCCGCAAACATGCGGCTGATTTCCTCTAGCGAAAGAAGATTCAAATGTCACGGAAACTCACTCTCACTCGTCGTGAGATCGCCGCCCTCAATCGCGCCAACGATGCGTACAACCTCGAAGTGGCGGCGATGCCCCGCTATCCGGATGTCGATTTCGAGACGCTGTTCGGCATGCCTCAGGCTCTGGTCGGTCACGGCGCCAACGGTTTTGTGGCCAAACGGAGCATGCTTGGCAATCTCGGCTGGGAGAAGCACGCTCTCATCGGCGATCTGCCCGAGGGCTTCGATCTGAGCGATTTGGGCATCGGCATCGGCATCAAGCAGTATCGCGGGCGCCGTCACGACAAACGCAAGGGCAAGAAGAAGGGCGGCGGCGGCGGGTTCAATCGCACCCTGATGAACCCCCAGATCGTCCACAGCCTCATCAAAAAGGCGATCGCCGCTTCCGGTCTCAAGCCGGTCGGCATGGACGGTCCGCTCGTGCGCGCCGTGCACAACTTCGAATTTCTCACGGGCGAAAAGGCTGCCTGGTTCATCGACGCAATCGCGGAAATCATTCCGCTTGCGCATGTCTGGAGTCTGGCCGAGGTCACCGAGGAGGGACTGAAGAAGATCGCCGAACGCACCGGGTACAAGTATTTCGTGTCGGTGGAGAACAATCGCGGCCAGGCTGTCGCCGTGATGTGGGACCCGAATCGGCTGGACGCGCTCGATACGTTTTCGCTCGATGAAGTCGGTGAAGTGAGTGGTGTGGCCGATCTTCGTCCGGTGGTCGGGGTCCATTTCGAGGACAAGTCTCCCGATGCTCTCGTCGAGGAATTCTGGGCGGCCGCGGGTCATCAGAAGTCGATGCGGGGCGGCGAAGAGGCGAGCGGCAAGGTTCGGCGCCTGCAGAACCAGCTCGCTGCCGATGGTCTGAAAAACAAGGGCCCGGGCGCGCTCGGCATGGACAGCAACTCCAAGTTGGCGACGAAGCAGGGCGATTGGGAAACGGCGCCGCTCGTCGAGTCGGGTCTGCTTCTTGTCGGTCCCGACGACCATCGCGGCACCCAGACGATGGGCTCGCGACTCGATGGTATGTGGGCTCGTGCACTCGGTCATGAGCTGCTCATACTCGCGCAGCTCAACTGGTATGAAGACCCGGCTCTCGGTCGAGCCCTCACCGATCACGGCGCGCTGATCACGCAGTGATACCAGACGTGGCTAAATCGTAACCACCGGCTGCTCAATGACAAGCAAGACTTCGCGCCGCCGTTAGAGTGATTTATCTGGCGGCGCGGAATCTGAACATCTTCCGGACAAGGAGAAGAACATGTCCAAACCGAAAATTCTGATCGTCGATGTCTTCGGAATCGGCGTCGACTACAACATCGCCGAAGGCGAGGAGAACTTCTCTCGCGAGACGAGAACCGGGCTTGAGCGCATGCGCATCATCTTCGAGCAGGCTGGTCGGGCTGATTTCGCCAAAGGGTTGATTACGCGTGACCAGTTTCTGGATGCGCTCAATGAGCGGCTTCGCACGCCCATCACTATGTTGGAAATGATTAGTCTGTGGACTTCCACATATGAAGTGCGGCATGACTTTCAGGGCGAGCTCTGTGCATTCGGCATGCCGCCTTATGTCTGGAGCAGCGACGGCAATGAAGTCGATTTCGCCTGGCTGCGTGCTCACCGACTTCACAAATGGAGCGGCTGCCGTGGAATGTTCATGAGCGGTCCTGGTCGAATCAAGTCGCGCACTGCTTACTATGAGGTTTTGCGACACGACCTGAGCAAGGAGTTGTGCGAGGATCTGGCGTTTTCTGACATGGTTATGATCGACTCATCGATCGAAAGCGTGGGATGTGCTCGTTCTCTCGGCATCGATGCGCGTGTGTTTTCGCCGTTCGGCGTCCGCGACATGTTGCAGGAGCTGAGAACGCGGACGTGATCCAACGCGTTTAATTCAGCCGTGATGATTGGTGCATTGGGATCTCCCTGACTGCTCTGGTATCACGGCTGAACTGTGTTGCCTACTTGCCGCTCGCCACCGCAAGCGGTGTATCCCAAGTCGCAAACAAATGGAGTCGATAATGTCGAAGCAAGAATGGAATCTGGACATGGCGCAGTCGCTTCTCGTCGAGAAAGCGTGCAATGCCCTTGCCGCCAAGCTCGAGGTGGCTCGCAAGTTCAAGAAAAACGCGCTCGTCTACGAGTGTCCTGTTGGCGAGATCAATATCGAGCCTGAAGCCGCCTTCGGCACCGTCCAGAAGTTCGTCGATGAACTCGGGAATACCAGGACTGTGGCGCAGGCGGTGGCGGATGAAGCCAATCCTTTTGTCACCGGCACCGCTCGCATGGTCGCGCTCAACTGCGTCCAGAAAGGTCACGGCGACAATCTCATCATCGAGTTCGTCAACTGGCAGCCGCACATCGCGATTCGCCTTTGATCAATCGCTGATTCCTTCACTCAAACAGCGGATGAACAGACATGGTGAACGCTGTGCTTGTTGGTCTTGCACTCTGGGTGATTCTCTCACCCAGGGTGCTCTGGAAGGTCCTGCAGAAGCGGGTCTTCGTCTTCGATGAAAAATCTCGGGGATCGCAAGCAGAGTTCACCAGACTCTGCAGGTTCCTCGTCCAAAAACAAGGCTTCGAGCTTTGTGACTGTCCTATCTGGAGCAATGGAAGGCAGTTGAATGCGTGCTTATTCAAGCATCCGCGTTCAAAACTGGTTTTCAACTTCCACATGGGGCGCAACAACACCCTGGCGAGCTGCACTTCGTTTGTGCGCATGTACAGCAAGTTCGGCTCGGTCTTTGTGTGCGAGCCACCCGGGTTCGGAAAAAGCGGCGGTGAAGCCGATTTCCTTTCGTTCGGGAATTGCGGGATACTGACTCATCGATACCTGGTGGACACTCTGGGTTACGCGAATGACCAGATCATCCCTTGCGGTGACAGTCTCGGTGCCGCTGCCGCAACTGCTGAAGCTGTCTGGGCCAAGTCAAGAGCTCTCATCATCTCGGCTGCGTTCGAGTCGATGGTGCGCATGGCTAAGGAGCAGATGCCAATCATGCGCATCTATCCCGAGTGGATGTTCCCAGCCCACACTCGCCTCAACAATCTCGAAAATCTGCGGCAGTTCAAAGGAGCGACTCTGCTGCTGCATGGCGTGCGCGACGAGCTAATCTCATTCGATCATGCTCGGTTATTGCAGTCGGCAGCGCCCGATCGTACCACTTTGATCGAGCTGGACGCGGCGCATCGCGACACCGCAGGCAGTGATGCGGAAACGTTCGAGTTCGCAGTCGACGGCTTCTTGCAGATCTGGCTCGGCGTCGGCGGACGTGGAAAACATCCGCATGGCTCTGGCACTGGAGCGGCTGGAAGTGGCGAGAGTGGTGACGGTGACGGTGGTGACGGTGACGGTGCTGTTCCTCGTCTATCGCTGATCGTCAACGAGAAGCCTCGTCCCCCAGGAGCCAGAAAGGTCCGATGGAGGAAGCCAGGCGCACCGCGACTGGTGATCGACGATGGAAAGCCTGTGGAGCCCGTGAACGGCAAGAAAACAGGCGACCCGCCCAAAGATCACTGACGTATGCGTTGTGATCTGGCGGCGAAAGAGCCAGTCGAGTCGAGCGGCACATTCGCTTGGTTCGGCTTATCACAATCGCAAACAATGGAGGAAAGTCAATGAACACTGTACCAACCTCCTCCAATCCTGACCTGGAGACGCCACGGAAACGAGGCAAAGTCGGTAAATTCAAGACTCTCTCCGTGTCAGGCGGAGGCGCACGAGTGATTAGCACCATATGTGGTGGTCTGCTTGCTTGTGAACAGTTCGGAACTGAATTCGAAACGATCGTCGCCCTGAGCGGCAGCTTTGGTCCGTCCGCCTCATGGCAGCACGGCACCAGAGCATCAGTTCTGGCTACAAGAGCCGTGGAGACGCGATTCATCTCGCTTCTTCACTGGGAAACCAGCGTGTTCGCATGGTTGTGGGCAACTGCCTGCAGGCGCGTTTCCGAGCGCGTCTTCCCTGAATCGGGAATCTTCGGGACTGAGATGCTCGGCGAATATTTCGCCAGGCTCGTGCCCCGTTGGCCAAAGGGATTGGCTACTGCGTCGGTAACGTCGCTTTTCAATAAGCGGCGTCTGATTCTGTACACCGATCGGGGCATCTACGAGCAGACTGATTCAGGGTTCGAACTCCTGATCAGTCTCGACGACATGATCGCTGCGGGACGCTCCCAGATTGGCGAAGCGGCACGCGGAACCATGGGCATACCGGGGTTCTGTACTCCGACGCGCCTGCTCACTCCGAAGCGTGACATGCTGGTCTTCGATGGGGTGTTCTCTTCGGAGGGACCTTATCTCATCGACGCCATCCTGCATAAGGGCTTGTTTGGTTGCTGCAGAGACGAGATCCTCGTCTTCAATGTCACCGAAGAAGACTCGGGCTGGCTGACCCATGTTCAGGACTTCCTCTACTGGGTGATCTGCCGGGAGTGTTACATTCCCTCCAGCCCTCCCGGACATAAGGAAGAACTCGCCATCATCTCACCCGATGTCAGAGGATTCTCTGCCGTCAACTTCTGGGTGGGCGAGTATGAAAAGCTTTGTGCTCTGGTCAGAGGTTACGAAGCGACCGCGAAAGTGTTGTTCGACAGCGAGCAAATCACTGACGAACAGTACAGGCATGCTCAGGCAATCGTTTCTGAATTCAGGGCTCTGCAAAAGAGAACCTGGTGGATGAAACTGGTCGGTCTGAAAAAGTGGCGAGTCAAAAAGCTGAAAGAGCTGCTCGCCAGTCACGGCATGTACGAGCTCGGCTAGTCGGGCTCGGTGTCTGGTGGCTTACCTGGTGACCAGCAATCAACCAGGCAATCAATCAATCGAGCAATCAACGAAGTGCGATCGCTGATTGCTGCAACAAGGGAGAGCTGAAATGTTGGGTTTCCTCCACTCAGGTCCCCTGTACAGGGAACCTGCGCGTGTCCTTTTGGAGGGGATGCATCCCGTTTCAAGAGGACATCGTATCCACTACAAAGTAGTGGGCAATAACTCAGGAAAACCGGTGGTTTTTCTGCACGGTGGTCCGGGGAGAGGCATAGATCACAGCATCTGGAGCTTCTTCAATCCACGCAAATACCGCATCATCTTGATCGATCAGCGCGGCGCCGGTCAGAGCACGCCGCGTGGTTCGATCGACTACAACACCACAGGCGATATCGTGGAAGATCTCGAATCGATTCGAATCTTACTCGGTGTCGACAAGTGGATGGAGTTTGCGGTCGGCTCCGGCACCTTTGTGGCACGCGCTCATGCTCAAAAATACCCCGAGAGCGTGTCAGAAATCGTCATGTCCGGTGTGATTTCGTTCAGCCCCAGGGAAATTGACTGGTTGTTCCGCTATGGGGCAAGCGAGCACTTTCCGGAGGCCTGGGAAAACTTCGCCAGCGCGAGGCAAACCGTGCCGAAAAACAACCTTGATTGGTTGGTTCAGCGCTTGCGAGGGCATCAGCCCACGTCACCAGGACAGTGGTTCCACCGCCCTGCTTGCGACACCACTTTGCTCAAAATCTATCACCACCTGATCACGGCGGGAACAGAGGATGAGCAAAAGCAGGCAGTGCGAGCCTGGACCGATTGGGAGAACACCGTTTGTGGTGACGCCAGGCGCTCTGCTGAGGGTCCGGCTTACGAGCAGGCAAGTGTTGTAGCAAAAATCGCCAGCTACTATTTCCTCAATGGCGGTTTCATGAAGCCCGAAGAAATGGCTCGGGGCCTGAATGTCATACGTGCTCACAGGATTCCCTGTGTGATCGTGCATGGCGAGAACGACAAGGTCAGCCCGATCGCTCACGTCATGGAACTGGCGAAAGCCTGGCCCGAAGCCAAGTTGATCAAGGTGCCTGGTGCGGGTCATTCCATACTCGACCCTCGCATTCAACGCGCCCTGGTCGATGTGACCGAAGATCTGGGTGGCTGTGGCTGCATGTTCAAGTTCGGTGAAAAAGAACAGGAGGCGAAATGACATTTTCTATCGCTGTTCCGACCAGCACGGTAATCGCGCGACATCCCGACGACCCGTATCTGGTCTGCGTGATCACTCACGCTAAGAAGCACGGCAAGCGCAAGACGCTTGTTGGCGGGCGAGTTGAACTCCCCGCTCAGAGTCACGAGGAGTGCATTCACGCTGAGTTCGGGCAGGAGGCCGGCGGCAAGGGCGCCACTTTGACAAACGTCAAACTGTGGGCGATCAAAACCGACCCCTACTCGGATGTGCGTGATAGCACGCTCGGCAAGCTGACGCACGGAAGATGTGCGGCGGAGCTGGCCGATGTAGCGGTGATGGGACACTACGGTGCCCCGGATCACATCTACCTGGCTGATGTTGTCGGTGAGCCGTTTCCCCTGGATGGGGAAGCGACGAAGTGCGAGTTCATCGACGTCAGGGAGATAGCTTGCACCGTGGCGCCATCTCTGAGCACTTACGGCGCTCAACAGGATCTCGTCTTGATTGTCTACCGGATGTTTCTGGAAGGCAGGCAGGTGCGGGTCGACGACTTCAACGACTTTCATGAACTGAGAGCAATGTTGCTCGAAACAGCGGAGTAATAAATGAAAGCAAAATTCTTGACCTCCGAGCAGGCTCTGGCATCCCATCTCGATGGCATCCAGGGGCGCGCCGATATGTTGTCTGATGCTTTGCAGCGTCTGGCAGCTATCGGGCCGCAATGCACATGGCTCGGCTCCAGGACTCTCGGCGCCGAGACACTGGTCTACAAGTGGGTGGCCGAGGTCTCCAGAGTTCTGGTTGCGGAGGGCGGCATCGCGCAGAAAACCGGTGGTAATGCCGGTCTCATGGAGGCGCCCCATTACGGCTGCTATCTGGCCAACCGTCCTGACCTGGCTGTTGCGCTCGGCGTGAGCTTTCTGAATGAGGAGTTCAATCAGTACGTGACTGAGCAGTCGCTTGCCTACAAGTTCGGCGATCTCAACTCGCGTCATGATGCACTCTTCTTCGGTTCCCGCGTGTTCAACATCTTGCCGGGGCGGCTTGGCACTCTGCACGAGAAGGTGGATCTGCTCAACCGCATGAAGCTTGGCTTGCTGCCGGCTGCGGATGTCTTCATTCTGGAGATGCACGGTTACTACTCGCGCCAGATGGAGTTCCAGACGAGCACGACGGGGCTCGAACTTGGTCCGCGCATCAGCCCTGCCGACTATGAGTCGATCAACATCGTCGACATCCTCTCGACCAAATCCGAGGACTTCGCCAGGCGAATTCTCGCGATTATGTCCGGCGGTTAACGATGTTTGAGATGTGAGTGCGCCGCGAATGCGGTGCGGCGCACTCCGGGGTGAGTAAGTTGGAGCGTTCAGGTCTTTCCCGTTCCAGACCATTCCCTGGCACCACTATGCCAATTGGTCTTGGGGTCTCAGGGAATGGTTTGGAATCTCCTGAAACAGCTCCAGCTTCAAATGAACGGAAAGTTGCTGCGCCACTGAATGTAGTGCGGCAGTTTTGCGACAACAATGGAGAGTGCTATGAACGGCACAAAAGAAGACATGGAGACGCATCTCGCCTGGCAGCGAGTGCGTCTTATCTGTGGGCCATACTGGCACCAGCGCAAGCGAGAAATTATCGTTTGCACCCTGGCTGCCACGGCTCTGATGTTCGGCTCGGCGACGATCATGTACTTCGCCGGAAAAATCGCAGGCGAGGCGATGACGCTGATGCAGCGCCAGGACTACGACAAGTGGAAAGTTGCTATTCAGCTCTGGGTGGCAATCCTGCTGGCTTATATGGTGTCGACAGTTGCTTACGAGTATCTTCGCACCAAGCTGGCTAACGACGGGTTCCAGGTTACCGTCGAAAATATAGTCAGGCGCTGGTATCAGCCTGGCATTTTCGATAAAGCCAGGCTGAATCACCGTCTGAAAAGTCCGGAGGCGGCCATGACACAGGCTTTTGAAGATTTCTTCAACGGTCTGGTCGGGCTCAGTATGGCGGCGGTGTCTTATCTGTTCGACCTGGTCATGGGTAGTATCCAGCTCTTCGAGATCAACAAGAATCTCATGATCGAAGCGATCGCCTGGTCGATTCTCGGCACTGTTGTCGTCACCTATGTCGGCAAGTCGCTGATCAAGCTCAGTAATGACAAAGGTGAACTCGATGGTGCCCTGCGCACAGCGATCACCAATGCCAACGAGGTCGATCCGTCCGAGGCGGACGATGAGCGTGAGAAGGTTCTCGTGTCGCTCTCTGCCGTCATGGAAGTTCGCAACCGCATGCTGAGCGTTAATCGCAACGTCTCGGCTGTCACCTATCCGTTCAACAAGTGGACGGAGATACTCGGAATGGTGGTGATGGCGCCGCTCTTCTTCCAGCATCTCTTCAACGGCGCGACGCCGATGGAGATTGGAGCTGTGACAACGGCAAGTCTCGCCTTCAGCAAATCGGTCAGCTCAATGACCATGTTCGTTCAGCAGTTCAACGGCATCACGAGCTGGCTGTCCAATATCAAAAGAGCCGGTGTCTTCTGCGAAGTGCTCGAAGAGTATGAGCGCGGCGGACCAGCTCCGGCAGCAAACGGAATCGTCCCGAGGCTGATCGACCAACTGTGTCGTTTCTGCCTGCGCTGATTCCACCATCAAGAAAAAGTGAGGATTGTCAAATGCACGAAGCACCTGTACAACATACAATGACCGTTTTCCACGCCTTCCAGGAAGTGGGCATCGGCGTCGGCACTGCAATTGGTGGCACGCTCGGGCTGATTCTGCTCCTCGTTGCAGGCGTGGTCGTAACCGGGGTGTGCACGGGTGTGTTCGCCCAGCAGCTCGGTACGAAGCTGTTCGGGTTTACCGACGATCAATGTGTCAACCATGGTTTCCAGGTTGGCACGGTGTTCGGTTTTGCATTCACCGTGGGTGCAAACATCCAGCTCGGTAGCATGGGCGCTTTTTACAGCCTGCTCGGGCTGTGGACGGTCATGCTCGTCTTGGCGCTGCTGATCTGGTGTCTCAGCGAAACTCAAAAAGCTTCTTGAAAAAGTAAATCGAAAGGACTCGAACATGAAACAGTTCTGCGCTCATTGCAGGAAGCTGCACTTGAAGTCGGCGCTGCCGGCTTACTTTCTGCCTCAGGATGTGGTTCCGGCCACTCTCCCTGGCGACGAGCCGGAGTATCGGCTCCGCATTCACTCGATCATCAAGGGTGCTGACCCGCATTTCAGCGGCTCAGTGACTATCGCCGTCGATGTGAGAAATCCGGTCGACGCGTTCCCGATCAATGCAGTCGAAATGCAAATCTCCGACGTGACGTTCGAGGACTGCAATGGTGTCGTGCATACTGCCAGCATTCGTGAAGACGCCGAAAAGGAGCAATTCTGGTTCCACTTCGATGAGAAGTTGCCGGTCGGCCGCGGCTTGCTCTCGGTCGGCAACTATCGCGCCGCGTTCAACAAGAAGCTGAAGGGCTTCTATCTTTCCTCTGTGAAAGGAGCCAACGGCGAAACCTACACGGTCGGTTGCACGCAGTCTGAACCCGCCGATTTCAGGCGCTGGGTGCCGAGCTTCGATCAGCCGGGGCCTGTCGACTACAAGTGCAAATTCTCGGTGGTGGCTGAAGTGCCTGCCGACCAGGCGGTGCGTTCCAACGGTGACGATCTGCGCGTGGAGTATCTTCCTTCGGGCAACAAGGTCGTCTATTTCGAGACCTCGAATCGTCTGCCGACTTATGTCATCGCGCAGGTGGTCGGTGATCTCGAGTCGAGTGATCCGAAGTGGGTCGGCAGCGTCGAAGTGCGAGTCTGGGCGCCGCCCGGCAACAAACACCTGATGGATTTTGCGCTCGAGGTGGTCAGTCGCGGTCTGCCTCTGCTGGAGGAATTTCACGGGCAGAAATATCCCAACCGCAAGCTCGACCTGATCGCCGTTCCTGGCTTCTCCGCGGGAGCCATGGAAAACGACGGCATGTTCACTTTTCGCATGGAATACGTGCTCATCGACCGCCTCAAGGCGACGGTTGCGCAACTGCTGCAGGTGGCTATCATCGTCCTGCACGAACTCGATCACACCTGGGACGGCAATCGTCACACCATGGAAGACTGGTCTCAGCTCTCGCTCAACGAGCTGCGCGCCACCTTCATGAGCTATCTCATCGCCGACAAACTCTTCCCGGAATTCAAGGTCTGGGATAACTTCGCGCAGGGTCGCGCGGCAGCGATGGACGTTGACTCGCTCAAGAGCACCCGTTCGGTGGTCTCGCCCGTCCGAACCATCAAGGAGTGCGAGGCGCAGTTCGACGTGATCACCTACAACAAAGGCTCGGCTGTTCTCAGGATGATGCAGACCTGCCTTGACGCTCTGGTTAAAGATGGCTTCCAGAGCGGCATGCAGGCGTTCAACAACGACCCGCGGTACGACTGGGGCAACGCTACGACCGAACAGCTCTGGGACTCGATCGGCGAAGTCACCGGCTTGGACGTGCGCGGTTTCATGGAGGGCTGGACCAAGCAGTCCGGATTCCCGAATATCTCGGTGAAGCGGGCCGGCAAGTCGTCCATTACCGTCAGACAGGCGCGATTCACGCTGGAGCCGGGCGATGTGGAAAGCGAACAGCTCTGGCAGGTGCCGCTCTTCGTTCGCGCCTACGGCGAGGACGGGAAGGCATTCGAAACGCTCTTGCACCTGGATGAACGCGAGCAGGTCTTCGACCTGGGCGCCGACTTCCAGTGGCTCGTTGTTAACGCTGGTGGGCATGGTTTCTATCACACCAGTTACGATGACGAACTGTTCGAGCAACTCGCTGCCAATGCTCAGGAGAAACTGACCGGCGTTGAGCGATTCATTCTGCTCAATGACGCCTGGGCTGCGTTGCAGACTGGTCGCTTGAGTGCCAGCATCTATATGAAGCTGCTGCTCACGTTCAAATATGACCGCGACCCGAATGTCTGGCGCATCATCTCGATGAGCCTGGGTCGGCTCGGTTCCTATGGCAGCGAGAAGTGTAGGGAGACGGTGCGCGCCGTTGTCGAGGAACTGACCGCTCCGCTCTACACTGAGCTGGGATGGAAACGCAGTCAAGGCGAGTCGCCCCAGACTACCGAGCTGCGTGGGCGCATTCTCGCCATCATTAGTCGGCAGAGACTGCCGGGCTTCGAACGGTTGGCCCGCAAGAATGCCTATCTGCCGTGGTTGGCTGGCGAAGATGTCGACGGCGATGTTCTCAACGCCGCTATATTTTCGGTTGCCACCGAGGGCGATGCTGGCACCTATGCGGAATTGTTCGGGCTTCTGAACCCTGCAGTGAAGGTGCTTACACCACAGCAGATCACGATGGTTCTGACTGCGCTGACTCTTCTCAGCGAGCCGGCGCTGGCTGAAAACACCCTGTCAGAAATTCTCAACGACAGGATTGATCAGCAGATGGCAGGCTCCGTGATTGGCTTCCTGTTCGCCAATTCCAGGGTTCGGTATCGGGTCTGGGCGATGTTCAGGGAGCGCTTCGCTGAGTTGGCTGACAAACTTACGATCAGTCTGTTGCTGCGTGGTCTGAACGGACTCGGCGATCTCGATCGACCCGAGGATGCGCAGGCTGTGCAGGAGTTCCTCTCGCTGCACGCCGAAAAGCTTACAGGAAGCGAAGTTCTCGTTTCTCAGATAGTCGATCGGCAGCACCTCAACATCGCCATGCGCGCCCGGTGCGAGCCTGACATGGAGACGGTAGTCGACGAACTGCTGGTGCTTGTGCGCGGTATCAGTAAGTAGTCAACAGCAGACGGTGTCACCACTTGTGGTGACACCGTTACTCTAAATTCCAACAGATTACCTGGAGAGAATGATGCTCCTCGACAAGATTCTTGCTTCGGTCGGACTGGCTCGGCTTCCGCGCCAGCCCCGAGAACCACGCCCCTTATGGGAAGAAAATGGATATCGCATTGTTGTGAGTGCCCGCAGCTTCAAAAATGGGCACCGTACTGTGCGCTACCTGGAACTTCAGCACCTCGACAACTATGTTTGGCGTGAGATTGCCGACACTCAATATTTGCGTCATCCCTGCTTTTCGTATGACTCGAAAAGTCAGGCTCGGCGCAAACTGCAGAAACAGGCTCGTGAACTCTGGGCAGATGAGCAGCGCAAGCTCGGTCACGCCTGAGCAGACGAAGTTCGTGTAGCGACCTGAACAGACGAAGCTCGGCTTCGCCTGTTCAGTCTCGGCTTACACAGAGTGTGAACTCAATTCAAATGCCTTAAGAGGAGGCGAAAATGAACGTGTGGAAGGTGGGCGACAGCGCCCAGTTATCCAAAACAGTAACGGAAAAGGACATCGCGGGTTTTGCCGAGATTACCCTCGATAACAACCCTGTCCATCTCGATCCGGACTATGCTGCGGGCACGATCTTCAAGGGTTGCATCGCTCACGGCGTCCTCTCTGTCGGGCTTATCTCTGCCGTCATCGGCACGCAGATTCCCGGACCGGGAGCCATTTATCGAGCGCAGTTCGTGCAGTTTCATCTGCCTGTGAGGGCCGGTGATACGATTACAGCCACTGCCACCATCACCAGTCTCGAAGGCGGGGTTATGGAATTGGAGACGATTGTGACCAATCAACATGGTCAGAAAGTTGTCTCTGGAATGGCCGAGATCGGCTACCGTCCTGAGAAGTTCAAGTCCGCAGCGTGACGCGAATCCCAGTGACATAGAGTTGAAAGGGTTCGTGACATGAGCACAATAGACGGACTGGACATCTCGCACCATCAGGGAGAAGTCGACTTCAAGCGCTTGAAGGCTGGCGGTTGTAACTTCATTTTCCTGAAGGCTTCTGAAGGCGTGAGCTTCGTTGACAACAAGTTCGCGTCGAACCGGCAGGCAGCCAGGACCGCTGGAATTCCCAGTGGTCCTTACCACTACTTCAGCGCCGACGTGTCGCCGGTCTTGCAAGCGGCTCACTTTGTCGACGTGGTCGGTTCTCTTGCACCGGGTGACTTGTTTCCTGCCCTTGACGTGGAAGACGAGCATCAGTTCAAGGGCATCTCGCCCAAAAAGGCCGCAGATATGGTTGTTGCCTGCCTGGAAGAGGTGGAGAAGCGGCTTGGAGTGCCTTGCATACTCTATGCCGATGAATCGATGATCGTTCATTGTCTCGGCAGTGACGCTCGTCTGGCTCAAAACGGTCGCTTGTTGTGGTACGCCAAGTTTCGCTCGCGTTTGGAGGTGCCGCCGCCTCCGCCGCCATTCGGAAAAATTTCCGTCTGGCAGTTCTCAGAAACCGGCAAGAGAGCTGGAGTCGTCGGCTTTGTTGACGAAGACATCAGCTTCGTGCCTCTGGAAGACTTCACCGTGAAGTAGTCCTAAACAAAGAAAACTTGGGAGAACGGCGATGAGTGATTTACTGAGATTGCTCTCGGCGACCTTGATGGCGACGGCAATCTTCAATATCTATGCGGTCGGAACAAGTTGGACCGAAACAGAAGCAGTGAAAGGAGTGAGACGATTCTGTTCATGGCTTGGCGCTATCATCGCTGCCATGGAGCTGAATTACTGCTACTTTCTGTTCGTCGGCACGGCTGTCGGCAATGCCGTCGACACGTTCTACCCGCTCGGGGTCGGTAGCGCAGCGGCTGATTTGAGTGTGCAGGCAGGAATGTCAATTCTTGCCCTCGCACTTCTCTTCCTTCCGTTTGCGTTCTGGCTCTTGCGCTGGCGACGAGCCTTCTACGACGGGCAGTTCGAGAGGTGCAGCCCCGCTGTCTATCATGCCTGGGCGGTCAGGCATGGAGAGCTTCGGCGCATCGGCAGATGGCGTGATGCGGTGCTTGAGCTCCTCATCTGGCTCGAAGTGCGCGTCAGTGGAAAGAAAGCCTCGGCTGCCCTGCACTACCTTTTGATACTGCTGGCGGTGATGATACTGCCGGGAGTAGCGCTGACAATCTTGAGCATCATCAAGTTGGCAGCGTCAGAGCATTTGCCTCGTCATCCCCGCGCCGGTGATGCAACAAGAGGCTGGCTGAATCGCTTCTAGTAATCGCGTAACGAACAGAACACATAACCAACAGAGGGGTCGGTTTTGCTGCAATCACTGTATGTCGCTATCGCGGCGGCACTGCTCGTGGTGGCGTATTGTCGCTATCGGGCGATTCGTTACGACGCAGTCACCGAACTGCGGCAGATTCAAGAAAGCGAGCGAGAGTTGGCGCCTCGAATAGTGGAGTGCTTGAGGCGCAACTTCGACTTGCTGTCCGGAAGCAAGAGTCTGATCACTTCCGATGTGCTGAATCGCATCGATTCGCTTGGTCTGACCATATCAGACAGAGAGTTGGTCGAGCTTGCGATCAGGCGCATCAGTGGCGAGTGGGTGATCGACAAAAATCCCTGGGTTTTCGTGCTGCATCGCTACTACCAGTGCACGCGCCTGGGTCACATCGTCGGTCTGCACAAAGAAGAGCGAGCGACTGATGCGTCGCTTGCTTTCAGCGCCGGCACCACTTATGTGGTGGCGGTCGAAGATTGGGGAATCTCGCTTGAAGATGTGGAGACATATCTTGAGCGGGTCTACGATCGGCATCGCGTCTGCGCCAGACGCCGCGTCAACGCATGCTTTCCGTACTGATTCGGAAATCATGATTCGTAAATCATGAGGCTGAAAGGACTTGGCCTTTGTGTCTGAAAAGAACTCGGAGCAGGTGCCGCGATCCGCCGCATCAGTTCAACGCATTGTTGCCTGTCTGTCGTCTAAGACAGCGCTCTCTTTGGCAGCAACAAACAAACTACTCTGCGTATCCGCAGAGGCAGAGCAACGGGCGCAGGAATGCGTCCTTCTCCAACGAGAACCAAGGTTGTAAAAATGACTGATGAAACGAACGACACCAATGGTGGTGGCAGCCCGCCCGCGCACCGCGGCTATGGCTGTCCATTCGCCGGCACGGTGGGTCCTCAGCCCGGTGACGGCGGGGTCTGGAGACCGATCTCCCGACGACAGGGCGTCGGTCCACTGAAGTATGTGACGTCTTATTCGGCACACTTCGCCGCCCAGTGGGTCAACCATGCACTGGCACCCTGGTTGGCACCGCATCCCTCCATCAAGGAGTCATGGCCCTGGTGGTTCATGCGCGAGCAGGACTTTGCCGAGTTCCAGGAATGGCCGGGTGAAGTTCCGAAGTGGAGAACCGTTCCCGGTCTGCTCTTCCTGATCGCGAAGCTCGACTTCATTCGTTGCGGTCCGCTGACTGACGCGTATGCGTACAAGGCGACCGACACGAAGAGCTATCCCGACGGGCAGCCGGAATCGGCACGGGGATCGGTGGCACTCGACGGCACCTGGGTCACCGATGACGGTCGACCTGATATGGCGGCGGCGCTCACACGCATGGGGTCGAACCGACCGCCCATGTTGGTGCGTCCCGACCCGGAGAAAATTCAGCCGACGGCTCGTTTCGTGGGCAGGAAGCTTCTCTGGCGTCGCATCGATCCGGAGACGGGAGAGCCGATCGAAATCAAAGCCCAGACCATGAGCCTCTGGGGAGCTGCGCACATCAACAAGCAGATTCATGGTTTCGGCGGCTTGACGATGCGCTACACGCTCGACCACGATCCGGTTTGCATCGAGCGCGATCCGAAGGAGGGTTGGCCTGGAAATGTGGCTCTGATCGACCGTACTCCTGTCGACCCGACGCGTGATGGGTATGACGGGCGCCCGACCATGATCAACCAGCGGGTCACTGCCTGGATCATGGCCGAGACTTACGGCACCAACGAAGCCGAACTCGCTCGTCTGCGTTCATACGTTGACGGCAAGATGCTGCTCGGCGAAGATGGCTTGTTGCCTGAAGATCCGACGCGTCTGGGCGCCGATCTGACCGGCTTCAACAACAACTACCATGTCTTTCTCAGCTTGCTTCACTGGCTGGCTGTGAAAGAGCACAACGCCATCGCCGATTACCTCAAGCGTTTCCATCCGGAATGGACTGACGAAGAGCTGTTCCAGCAGGCCCGCTTGATCAACATCGGCGAAAACGCGTTGTTCCACACGCCCTACTGGACAGGCGATCTGCTGCAACATCCTGTGCTCGGTGCAGCTATGGATGCTGACTGGTGGGGGCTGCTCGGACCGCGCAAGAAGCTTTTCTTGATGCGGTTTATCTACCGTCATCCCTGGGTGGGCAAGCTGCTTACGCCCGTGCGGCACTGCTTCGTGCTCTGGGGTATGTTCGGTGGCAAGTGGGAGCATCATGATGGTCCACACCAGACGCCGAGCGCGTTCAGGCTCGCGTATCGGGTTCTGCACACGATGTGGCCGGACTTCATCGACTTCCATGAGGCAGGCAGCGACAGGCATCTGGCTCGCTTCGGTTTGCTGGATATCGTGCACGAGAAGACTCGCGACAAGGTGCAGTTTCTCGGCTACGAGAACATCGCCTGGACGATGGTGACGACTCCGTGCGGCGCGCCGACCTTGCAGAACTTCCCGATCGCCTTTACGGAGTTCAACAACTTCCAGGACGGCGCTAAGACCGACCTGGCAGAACGCGATGTTTACCGTGAGCGCACAGACGGCACGGGCGACTGGAATGACGTGCGCGCCAGTCTGGGTCAACATCGGCTGCGGTCGTTTGTCGAGGCTGCCGGCGGCAATGAGTCGCTCGGTGCGCTGATGGCAATTGTCTTCGGCGGCAATATCGACAGAGTGGAAGGTAATGTCGGTATGCTCGGCGAGACCAAACCGCCAGGCTCGGCGCTCGGCATCACGCAGTTCTTCGAGTTCGAGAAGGATGCGCCGCGTCGTGGCACCAACAACCGGTTCTTTACCGAGCTGTGGAATTATGCGTTCCTCGGCGAAGGTATGGACTGGATCGAGCACGGCGGCGGACCGCTCGCCATGATGGCGCGCCATCTGCCGGGTCTCGAGAAATATATGGAAGGCGTGATTCGTCCTTACGCCCCCTGGAAAGATATCGAACGTTTTCCCGAGCGCTTGCTCGAGAAGACGCACGCAGACACCTTCAAGATCTTCAAGTCGGATCTGCGTACGTTCTGGCTGGCGCTTGCAGCTCTCGGCTTCACAGCCTGGCTGGGTGCGTCTGTGCCTGTTATCGGTGTCGTCACTCCGCAGGTCGTCGGTGTGATTCTTCTTGCTCTCGTCCTCTCGGGCGGCGGGCTGGAAGTGAAGCGCATGCTCGCCATGCGGTTCATGCAGCTGTGCTGGCGCATCTGCTACACCGACAAGCGCGGCTTCTTCTTCGGCACCCTCTACAAGGGTGAGAGGTGGATCAACCGCGCTGCCTTCCTCGGCTCTCTGCAGGGGTGGGCGGTGCTGCTGGGCTTTGGCTTCCTTGCCTGGGGAGTGCACGGTCAGCATCTGGGAGCGGCAATCCTTCTTGGTCTTGCCGGTCTGAGCGGTTTCTCGACGCGCACTTTGTCGAAGAAATTCGCTGATGATGCGCAGCTTCTCAAAATCGCCCTGCGCAATCGCATGCGCGAAGGTCAGCCGAAGACCGACGCGTCGACACTCGAAGGCGATACCGACATCGAGAAGCGTTACTGGCTGCTTCGCGGAAACAACAAGCATCCGGTCGCCACCTTCAGCTCCTGCATGCAGGTGTTGCAAGATAGCGGTCTGCCCTGGTGGACGGCGCTCGGCACCACGATTCTCTCGCTGCTCAGCTTCGGCAAGAAGACGCAGCGCGGCATGTCGTGGAGGCAGAAGTGGGATAACGGCATCGGGTTCTTCTTCGACCCGACCATCTATCTGCCCAACATCTCGCAGGCGCTCAACGATTCGGCGACCCGAGTCTACGCGCGTCCTGGCAACGACAAGGGTCTTGCGCCCGGTGAAATCGATCTCGGGGAATTTGCGCATCAAGGCGATCTCTACTCGCCTGGTCGCAACTATTTCACGGGATACGACTTCGAACGCATGGGCGAAGGCAACCACATCCGCGACGCTGAAGAAGGCCGCGGCAACTTCATCACCCGCTTGATCGGCA
Source organism: Candidatus Melainabacteria bacterium (assembly GCA_003963305.1). Lineage (NCBI taxonomy): Bacteria > Bacillati > Candidatus Melainabacteria > Candidatus Melainabacteria bacterium. Next base: position 319,019 of record RXJR01000028.1, on the reverse strand, counting down.
GGTTCGCCTTCAAGCGCCGCATCGACCAGCTCTTGCCGCTGTTCGCTGACAGAGTGGTGGTGGAGATTCACTCCCTGGTGCCGGCGATCAGCCACGCCGAAATGCTTCGCGTCTATGACGGCTCTGCCTGGGCCGATCTGCTGCGCGAGCACCGCCGGGGCGACTGTGACCCGAGCCCGATCGGTCGACCGTCAGAGCTGTACCAGTTGCAGTCGATGAAGGCGGACGACCTGGCTCAGGTCTATGCTGAAAGCCCCGCCGGCGTGATCCGCGACGGCGAGTCACTCGGCAAGGCCGTTGTCCTGCCCGGCACTCTGCTGGGTTGGTTCCTCTCTTTGATCTCGAATCTGATCTGGAGAGGCAAGGTCTTCGACAACAAGACGGGCGAACTGCCCTGCTTCCTGTTGAACAAGATCCTCGGCATGCACCTGATTCGGGCCAAGGTCAACTATGGTCCGAGCTGGTTCGACGGCAAGCAGTCGATCATCATCGACTACAAAGAAACGTCCTGGCTGGCGTTTTTCATCCGTGATGAGATTCGTCAGATTCAACCCGGGCTGTTCGGCGGCTATGCCTTCGTTCGTCTTCCCTTCGGTGGGCGCTGGAACTTGCTGTTCTTCGCGCTCGACTTCCGCAAGTAAGACGAGCTGCCTGAGCTCTTAAGAATGACCGACGCGGTCTCTGGCTGCGTCGGTTCAAGATAGGGATGCGCGAGATCTGAGTTGTCTTGCGCATCCCCGTTTATCTTCAGGATCACCCTGTGAACACCCCAAACTCAAGTGTCCACAGGATGATCCTGGTGCCACAGAACGCACTCGTCCGAGTGCCATGGAACGCACTCGTCCCGAGTGCCATGGAACGCAATGGTTCAGGCAAAATATCTCTCCGCAGGAATGCGCTACGGCCAGGAGTGGAGGATTCCATGTCAATCCCAACCGTAAGAACTATCACAAGGAATGAACGAGCGTGGTTGAACCGCGAATTTCAGATGTTCTGCGGTCGCTTCGAACTCGATCAGTCGAGTGGACTCTTTTTCGCTGAGCTGACGCCTGGTTATCATCGACAGATGATTGGGGAAGATTTTCTCGCTTTGCCGCTCAAGCTGCGTGAGGTCGCGCTCTATCTCGGTCTGACTGTGAGCACGACGAAAGAGCAACGCACTAGTTCCGGTCATGCCTCAGCTGTGTATGGTGACTGGGAGCGCCCTCACTCGAAGATTTCGCCACATCTTGAGATGAGCGTGGCCAGCCTCGATTCGACGAGGCTTTGCCTGGCGCATCTGGCCCATGAGTGTTCTCATCTCTTCTGGGCTGTGCAACCGGAACCAGCGCGAGCGGCGTACATTCAAAAGATGTTGGCGCTTGTCGAGAAATTTCGTGCAGGCGGCGACGAGTTTGTCGAAGTTACAGCCTACGCGCAAAGGCAGTTCGATGCGTTCAATCTCCTGCCTGAGTCGGACGACCCTGGTATCGTTGCCAGACGCGCTCGACTTATTAACAAATGGGCAATGGAGTCATTCTGCGAGTCTGTCGCTAAGCTCTGTTTTGCCTCCTATCAATCGGAGGAAGGGCGTCAGACAGACGAACTTCTTGCCTTTCGTCTGCAAGCCATGAAGGAGGAGTTTGATTTCGACCCCACCTGGCCGCTGGGGGTCTGAGGCATCACAGCTCAGACTCTCCCGGCACGGTTCTTCACCATATATGGTGCAACATAAATAATTCGGAGCACGATTGATGATTCAATCCGGAATCCAGTCCAGAATCCAATCCAAGATTCAACCAACTTCGCTGTCCGACTTGCGTCCGCATATGATTCGCAGCACGAAAGTTCTGGCAGGTTGGGTATCTCCGGGCGGCGCCTACTTCCAAAGCGGCAGCTGGCAGCATGATTCGCTGGCGACAAAAATATGTGGTGCCGATAACGGACCGCAACTCCTCGATGATGACGGTTGGATAAGGTTGACCGACTATGGGCAGCCTGTCATTCAAGAGGGTCATAGCTTCACTCAGGCTCAGATCGACACGCTCTTTGACCTGGCCGATCTCTTCGCCGCAGATTCATTCGGCAAGCGGATTCAAGGGGCGCTGGCGAATCCGCCGTGCGATTAGCAGGGAGGGAAAATCCATGAACTTCGTTCACCCGCAATTCCTGTGGTTTTGCTTGCTGGCTGTGATTTTTCTCTGGGCAACCAGGCACAAATCACACGTCTTCGGGCATCCACAGCTGGGTATCCACAAGACTTCCTGGTGGATGCCGTGGCCGGGATACGTGGCGCGCTTCAGTCTGGCGGCCATGTGGTGCTGTCTTGTAGTGGCGCTGGCGGTGCCTCTCGTCGTCAACTACACGGTCGAGACGAGACACGGGGCGATCGTGCTCTTGCAGCAAGATCTCTCCGACTCGGAGGCATTCGGTGCGATACTGCCTGTCGAACTGGCGCTGGCTGGTCCGGAATTCGCGGCACGATCGGCGTCTGAACCCCCGGGGGCATACATCACGGACCAGTTCAGGCGCAAAGACGACCCGACTTTCGCACGTCGCATCGACGTGTCGTTTGGAGCGCTCAGGCTGTTCCTGCAGCACACGCATGGAAACCCGGTTGGGCTCATGGCTTTCGACAACGGCTCTTTCCTTGCTTATCCTCCCACGACCAACTACCAGACGCTGATCGACAGCTTGCCAGAGCTGGCCGATTACATGGAAGCTGAAGTGCCGGAGGGGCACGGCACCAACTTCGATGGTCCTTTCGCCCGCAATCGTGAACCCGGTGCGCTGCAAAGCGTCATCGACGTTTTCAGGCGGCTCGACTCGGGTGTCACCAGGGTGCACATTATGTCGACTGACGGCAGTGCTCCGATTGCTCCAGAGCGGTTTCGCGAACTGGTCGACTGGTACAAGAAGCTGCATATCAATCTCTTCGTCTTCGGTGTCGGAGAAGATTGGTATGAAGGCCAGGCAAAAGATTTGCAGCAACTCAAAGATTTCGTCAAGGCGGTCGATGGAACAGTTGTGCCTGTCGCCGACAAAGCCGGATTCGATGCTGCTGTTGCGAAGATCGATGCACTGGCTGAATCAAGTCTCTATCAAGCAAACCGCTCTGAGCATAAAGAGATGTATCTGCCGTGGATAGCCGCGGCGGCAGCCTTCTTTCTGCTCTGGGCAACGAGCACCATACTGGTGCGGGAAGGACTGTAGGTGCCAAAGTGCGCAAACCGACCATTGTACGGTTGATACCGTATGTAGTGCTGGTAGCGGTCGCGGTGCCGTTCCTTGCACTGGGGCTATGGCTCGGCGATCATGAAGATCGTCAGGTCAAGCTCTACAATCAAGGCATCTTGTATGCCAATAAACGCTTACCGGAAAAGGCGGCGCAAGCTTTCAAAGCGTCTGCTGCTGTCTATCTGGAAGCCGAGCAGTTGACGTGGTTGGAACGATTCTTCCTGCCTCGCCCTGATCCTGAACTGGCAGCCCTGGCTTATTCGCATCTGGGTTATATGGCTTACCAGGGCAAACAAGTTCAGGCGGCGCTGCAGCACTACAGGCAGTCGCTTGCCATCAATAGCGGTGCTGAATGGTTGGCGGGAACTCCGCTCATCGCGAATGAAGGCTACGCCGCACGTGCCTGCGCAAACATGCCGGAATCGCCGATCAGACCAAACGGTCAACCCCTGATGGAAGGACCGGACGACGTCTGCCGCTTGTTGCGAATGCGTGAGACCGCTATGACCGTTGTTTTCAACTACGAGCTTCTCAAGCAGCGCCCGCAGCTTGGTGATGCTTCGAAGGAGGGCTCCGGTCGCAAGAAGGGCAAACCGAGGCTGGACAAGCCCAAGCCCGTTCCGGCGCTTGCTCCGGGCGGAAAGGGCAACACGGCTGCCACACAGGATGGCTACTGAAGGAGTCTGCCGATGTTTAATTCTGCTATTGGCGCATTCACCGAGTCGATCGCGGCTCTGGTGAGTATGCCACTGTTCGAGCATCCGGACTGGCTCTGGTTGTCCATGCCTGCTGCAGCGGCCGTAACCTTGCTCTGGTTCTTCAGCGTGCACTTGAGCGCGCGGACCGTGCAAGAGTATGGTGAGCCGGCATTGATTGAGGCGTTCAGCGAAACGCCGACTCGTTTCGATCGGCTGTTGTCTCTGACAATGCTCAATCTGCTATCGCTCTGTCTGGTGGTCGCAGCTGCCGGACCTTACGAGGCAGTTGCGCCGGTCACTATTCCTGCGGGCAGCGTGCGACTGGTTATGGTTTTCGATGCGTCACGCAGTGCCGCGGTAGAAGACCTGCGCCTGAGCAACGTCATGTTCGGCGGGCGGGAGTGCTCTCTTGTCGTCGGTCCTTGCGGGTCTCGCATCGACGTAGCAAAGGACATTCTGCTCCAACAGATCATGCCTGCCATTGACGGCAATGCGCTCGGTCTTGTCACTTTCGCGCAGCGAGGAAAGATCCAGTCATATCTCAACTACGACTTCAGCCCGGTGCGTGACATGCTCACCACACTGGACTGGATACGCGTGGATGCGGGGCTCGGATACACTTCGCACATCGAGGAAGGGTTGAAAGCGGCCCAGAAAATTCTCGATAAAACAGAAGCCGGACAGGGCGTGGAAGATATCATCATTCTCGCTACAGATGGCGGTTTCGATGGACGCGACTCGGCATTGACTGCGCAGTTGAATGCGATGCGTGACAAGCATCGCCGACTGATTGTGCTGGGCATCGGCAATCCTGCGCGTTCCCCGATTCCGCTCTATGACGAAAACGGCGCATCAATCGGGCAGTTCAAGTCTGATGGAAAGGTCGTTACAATCGGACGCGATGATGAATTCTTGAAAAAACTCGCGAAGCGTGCCGGCGGCACTTATATTCCGGTCACGCCCGGTCAGTCACTGGGCATTTCGTGGCCGGCTGCACTGACTGGTGAACGTGTGGTTTATCAGAATCATACCCTTCATGACCGTCCACTGCTGCTGGCAATGATACTGCTGGCGGTGCTTTGGTTGCGAAGGATCATCCGCAATGTGTTCAAGAGACCGCCAGTGCGTTTCACGCACTGGTAGGTTGAGAACGCGCCGTGTGTAGACGAATTAGTCCGGCTAGAGCCGGAGCTTTTCGTTATCCCTCAACGCGAAACTGGGAGAGAAGCGATGCAGATCGCCCCTGGTATTCAACTCACTTACCCTCCTGTCCTGAAATACATGGAGGAGACAAACAAGGTCATCGTCGGGCTGGAACGACCCCGATTTATGCTCATGTGTGCTTTCGCGGCGCGCGGGCATGTTCTCGTTATGGCTAAGCCAGGCAAAGCTAAGTCTTTGCTGATGAAGGCCAGCTCTCAAGCCATCGGCGGGGCTAAAATCGGTCGTCTCCAGATGACCGCCGACCTCAAACCGGCATCAATCACCGGGTACACCGTTGAGACTGCACACGGCAAGGTGTTCAGACCAAGCCCGCTTCTTGGGCTCAACTTGCTCCTTGTCGATGAGTTCAACCGAGCCAGTGTACAAACACAGAGCGCATTTCTTGAAGGTATGGCCGAGGCGCAATACACTGTAGATGGTGTTACAACTCGGCTGGAAGAAATCTTTCAGCTCATGGCTGTGATCAACGGCACTGAGTCTCGGGGAACCGTCGCGCTCAACAACGCTACTTCGGATCGATTCATGTTCTTAATCGACTGGCCAATTCTAACGGTCCGTCAACTCCAGGCTGTGAACGCCAATGAGAACCTGCAACGGGAGCATCCCGAAGACGTAATTAATCCGGCTCTGACTCTGGCCGACATGGCGACGATGCGAAGCGAAACCAGGGCGATGCTTCGCAAACCTTCGGCAGCAATTCTCGACTACGTTGTCCGACTGGCGGCGTCGGTCGACCCTGACTACGACCAATTTCATCAGGTGAAGCGCAGGGATGGCGGGAATTTCGCCGATCTGGTGAGCTGGGGTGGCTGCGACAGACTCAATCATTATCTGTTGCGTGCTGCTGCCGCAGTTGCTGTGTTTACGGGCAGCCCCTGTATCGAACCGCATCACGTTCGCTTTGTCTTCCCTGATGCTGCCCGTCCGCACTTCAAGATGAGTCCGAAGGCGTCATTCGGCAAGAACAGAGAGACGCCGGAAAGCTTTATCGAGCAGATCCTGGCTACTGTTTCTGAAACCTGATCGGCAGCGCGCGGCAAGGTACGCTGTTGATCGCGAGGAGAAACGCATGGAACGCAGAAGAGAAAGTATCGATGAGATCATTGCGTCGATACTCGATCATGTTGTGCCGGCGATGCTCAATGTAGACTGGCGCACGCATCATCTGGCGCAAAGCTTCGGTTGGCGTGACAGTAATCGCACTGTTGACGCCGGCTTCGATATCCAGCATGTGGCACAGTGGAGCCCGGGTGAAAGAGTCGACGATATCGCCTCTGCGGCTACGGGATGGACCGAACTACTCACCACGGTTTATCAGGACCAGACGCCGCTGGATATCATCGTCATCGCCGATGCTTCGCCGACTCTGGCATTCGGCACAGAACGCACCAGTAAATCGATTCTGTCTGCTGAGATCCAGACTGGGATCTTCGTCGCGGCAGAACAGAGAGGCGACAATATCGGCTCGATGGTCTACAGCGACGCTCGCCTGGAGTGGAGAATGCTGACACAACCTGCCAGCATGGAAAGTCTGCAGGAAGGTCTCTGGCTGTATCTCTCCACTTCGGCTCCGCCATCGTCGGCGACACCAGTGGCGGAATCGGGTCTGATGCTGGCGCTGGCGAACGTTCCCAGTAACGGCAGAGCGCTTGTCTTTGTTCTCTCTGACTTTGCCAATCTCAGTCAGGGCGACATGGATGCGCTCCTTCACACTGCCAGCATGCATGACGTGTGTTGCGTAATGTTGGAAGACCGCCGCGAGGAAGAACTGCCTTCCGGCAGCGGTGTGCGGCAGTTGCGTGACTTGCGGACTGGCGCCACGAGCGTCGTCAGCTTGACTGAGCAAGGACGAAAAAGGTGGCGGGAAGAATATCGTCGCCACAAAGACCAGGTGCTCAAGCAGTTGACCGATTCGTGCGGTTGTACTGTTTGGACATTCAGAACTGGTGATGATCCGGCTGAAGCGCTGGCTATGTTGCTGGCTGGTGCATCGTAACTTAGAGGAGAACACGATGCGAACTACGATTTTAGTAGCGAGCATTTTGCTCGCTCTGACATTAACGGCTCGCGCTCAAGATGTGCGTGCAGATGTACAAAGGGAGACTGCGGCGCCGGAACTACTCTTGCCACCTGAAGATGGCTGCGCGTTTGAAAAGGTGGAGACTGTTCCTGTTAAGCAGCGTGATCCGTCCGCACCTATCGAGTGGAAATCGCCGTCTCCTAATGGCGAACCGCCCGCGGCTGCGCCGGCTCCCGATGCGCCGAAGCCAGCTGTCGTCGAAAAGGCGCCGCTTCCGATTGCACCCAATATCGAGATGAAGTGCGGTCGGGGCAAAGTGCTCATTCATGTCATGGCACCGACTCAGGTCAGTCACTACACAGGTGAAAAGATTCCGGTCACTCTCGAGGTCGTGCTTGCACCAGGAGCGGTTGTGGATCTGCGCAGCGTCGATCTGAATGACAATAGCAGCGGTTATGAGCTGGTCGGTGAGCCGCAAGCTCGGGTTGACCAGGTCGAGGTCGGCACGAAAGTGACGTTCCAACTAACTGTCCAGAGCTTCGAAACAGGAAAACAATATCTTCCTGTCAGCCTGACTCTGCGTTACGCTACTCTTGTTTCTGAGGAAGGCACTCCGATCTGGCAGGATCTGGTCACGACCGACCTGGTTCTGCTGCATCACGATACTGTGCCGCCGGGTACGAAGTCTGACCTGTTCATGACTGACCACGCGCTTGCACAGATGCGCATCTCATGGGCTTATGTGCCGAGCCTGGTGTTGGGGTTCCTTAGCCTCGGACTGGCGGCGCTGTTGTTTCTGGTGCGTACCATCAATCGGCTGCGTCCACGTCACTTGCTTTCAATCGATCAGTCGACCTGGCTGGCGCTCGATGAGACGATTGTTTCCGGCAACAAGATGGGCTTCACGCAGAGGCACTACGAGCTGATCAGTTCTGCGTTGAAGACTTTCCTGCAGGCTCGATATGGACTGTCGACGTTCGAGAGCTCCATTGTTGAGAACAACTTGAAAGAGGTGCCGATCGCTGTGGATGTAATCTCTGCATTGTCGATTCTTCACGCGGCGATCTACAGGGGTGAGACGATCCCGCAATCACGACATGAAGAGCTGGTTGCTCACCTGTGCAAAATTGTGCCGAAACCGCGGAGTCTGTGAAAGGATGAAGCTATGAGACACATAAGACTAGCTGCTGCCGTTGTTGCAGTAGCTTTACTCCTGCCCGGGGTTCGAACGGTTGACTTCGGGCTGGAATTGAGCAGTGTCGCGCATGCTCAAATGTTCAAACCTGAGCCGCAGGAATTGGACGGCGGTACGCCTGCGCCAACTGCGTCGAACTCTCGCATGCAGACGTTCAGTTCAGCGCTGCGCGAAATCAGTGACAGTGTCAGACGTCAGAGTGCGAATCTGTTCATGTCGCTTTTCCTCGCCGCGATGATGCTCATCTTGATCTGGGCTGGACGAGTGTCATGGTCGCGGCAGCGTCAGGAGCAGTCAGAGCCTCTGTGCGCTTGCGGTCTTCGCCGCGGGCACTGCATATGGTGCCGACAGGGAGGAAGCTGATGCTACCGCTCTTCACGAACTTGCAGTTCAAGCAATTCCCGTGGGTGACGTATACGCTGATTATGCTGAATATCGCAGCTTTCATCGGTGAGATGGCGCTACGCGATTCCGGCATTCTCGGCTATACGATCACCCACTGGACTTTCACCGTGGGCAAGGGTGAGATTGCTCTTGCAACGGGATATCCCGATCTCCTCTTCCACGCGGTGGCAGGCGTGTTCGTGTATATGTTCCTGCATGGGAATGTCATTCACCTGCTCACGAACATGCCTTTCTTGTTTGCGCTCGGTCCTGCTATCGAAGCGCGTCTGGGGAAGGTCAAATTCCTCTGCTTCTATCTGGCATCTGGAATCTGTGCGGCGCTCTTCTTTGCTCAGATCGAGTCGCTCGGCAACGGGCTCATCGGTGCGAGTGGTGCGATGGCGGCGGTGGTCGGTGCGTTTCTTGTCTTCTGGCCTAAAGCGAGAATCACTTCGCTTATGGGTGTCAAAGTGATGACATCGAACGCGCTGGTGATGCTGCTCGATTATGCCGGGCTGCAGTTCACCGCGTACTACTTCTCCGATGGTCCGCGTGGTGTTGCTATCACAGCACACATCGGCGGTTTCCTGTTCGGAGCGCTCTTCGCAACGACCTTGCGATTCAGTGCACTGTTCAGGTCGCAGCCGGCTCAGGTCGTTCTGCCTCCTTATCAGAAGGAGCTTTACGACGATATCGCCGACTGGTTGGAAGCCTTCATATGCAATTGTTGGCGCAGCGCTGTCAGGCTGATCTCACTGCCGGTCCGAAAATTCAAATCGAATTCGTGACCGGCAGGAGGGCTCTCCTGAGTGAATGCGCATGGCGGAGCACATTCATCCAAGAGAGCCTTCGCTCTCTTCGGAAACTCGCCAAAACAGAGGAGCAATCGATCGGGCAGGGAGCAGCTTGCCGAGTTCATCTGAGTCTACGAGTAAACGGTGCGCGCGCTCTGTGCGCACCGTATTCGCAACAGATCAATCAACTGAGGATGAAACACATGAACAACGTGAAACTTGCCGCCTGGCTGGAAAACAAGATCGTCATCGCTCGTGGCGCGAAGACTTCGATCACGCTGCCGTCGCTGACCACGATCGCGAAGATTGTCGGCGCAGCGGTTGGATCTATCGTCGTTCTCACTTACATCGGGTTGGGCGCTCAATATCATCTGCCGCGCCCTCTGATGTTCTTCCTCTACGGGCTGGCGGGTTACGAATACATCACTCGCCTGAAGGTCTGGACGTTGTCGGCGGAGTCGCCTCTCAAGTCGGCTCTTCCGCACGCCTTTCTCAACGCGCTTGGCTGGGGCATTTTGTGTGCGTTTGGCACGCTCCTCTTTAACGAAGACGTCATGTGGACTCTGACGATCGCTCTGTTCGGCTATGTCTTCATCGTCATTCTGTTCAGCGACACGTGCGTCTGGCTCGTGCGGGCGGTCTGGCCCTTCTCGCCCTCGAGTGACCAGTGAAAGGACTGCTTTCATGAGTCGGAAAGATCGCTCCAAGCGTCAGTTGACTTCCCAAAAGCCTGCCGAACGCTGGACTAAAACACCGCCACCGCATATGAAGGCGGCGGTGCACCCTGAGCTGACAACAATCGGAATGGCGATTCTGCACAGACCGACCGAGCGCGTTACCGATTTCAAGGAAACCAGATCGCTGTGCGAAAAGCTCGTCGCCTTGGTTCTCGAAATCAACGGTGCGGGTCTGGCGGCTAATCAGATCGGCGTAGCGAAGCGAGTGTTGGTTGTTCAGAATCGCATCGCTGGTGGTGCTTCGTCACAGACGCGTCCTATCGTCATGATCAATCCCGATATCATCGGCAAGTCCGATGACACTGGCGACGCCTGGGAAACCTGCTTCAGTGTTCCTGGTTATGCGGGGCTTGTTCCGCGGGCGCAGAGAATCAGGTGCCGATACGACACCGTAGATGGTGAAGAGCGCGTGCAAGATTTCGAGGGCTTTGCGGCTCGCGTCATCCAACACGAGTGCGACCATCTTGATGGCAGAACCTATCTGGAGAGACTGCGAACTCAGCGCGATTTCTCGACTGAGGAAAAGCTGCGCGCCGAAATGTCCCAGGGGCAGAGACAATCTCTGCCTACTTCCAAACGCATCTACGAATGAGTGACGCGCACTCATCGATAACGGCGCAGTAGGACGTGTCGGCACTGCTTCCATAAGGTCGCAGTTTTCGGCGCGTCTACACCCGCCACTGGAGAAAATGTGATGAACGATTCAAATCTATGGTTCGCCCTCACTGCTGGCGCTCTCGCGGTAGTGCCTGTCTGGTTCAAGCTTCAGGCGCTCTCGCTTCTCGCTCCGACTGTCGGCTTTTCCAAGCGACTGGTCTGCACTCTGGCTATCGCGCTCATCTGCTTCGTCGTCGCTCTTGTGTCGGCGCAGTCTCTCGGCATGGTGCTGACGGCGCCCGTCGTTTTCGTCACCGAGAATCTGCTTGTGCTTGCTTACACCTGGCACTATTTGCCGACGATGCGCACAATGGACTTCTGGAAGGAACTTTTCACCGTGCGCATTCCGCGGTGGTACGAGTCGGCGAAACAGTTGCCGTCTGAGTTCGCGTCGCTCTGGTTCTGGATGCAGCAGTGGCGTCATATGCGTCAACTGGCTCAACCCTGGCGGCAAGATCTGCACAAAAGCGAGCGCGAACGCAAAGGCGAGGCGCGCAAGGGCTCTTCGCGCAAAGGTTCGTCGCGCAAAGGTTCGTGGGTGAGGTTCACCTGACTGATTCGGAGCAGTCCGCCCAGTCGCCAAGTCAAGTCTTAACAGAAGGATATCGAATCATGGCACAAGCTCTGTCGGAGTATCATGCCGCATTGGCAGCCGGCCTTGCCGCTGCACCACCCTTCAGATTGCAGCGTCCTGCTGTAGCGTTGCTGCTCGGTACGAAAGTCACCGATGCGGAGATAGATGCAGTTCTCGAGGCTGTCAGTCATCAGCGCGAGCTTCTGGCCAAGCCCGAAGCGTTGCCTGTCTCTGCTCGTCTCGAACTTCTGCGCAGTGAGCTGTCTCAGCGCGGTCTGGCGGCGTTTCTGGTGCCGCACGACGACGAATTCATGCTGGAATATACGCCAGCCTACGCCGGGCGTCTGGAGTGGCTCACCAACTTCAACGGTTCGGCTGGAATGTCGGTCGTCCTCTCCGAGAAGGCGCTTTTCGTCAGCGATGGTCGTTACAAAGTGAAAGCGGCGAAGCTGATCGACCCGAGCTTGTTCGAAGTGCTCATTTCGGACCGAGTTACGGATACAGCCGTGCAGTGGCTGGTCTCGAACATCAAGCCCGGCGACAGAGTTGGCTACGACCCGCAGCTCATCAATCTCAATCGCCTCCAAATCTATCAAACAGCTGTCACCGCTGCTGGTGGTGAGCTGGTGGCGTGCTCTGAGAATCTGGTCGATCTGGTCTGGGAGAATCAACCGGCACGACCGATTTCTATGGTTACCGGTTCACTGTATGAAGTGGCTGGTCATCGCTGGTTCGAGAAGGTCAGGGATGTCGCCGAGAGTCTCAAGGAGAACAAGCTCGGAGCGGCGGTAATCACCGATCCCGCTTCGGTCGCCTGGCTCTTCAACATTCGCGGCAACGATGTTGCATGCACGCCGCTGCCTCTCAGTCGGGCAATAGTCTATGACAGCGGACGTTCAGTGCTCTTTGTTGACCCTCGCAACGTCACGATAATGCTTCATATGCATCTGGATGGCGGCCGCATCGAGGATCTGGAACAGTTTCCTCGCTATCTGGAGGCGCTGGGCGAGTCCAAAAGACATGTGCTGCTGGACCCCGGCACATCGAACAGCGCGGTCTTCGCGGTGCTCGAAAAGAGCGGCGCAACGGTTGAACTCGGAGATGACCCGTGCGCTCTTCCCCGAGCTCGGAAAACTGAGTATGAGCTGAAGTGTACGCGTGCTGCTCACATTCGTGACGGCGCGGCGATTTGTCGCATGCTGGCATGGTTCGATCGTGAAGCCGGCAAAGGGACGCTGACTGAGATGGATGTGGTGCGACGCTTGATTGAGGAGCGCCTGAAAGACAAGAACTATTACTCGGAGTCTTTCACCACAATCGTCGCATCGGGCCCGAACAGTCGTGACATCCACTACTTTCCGACCGAGGAGAGTGATCGGGCTATCGGTTTGGGTGACTGTGTTCTCATGGACACCGGCGCCCAGTATCTCGATGGCACCACCGATTCGACGCGAGTCAAGGTGGTTGGTTTTGCGAGCGGCGAGATTCGTCGCAACTATACTCTTGTGCTCAAGGGAAACATTGCCCTCGCCAGTCAACGTTTTCCGGTGGGGTGCAGCGGGGCGCGGCTGGACACCGTGGCTCGCATGCCGCTCTGGAACGCGGGTCTGAATTTTGACCATGGCACCGGGCATGGTGTCGGCGTGTTCCTCTCGGTGCATGAAGGTCCGCAGCGAATCGGCTACAAGCTCGGCGACTGTCCTCTGGATGAAGGAATGATTCTTTCGGACGAGCCCGGTTCCTATGATTTTGGGGACCATGGCATTCGTCTGGAGAATCTACTTGTGGTCGGCAAGGCGTCGGATATCGAAGGTGGCATGCGCAAGATGCACAGCTTCGAGGTGCTGACGATGATTCCGTTCGACTGCACCCTCATCGACGAGCGGCTGCTGAGCAAACAAGAAATTGTTTGGCTGAACGGCTACCACGCCATGGTTCGCCGCAATATCGAGCCCTTGCTCGAAGGGGCTGACCGTGACTGGCTCATTGAGGCTACTCAACCGATCGCGCTTCGTGGATCGAGTGAGGCAGTCGATTGAGTGTTCAGAGCGACGAGCGCGTTAGTCCACGCAACTCATTCGCTTAAGGTTCACGCAGTCTTCGGCAAGAGACGACGTATCAATAAGTATCGCAGGCGGTGCAAAAAGTGCCGCCTGTGGTCAACAGTCAGATAATGGAAGGACGTGACTATGGGAAGTTCCAATCTCCCCGGTGCCAGCGCAGCCGCGTTGAACGCGATACTGCCACCGGTGGCGAAGAAAGTTCCGCATTTCGTCGAGATGTTTGGTGCAAAGCTCGACGACCAGTATGCCTGGATTCGTGACCGTAACGATCCCGATCTGATGCCCCTGCTCGAGGCTGAAAATGCCTATGCCGCCGCCATGATGGCACCATCGGCGGAGCTTCAGGATCGTCTCTATCATGAGATCCGCGGGCATGTGCAAGAGGCGGACGAGACGGTGCCCTTCCGCCAGGGCGCCTGGCTCTACTTCGAGCGCACCGAGAAAGACAAGCAGTACCCGGTGCACTGGCGTCGGCCCAACAAGGAAGGCGGTGTGGCTCGGATCATTTTGAATCCGAATGAACTGGGGGCCGGGAAGAAGTTCTTTAACCTCGGTTTTCATGCCATCAGTCCCGACGGCAACATGCTCGCATACACCTTCGATGGGCTGGGCTACGAGCAGTTCACTCTCGTCGTCAAGGATCTGCGCAACGGCATGTTGACGCGTACGCGAGTGAAGAATGTCACATCGGCTGCCTGGGCCAACGATAGCGTCACCCTCTTCTACACAACGGAGGATGAAACTTCCAAGCGGTCCAATCGGCTCTACAGGCATGACACTTTGACCGGTGAGCATGTCTTCGTGAAGGAGGAGCCGAACGAAGAAGTGCAGTTGGCGGTTCGTCGTTCGTTCAGTGGCGCCTTCATCTATCTGGACACCACCAGCCACACGAGCGTCACTTCCAGCTACATTCGCGCCAATGCACCGGCTATGGTGTTCAAGGAAATCTTGCCGCGAGCGCCGAACGTGCATTACGAGATCGAAGACGACGGCGGCGAGTTTTTCTACATTCGCACCAACGCGGATGGCGCGGTCGACTTCAAAATCGTGAAGGCGCCGTGCGATCAACCGACTGCCTGGCAGGTTGTGATGGCTTATCACGCCGGGCTGAAAGTGGTCAAACACATTGTTCTGGCCAATCATCTCGTCGTTCACGTCAGCGAGATGGCTCAGCCAAAAATCATCGTTGTGGATCATCGAACGGGAGTGAGCAGAACGCTCGATTTCCCGGGGCAACTCTTCCATGACGAGGCTTTCGAAATCGAGCCGGACGACAATGCCGAGTTCGATGCGGACACGTATCGCTTCAGCTATGAGTCGATGGTTACTCCGCCGACGACCGTGGAGTGCGATCTGACCACACTGTCGTGCACTGTGCTGAAAACGAAACCGGTGCTCAACTATGACAGCACCAAATACACTACCAGGCGCATCTTTGCCACTGCCTCCGATGGTGCTCGCGTGCCGATTTCTCTGGTCTACAAGGGCGATCTCGTCCTTGACGGCAGTCGACCGCTGCATCTCTATGGCTACGGCTCGTACGGACTTGCCGAAACGGCGAACTTCAGTTTCGCTCGTCTTGCACTTCTCGACCGGGGCGTGGTCTTTGCTATTGCCCATATTCGGGGCGGTAGCGAATTGGGCGAACAGTGGTGGCTCGACGGCAAGCTGAAGAAGAAGATGAACACTTTCACCGACTTCATCAGCTGCGCTCGACACCTGATCGCCGAGGGCTACACGTCAGACGATCGTATATCGGCGCAAGGTGGCAGCGCCGGCGGTCTGCTCATGGGGGCGGTGAACAATCTCGCGCCGACGTTGTTCAAGGTGATGATTCTCGAGGTGCCGTTCCTCGACATGATGAACACCATGCTCGATGCCAGCCTGCCGCTCACGACCGGCGAGTATGGCGAGTGGGGCAACCCCAACGTCGAGGAAGATTTCCGAACGATGTTGGCTTACTCGCCTTATGACAATCTCGCGCCACGCGATTATTCTGCGACGATGCTGGTCACCTCGTCGCTGGCGGATCCGCGTGTTGGATATTGGGAACCGGCCAAGTGGGTGCAGAAAATACGGGCGATACGCACCGATGACAAGCCAGTTCTCTTCAAGATCAAACTCGATGCGGGCGGCCATGGCGGCAGTTCCGGTCGCTTCGACAAGATCGCAGACGCGGCGTTCAACTTTGCGTTCCTGCTTTCCCGCATGGGATAGGGGTAGTCGCAGCGTCCTGAGTATGAGTGAACTACAGTGCCGCGACGGCTACGCGTGCGCTTGTCCAAAAACATCGCACTGCCGGGGTAGATCAGATCGTTGCGAGAGCAAGGCGGGTCTGATACCACCGGCAGTGTGCAATGAGAAAAGCTGAGGTTGATATGAAAAAGCGCCATCGCCCCGAATACAGAGGGCTGCGCCAGGTGCGCCGCTCGCACAAATTGAAGCGCAAGGAGGTCAAGACCATGCGCGCCAAGCATAAGCGCAAGTAGGTCAAGCTTCTGAGTGTCAGGCTGAAGCCAAAGTAACTCGTCAGGCTTCAGTCGTGTTCAGTTTGTGCACTGGTCGGCACATTTAGAACTCCAGCGAAGGAATAAGGTCATGAATAGGCAGCAGTTGGCACAAAAGGGCATTCTTTTGAATGCTCCGAAAAGGGCCGTCGGGCTCTATGCGGGAACCAGGATCGTCGAGGGACTGTTTTCCAGTCGGCTCTTAGTCTCCGGGCATGGACCCTGGAGCGATCCAGCCACAGCAATCAAAGGGAAGCTTGGCAAAGATCTGTCCATAATTCAGGGACAGGACGCAGCACGGCTCGTTGGAATCGGCATTCTGTCAACCATCGATCATGAAGTCGGAATCGAGCGGTTGATTGGCATAGTCAAGGCTCTGGGCATGGTAAATTCAACGCCTGATTTCGCAGATCAGCCGGCCGTCATCGATGGCTTTTCGCAGCTGATGCTCGAGGTCTTCGGTCCGGAAAACGGCATCGGCACTCGCAGCGCTGTCAGCATGGCATCGCTTCCCTTCGGCATCGCCGTGGAAATCGAAGCCGAATTCATCATCAAGCCGCTGTGGCTCTGGAAGATCCAGAACTTTTTCGGCTGGGATAGCTGACACTTCGTCGGCGCACGACTGCACCATAGACCGCAAAACAAATAGTGCGGTGCTAATCAATCACCGCATGTGTGGGGATCATCTGCACCATATGCGGTGACAGAGAGTGCCTGCTCGGTCAGGTTGATTCTCGATAACGAACTCAAAAAGTGAGAAAGTCATGACGAAAGATCTCAAAGGAAAAGTGGCGGTAATCACCGGCGCCAGCCGCGGCATTGGTCTTGCCATTGCCGAAGACCTGGCGCGTCAGGGCGTCAAAATCGTTGCGCTCGGCAAGACGGTGCAGGAGTCGACCGGCTTCTGGGCTGGCGTTAGCCGCCGTTATCGCAAGGCGATCAAGATGCTTCGCCATCCGCTCATCACCTTCGCCATGTGGGGCAAGACGGGCGGCGGCAAAAAGCTCGAAGGTTCGATCGACGAAACCGTTGCCAGAATCGAGGCTCTCGGCGGCGAAGCGATGGCTTTCCGCTGTGACGTCCGCGATGAGAAACAGGTGGAGCAAGCCGTCGCTGCTGCGGTCGAACGTTTCGGTCGCATTGACTTCTTGATCAACAACGCCAGCGCTCTTGCGCCGCTGCCGATTGATCAGATCACACCCAAGCAGGTGCGGCTGATCACCGAAGTCAATTACTTCGGCACACTGTGGGCGTGCAAGTTCGCGCTGCCGCATCTCGTCAAGTCAGGCGGGCGGATTCTGACCATGTCGCCGCCCCTCAACCTGGATCCCTACTGGTTCAGGGACCATCTGCCCTACACGATCTCGAAATACAACATGTCCATGATCACGCTCGGTCTGGCCAAGACGTTCAAGGGATTGGTCGGCGTCAACTGTCTATGGCCGGCAACTGCCATCGATACGGCGGCGATTCGCATGCTCGAGCAGATGCTCGATAAGCCGATGGTCAAGGGGTCGCGAACGACAGAAATCGTTGCTCAGGCGGCGGTGTGGATTCTGTCACAGGCAGTCGAGTATTCTGGCAACTTCGTCACCGACGAAGAGGTGATGCATCTTGCTGGCGTTCACGACCTCGAGAAGTTCGCCAGTGTGCCGGGCGAGGAACTCGTTCCCGACTACTTCCTGGGCACGCCGTCGCGCGAAGTTAAGCCACCGTTCGGCTACTCGTATCACGAGGAACAACTCGGGCTGGGCGCCAAAGCGCGTTCTGGTCAGATTGCCGTCGTGCACTGCACTATGCGGAAACACGATGGCAGTATTATCGAGAGCTCACACAGGTTGGGTCGCACCTCCGAAGTCGAGATCGGTAGCGCGGGCGTGAATGGCATGAGAGTCGGCGGAAAGCGGGTGTTTACAATTTCACCGTCACCTGGCCTTGGTATTGAGACACCGATATTTGTCGAGGTCGAACTGATCGAGGTCAAACCGGGCAAGCCCAACTGAGGTTGGGAGATCGAGGAAAACGCATGGGCTGGAGTATGTTCACCAGACCATCAATCGACACTGTCAGAAAGGCGGAACCAACAGTTGAGTTCTTGCTCAGTTGCATGTCGATTATGGCAATGGCTCTCGTGGTGGGGAGCCAGTTCGTCACCGGAGATTGGCAGGTACCGATTCTTTCGGTTTCCTGGTCAAATTTCCAAGTCGGGACTCGCATTGTCATCTGGCTGTCCTTCGTCGGCAGCACGGTGACTTATGCGATTCTCGGCGGGCATCCAATCAGATACATCTGGCTCCATCTGGCGGAGCTTGTTGTATGCGTCTGTTGGGTGCCTCTGTCGCAGCTGGGTAAGCTGGATGACTTCGCAGCTTTGCTCAGTCTAACTAAGGTTGTGCCGCTGGATGCGCTTCAGTTCACCGGCACAGCTGCACACGCCTGGAAGATAGTCAGGTTCACGGCTCAGCGCTTCTCGTCTCATCCGGTCATCGTCACAGGTGTGGCGACGACCGTGCTGGTGACGTCGTGCAGTGCTCTGCTCGTCTATGTTGAACCGCAGACCTTCCCAACCTTCCAGGATGCCTGCTGGTACGCAATCACGACGATTACTAAAACTAATCTGAATGACAGCGCACCACATACGATGCACGGCCGCTGGGTTGGCATGATTATCATGCTCGGCGGCTGGAGTATCTTCGCAGTGTTCTTCGGTCTGGTCACGGAAGCGGTGCGAGCGGCTGCGCTCAAATCGAATCAGGACAAAGTCAAGGACCTGCAGAAGATTGTCGATGAGCAAGAATCGCGGCTGAAAATGCTGCTCGAAAAGTAAAGCGTTTTCCATTCGAAGCTAACCGGTTTGGAGTAACAAAGAGACCTCCTGCCGGTATACGAACAAAGAGGACCGCACCATGACTGCTTTCGAGAAAATTCTGGCTTTCGCCGCCGAAGACGCTACCTCTGATTGCGTTCTCATGTCAACATCCGACCTTCAGTTCACGACGGATGTTCGCGACACCATCGCTCAGGCTCGAGCGCTGGCAAGCCAGAGAAACTACCTCGAGGCCGAGCAACTCTGCCTCGAGGCGGCTGCTGTCGCCGAAAAACTGGTGGGCAAAGCTTCGCCGACCTATGCTCTCTGTCTGGAAGACCTGGGTTTGATCCGGATCTACCAGGGCAAAATGCGCCAGGCTGACATCACTTTGACGGAGGCACACAGTATTCTGGAAGCCGCTTTCGGAGCGACTCACGCCGACGTGGAGAGGGTCTCCAGTCGGCTGCAGGAACTCTGTCATTCCTGATCGCTCAGGCAATCAGGCTGTTGGCGCACGCGCCGACAGCCGTCTTTTAATAAGGAGCAAAGCGTGACAGACGACGACCAACTCAAATTAGAACAGGAACGCAAGCAGCATCACGAGCCGGTTGACGAACCGTGGGAGCTGACTTCGCCGCAGAACCTCTTTCGCATCATTGTCGGAGTGATTGTCTACAGCATTCTGCAAGGTTGCATCAACTCCTTCAACGGGCTCGTCAACTGGTCTGCACATCCTGGCATGTCCACGGTCAACGACGTGATCATGTCGATGCAACCGGCAATGGCGCTTGGCGGCATTCGTGGTGTCATCCTGGCGCTGATGACCGTTACGATTGTGATGGTTGGACCGCGAATCTGGGCAGTGATCGGTCCTGTGCTTGGAGTAGCGGCTCGCAACTCCTTGCGCTTCGTTCAACAACTGTCCATCGCGGTTCGTGCGACAGGCAAAAGCGATCGCGATGGCGATTCGGATGGTGCGACGGACAAGGGGCGACGTAATTATTAGCCGTCGAATACTCTGGCAGAGCGGTGTGATGCCACTACTGGCAGTGCACCGCTTTCGCCTGAGAAAGATCATCCAACTGAAAGAGGAGTCAAAAGATGATGTATCCGCCCGATACTCTAGAAGTTCCGAACCGCAGGGTTTCGGCTTACAACCAACAGAAGTTTCGGCTCAAGCTGGTCAACATGATCGTCAGCGCCGGTTTTCTCATCGTCATGGGCTTGTGGGGCGGGCTTGCACTCGACCAGTTGATCAAGCCCCTGGCGGGTGGAAGTCAGTGGCTGGTTGGGAGTGGCGCTGCAACTCACGAGCGCCATCGTCTCATTCCCCGTGCACTACCAGACAAGCTACGTGGTCGAGCATCGCTTCGACCTGAGCAGGCAGTCGTTTGGGCACTTTATGCTCAAGTGGGCGAAGATGAGCATCCTGATGCTGATCTTCGGTCCGTTGCTGCTCAGCGGCGTCTATGCGCTGATCTGGGCAATGCCGACCTGGTGGTGGCTTGCCGCGGCGGTGATGATGACTGTTATCAGCGGCGGAATCGGCATGCTCGTGCCGGTTGTTCTGGCGCCCATGTTCTATGAAGTCGAGCCGGTGAAAGACACTGTGCTGCTGGAACGTTTCCAACGCATTGCATCCTTCACTACACTCGACATCTCTGAAGTCTGTCGAATCGTGGTCAGCAATGAGACGGTCACGGCAAACGCCTGCATGGTCGGCATGGGCAAGTCCAAACGCGTGTTTATCACTGACACGCTTCTGGACGGCTTTACGCCGGAAGAACTCGAAGTCGTGCTCGGGCACGAGCTCGGACACTACAAGCATGCTCATCTGCTCAAGATGTTGCTTTGCAATGCGATCGTCACGCTGCTCGGCTTCCTGGTCGTGAATGTGGTGCTGAATGCGGTGGCAACGCCGTTGGGTCACGCCAGCGTCAGCGCCCCGAGCACCCTGGCTCTGTTCCTGCTTGCGATGTCGACTATGTCGGCAATCGCTCAGCCGGTGCAGAACTTCATTTTTCGCCGCTTCGAATTCGAGGCCGATGAGTTCGCGCTTCACTGCACGGGCAACACGGCTGCGTTTTGCAGCACGTTTACGAAGCTCGTCAGACTGAACAACGCAGAGATGCACCGGTCATGGTGGAAGGTGCTGCTGTTCGATTCGCATCCGTCCACGGCGGATCGCATCGAACGTGCGAAACGACGGCAGCGGGATCTAGCCGTCGGACCCCACGGTCCGCTCGAACTCGCTCTTTGAACGAAACGAGCGCGGCGAGAATTTGCCGCGCTCAGCCAGAAAAAACTGATACCGCAACACTATCAGGAGAAGGTTCAATGGCGACACAAATTGAAGGCACCGGCTGGGGCGTGCACTACGATGCGGCCGATCCGGCTGCCGTCGTTATCGAAAGTAAATTTTTCCGGGTGATCCTCGATCGCTCCGGTCCTTATGTGCAGGCGCTGATTGTGGAAGCAACCGACGATTCCGGAATCGCCGGGCGCGTTGTGCCGATCGTTCGAAAGGCGCCTGACAGTGAGCTGGGATGGGAAGTGCTGGTGATCAGCAATCGGCGCGCCGGCGATGGCTGGAGCGCGGAAGGCCTTGTCGAGGCTTCGCGATGGAGCGCCGCTAACAGCAATCCTGCTCTTCCTGTCACGGAACAGGTGCTCTGGGTGGAGGGCGTCAAACTTTGCAATTCGGCGCGCATCCGCGGCGATCTGCGTTTCGGAGTCGCTAACGTCACAGACGTCGACATCGTAATTCCCAGGGGCGCCAGGTGGATCTCGCTGCGCGAGTTCAGCACCACCACTGACGTCATGGGACAGGCAGCGCTCTTCGGCGCGTTCGCGCAGGGGCTTCTGTAGGACTCAAACCAAGAAGGATTAGTGCAATGGTTTCTAATGCAGGTCAATCCGGGAAATTGCCCCGGTCGGAAGTCGACCCGGCTAAAAAGTGGGACTTGACGCAGCTGTTCAAGGACGATGCGGCCGTGTCGGCAGCTTTTGCTGAAATCGAGGCTCAACTGCCCGCGTTTGCTCCGTTCAATGGGCATATCGCAGACTCGGCAGAGTCGCTACTCGCCTACCTGCGATTCAGCGAAGATGTAGAGCACAAGTTCGAAAAACTTGCGCTCTATACGTATTTGCTGCGGTCTCAGGACGCGAGCAATGCTCACGCCTCAGCTCTTGCCACGACCGCAGAAAAACTTGGGTCGCGGGTCGCGGACGCGTGTGCATTCGCCAATGCTGAATTGTCGAACATCGATTCGGCCCAGCTGGAGGCGTTTATCGATGCACAGCCTGCACTTGGTGTGTATCGACACTTCTTTGCGAATCTGGCTCTCGATCGGGAGCACATCCGCGAAGAACCGATCGAGCGTTTGTTGGCGCAGTCAGCGGTGCTGCTTTCGGGTCCGTCGATTATGTTCAAGACAACCACGCAGGTTGTTATGCCCCGCTTCATGCCGCGCGTCGCCATCAAGTTCGAAGATGGCAAGGAAACGGAATGGGCAGACCTCGACGAGGGCTTTCTGCGTGTTTTATTACAGAGTCGCGAACGTCAAACTCGTAAGCAAGCTTTCGAAGGTGTGTTAGCAACTTATGCGAAATTCGCGCCGACGTTGGCTGCGAATTATATCGCCAGCGTTGAAAGCCAGATCTTCACCGCACGGGCGCGCAATTTCAAAAGCGTGCTCGAGATGAAGCTGTCTGATCCAAGGCTGCCTGTCGATGTCTATGATGCGTTGATCACGACGGCGCGAGCCAATCGCGGCGAACTGCAGCGCTATCTCGAGCTGCGTCGAAACTTGTTGGGCGTCGACAAGCTCCACATGTATGACCTCGATGTGCCCCTCATCCCGGGCTTCGAGCAGGCTTTCACCTACGAACAGTCAAAGCAGACGGTTTTGGAGGCGCTCAGTCTTCTGGGACCGTCTTATGTGGCTCGGCTTGGAGCGCTGTTCGAAGCGAAGCGCGTTGATGTTCTGCCCAACGAAGGGAAGGAAAACGGAGCTTTCAGTGCCAGTCAATGGGGGTATCCTGGTTACCTCCTGCTGAACTTCAAGGGATTGTTGCGTGATGTCTTCACGCTCGGTCATGAGGGCGGGCATTATTCGCATTCAGAAGAGGCGAATGGCACGCAACCGTTCGTGTATCGCGACTATCCGACGTTCTGCGCTGAAATCGCGTCGATCGTCAACGAGCAGTTGATCACTAACCATCTGCTTCAGACAGCAGACAGTTCGCAAATGCGCATGCATCTGCTCAATCAGGACCTGGAGAATTTCCGTGGTGCTGTGATCAGGCAGGCGATGTTTGCTGAATTCGAGCGGCGGGTGTTCAAGTTGGCTGAAGGTGAGGGCTGTAACAAGACTCCGCTGACGCTCGAACTGCTCTGCGATCTCTATCTCGAGATTGTCACCGACTACTACGGTCCCACTGTGGTCATCGACGAGCTGATCAAATATGAATGGCTGCGTGTGCCTCACTTCGTGGTGGCACCATTCTACGTCTATGCGTACGCCACCGGCATGTCGGCGGCAATTGGACTGGCTCGCAATATGATCATCAATGGACAGGCAGCCGTCGAAGCTTACTTTGGCTTCCTGCGCTCCGGCAAGTCGAAATTCCCGCTAGACGCTTTGCGTGAGGCGGGTATTGATATGTCGAGACCCGAGGCTATTCAGCTCGGTTTCGATTACTTCAGCGAGGCCATGGATCGCATGCAGGCGGAGTTGGCTCTGGCTTCGGCTGGCGACAACTAGTCTTTTCGCATCAGAGACTCGATTCGGTTCCAACCGGGTCGAGTCACTATCAGTGGTATCGAGCTCGAAAGGGATTGAGCCACCGCTAGCGGTATCGATTCGGTTTCAACCGGCGTCGATTCGCTGTTCCTCGATCACTCAAACCTGAAGGACAAATGTGGATGAACGCAATGGCGCAACGTGATGTGATTGACCGAGCTCTGGTCACACTCACGACTCGAGCAAAATGTGCACAAGAGGCGGCTGCGCGTATCGACGCAAAGCTACTTGAGCTTCCCTCTCACATGGCTGTCTCCCAGGAGATCTTCGAGCTGGTCAGCTTGATGACGGCTCATGTGAGCGAAGCTATGACGAATTTGGACGCGTCGTTCGATTATACCTGGGGCATCTTCGAGTTCAATGCGTCGGCAGCCAGTATGCCGTCTGCGAGTCGCATTGCCGTTCTCGCTTTTGCTGAGCAGAAGATCGAGGCCTGCGAGTCCATGGTCAAAAAGGCCCTCAAGATGGTCGATGGAGAAATGGACGTCTGGGGCAATGCCATTCCCCATGGTGCGAACTGGGGTAAGTGAACCAGCTGCGTTCGGGTTGAAGAATCCGGGCGCTTTCTTCCACGTCTAACTAAGGAGTAGTGTACGTGGGCACAAAACGCGCTACCGGTCCTGGCTCCGCTGGCTTTGCAAGCCAGTTGACGGGGCCGGGTCCGAACGAAACGCTGCTGCATCGCCTCTGGCTGCACGCAACGGAGAATCCTGACGGTGTCGGCTTCATCGTGCCGCATTCGGAGGGAAGAAAAAGCACCTGGCGGCATCCGATTGTCGGCAGGGAGCGGTTCTCGTACGAACGGGTGACCTGGGAACAGACTGCGCGTATCGTCGCGGCTCTGACCTACGTGCTCGAGCGAGACTATGGCGTCAAGCCAAACGACAGAGTCGGCATTGTCTCGTGGAACAGGGCTGAATGGATGTGGCTGGCTCTGGCTACATGGTCGGCCGGTGGTATCGTCATTGGTGTCGATCCACGCCTGACGGCGGAGAGCACATCCTACATCCTCAACCAGGCGGACAATGCTCCCGCCGAGCTTTCCGGCAGCACGCTCAAGGTTGTTTTCTGTGAAGACCATGAGCAGTCCGGAAAGGTTCAGCTCGATCAGTTTGGCAGATCGGGTGTGCGAGTTGTGCAGTTGAGCGAAGCTGTCGCTAAGGCGCTCAACAATCTGCACAACACATCGGGTCGTTCTTATGAACATCTGGTGCACGATCGGGTCGCCATGCTCGTTGCCACGTCAGGCAGCTCCGGCAATCCGAAGATTGTCATGATCACTCACGGCAATCTGGCGCATATGTCGGCCGCGGTGCCGAAGCGTTTTGCGCTTAGCTCCGACGACATCTACTTCGGGCTGCTGCCGGCCAATCACATCTTCGCCTGGAATGGGCAGGGACCGGCGCTCTGGTGCGGAGTGACGATGTTTCTGTGCCATCCGCTCGACCTGAAGAAGCACATTCGCAGTGTGCGTCCGACGGTGCTTCTGGGCGTCACCAAACTCTGGTCGATGCTCATGGACGAGTTGCAGGCACCGCTTGCGAACAAACTGCTGGCCAGGGTTAAGGCGGCAGTTGTGAGGCGAGCATTGGCACCGGACGGGAGCGCACTCGATGGCGTCTGCAACTTCATTGTTGCTAAGGCTCTCAATAGAGGGCTGGGTGGGCGTCTGCGCATGCGCATCACGGGTGGTTCGGCATTCCCTCGGGAGTTGTCACGCAAGCTCGAGGTGTTGCGGCAAAAGGTCATCCCCGGCTATGGACTTTCCGAGACGACGGGTGCTTCCACTGTGGGCTACGTCCATAAGGAAGTTCCCGGGTCATCGGGTGATCCGCTCGAAGGCGTGACGATCGCATTCAAGCCGCTCGAAGATGACGATGGCACCGAAATCGTCATAGGCGGTCCGACGGTGTCACCGGGCTATTGGAATGACCCTGCTCTGACTGCGCAGTCATTCATCAATGGTGCCTTCCACACAGGCGACGTCGGGCACCTTGAAGAAGGCTGCCTGGTCGTCGAAGGTCGAGTTGGCGAAGACGGCAAGACGTTCAACGCTGAAAAAGTTTCCAGCAAGGAAATCGTCGAGGAGTTCGAAGGAAGTCGGCTGATTCAGTTTATCGTGCCGGCGTTCATCGGGCGTCCCTTCGTGACTGCGCTGGTTTACATCAACGAAGCGAATGCGCGCGCGCTTGTTTGCGAGAAAGGAGAAGATGCGGCGAAATTTTCGTTGAAAGACCTGACTGAGAGCGCAATCATCAGGTCTGAAGTGCAAGCAGAAATCGATCGAGCCAACGAGAGAATTGGTCTTAAAGGGCAGTGGAAGCGCATTCGCAAGTTTGCGATTGTGCCAATCACTCCGTCGATCGAAAACCGTCTGCTTTCCGGCAAAACCGAGATCAGCGCAAAGCTCTCGAAAAGAATGGAGGCAGCTCGAATCGCCGCTATGTACGACTGAAACTAGCGAACATATCGGTCAAAACCAATATCACCACTCTCGCCGGAAACGGTGGGAGCAACTGAAATGGAGTATGCGATGGAATATCATCCCGAAATGGCTCGGCTGATGAGGAAAGCTGCGGCATATGCAGTTCACTTCAAGAGGCCGATCTCGCTCGGTATGCTGTTCGTGGTCATGGCAAAAGAGCAGAATACGGCCGTGCGCGAATGGCTTATCTTCAACACACCTGTCGACATGCAAACGATCGACGAGACACCTTCCCCGCCGGATGGTTTTGATGTCGGCGAGGCTTATGTGCCGTGCGAAGGAAACGTGATCACGGCACTGGATCTGGCGGCCTTCGAGGCGGGCAAGGATCAGCTTGTGCGTCCGATTCATCTGCTCATGGGCATGATGCAGGTGCAAGAGTCGCACGTCGCGCGGATGTTCACCGAGGATTACAACATCCACTGGACGCAGGGCGTGAAGGACCAACTGCTGCGCATCCAGAAAGCCAAAGACGCGCTCGATGAAATCGACGCGAAAAATGCCGGTCGTGTGACCAATGAAGGCATCCCGATTCCGGGCGGCCAGGAGGGTAAAAGTCTCGTGCCCAGAAAGGAGCAGACAATGAAGACTCGCTTGAGGTCAAATTCGGTATTTCTGACTTCTGAAATTCCCGGTGTCGATCTCACTCTCAAGGCGGCGCAGGGTAAACTCGAACCGGTGATCGGCCGTGAGAAGCAAGTCGCTCGGCTGATTTCCATCTTGCGTCGAAAGGTGAAGCGAAATGCTTGCTTGCTCGGCGAGGGCGGTGTGGGCAAGTCGGTGCTCGTCGAGGCTCTCGCCCAGGCCATCGCCGATGGCAGGGTTCCTGACGACATGAAGGACAAAATTGTCGTCAACCTCAACATCGCCGATGTGGTGGCGGGCACGAAATACCGCGGTGAATTCGAAGAGCGTATGAAGAAGGTGGTCGAGGAGCTCAAGTCAGACCCGCGCATCATCCTCTTCATCGACGAATTCCACATGGTCATGGGCGCCGGCGGCACCAGAGACGGTGCGATGGATGCATCGAACATTCTCAAGCCGGCCCTTGCAAATGGCGAGATTTCGCTGATTGGCGCCACCACGAACAGTGAATACCTGAAGCACATCGAGTCTGACAAGGCTCTGAAGCGTCGCTTCCAGGACCTTCAGCTGCCGGAGCCGACCAACCTGGAGTTGCGTCGTTTCATGGTCGGACGGCGAGCTGGATTCGAGAAGCACCATCGTGTGCAGATCACCAATGCGGCGATTTCGGCAGCCGTGTATCTGGCCATCCGCTATCTGAAGCCGCTTGGATACAGCGTAATCGATGCGGCGTTGACACTGATCGACGGCGCGTCTTCAACGCAGCGGCTCAAGAAAGATGGCGGTTCTGAGGAAGCGCAAGAGGCTCAAGCTGAGCTGAACACTCTGAAGTTCGAAATTCTCTGGTGGGAACGGGAGAAGGACTCTGCGCAGAAAGTCGCTCAGCTCGCACAATTCAAGGAGCGAGTTGCTGAGCTGGAAGAACTCATCCAGAAGGCGAAGGCTGCGGCGACAGCCGGCACTGAAGGAAAGGCAGCGCCGAAACAAGACGATGAAGTGGTCATCGTCGACAAGAACGAAATCGAGCGGGAACTGACGGAATCAAGGGATATTCCGGTCCAGCAGCCGCAAGAGATTTTGCTCAGCCTACCCACCAAGGTCAACGAGACTGTTGTTGGCCGGCAGGACGCCACCAAAGTCGTTTCAGGGTTGCTGAAAGCGCGCGATCTTTTCAAGGTCGAGCAGCCGCTTGTCAGCATCTTGATTCTCGGTCCGACCGGCGCCGGGAAGACCTGGTGGTCCCAGAAGATCGCTGAGGCTCTGGGTATCACACTCGAGCGTCTGGATATGTCTGAATACCAGAACTCCAGCTCGATCGGCAAGCTGACTGGTGGTGTGCCGATTTACGTCGGCAACGATCAGGAAGGCACGCTCACCGAGCCCGTGCGCCGTCGTCCCTATCTGGTGCTCCTGCTCGACGAAATCGAGAAGGCTCACCAGGATCTTTATAGCTTGCTTCTCCAGGTCATGGATTATGGCAGGCTGAAAGACGGACACGGTCGTCCGATCGACTACCGCAACGTTCTCCTGATCATGACTTCGAACGTCGGCGCACTTGAAGTCAGTGAAAAGGCGATGTTGTTCGATTCGGTGACGGCGGAGAAGTCGGAATCCGAGACCAGGGAAGCAGCTGAAGAACGCGTGCGTTCTGCGGCCCGGCGGACTTTCTCGCCGGAATTCCTCAATCGGCTTGACGATATTCTCGTCTTCCATCCGCTCACTCCGACTGATATTGTCGGAATCACCGAGAAGCAGCTGGCGCCTCTGGTCAAGGAACTCTCGGATGCCGAGGGGCGGGGCATCAATCTCACGATTGAGAAACCGGTCATCGACTTCCTGGCCAAGGGCGGTTACAGCTCAGAGTTGGGTGCCCGTCAGCTCAAGCGCATGGTAATGAATAATCTTACCGTGCCGCTTGCCGAAAGGGTGTTCGACAATGAGTTCGTTCGTGGCGACAACGTGACGGCTTATCTGGAAGGATCGACCGTCAAGTTCCGCAAGGACTGACTCCTCTGAATCGAGTGGTGGCGGGGTGCTCTGGTCTCAGCGTGCACGATCTAAACGTCTGCACGAACGAAGACATATCACCCTGCCGCCGCTCAAACTTCTGCAAACTCCAACGGGACTGTGCTTCAACACGCGACAGTCTAGAAAAGGGAATGTCATGCCTGTTAACTCTGCTCTCCGCTTCCAATATCCTTTCTGGGACGAACCCCAGAAGGCTTCCGCTCCCATGGTCATCGTCAAGGGCCCGCTCGGTGGTGAGCGAGCCATGGACGCCTACGCCTGGCTCCTACAGGAGGGACTGATCGATCTGACCGGTCCGATCGACGGCGAGACATACAAAGCCGTGTCGGCGCAATTCGCATATCTACGGCACATCGATTTCAAGAAGCCCCGCCACCTGTTTCTCAACACTCCCGGCGGCGTGGTTCTTGATGGGCTGGCGATATACGACCGCATCCAACAGGAGAAAAAGTCCTTCCCGGTTGCCACCACTTGCAATGGCATGGCGGCCAGCATGGGTTCGATTCTCCTGTGCTGCGGCACTGATGGCATGCGGAGCATCAACCGTCACGGACGGGTGATGATCCACCAGACGCGCATCAATGGCGGTGGCGGCAACGTCTTAACGCGCGAGGACTCGAGGATTCTCGACGCCGAGCTGGAGCACGGTACCCACACTCTGGCTGAGATCATCTCGCTCCATTCGGGCAAGCCGTACGACGAAGTTCGTAAGGATATGGAGAAGGACACCTGGTTGTCGGCTCAGCAAGCGAAAGACTATGGTCCGAAGGGGCTGGTCGACATTATTCGCGACTGACGTCATTGTCCCGGTCAGGACGGTTGAACGAGCTGTGCGGAGGCGTTGATTCGCCCCCGCATAGTACATATGCACGCCGCAGTGCGGTGGTGCTCGCTCAGGTTCGGCAAGGGAGTCAATCCCCTGCCGAACCACATGCGGTGGCGTGTCGTCATCGCTAATCGAACTTGGAGGACCGAAATGTCAGAATCAAAGAAGCAGTTCAAAAGGCGGCGCGTTGTCGTCATCGCCTGCAAGCGCACTCCCAGCCTGAGCATGGCGCGGCAGGTTTCGGCCAAAGATCTGGTGGGCGAGGCTGTGCGGGCGGCCATCGCCGAAGCGGGCATCATTGATGTCAGCAAAATTGGCGCTCTGGCGGCTGGGCAGGTGGCTCAGGATGCGTTCACGAGCAACTTCGCCAAGCACGCGGCAGAAGCCGGTGGTCTGAAAGACAGTACCCACTGTCTGACCATCAACCGCCAGTGCTCGTCGAGCATGGATGCTTCTCGTGAAATCTTCAGACAGATTAACGAGGGATACATCGAGATCGGTATCGCTGCCGGTGCCGAGAGCATGGCCGACACATCCTATCTGGTGCCGAGTTCAGTGCGCAATTCAGGCTTCAATCGCAGGCTGCGCAATGTGACGACAAAACCGTGGGGCAAATGGCTGACGATGTTCGGCTTCGGCAAGCACTACGGTCCCGGTCTGGTCTTCGGCGCCTACGGCGAGAGCGGTCTTGCTACTTCGCTGAACGCTATCGATCCGCGACGTGCCGGCATGGCCAAGACTGCTCAGACGGTGTCCAATCTTTGCGGCATCAAACGGGGCGACGCTGATGCGCTTGCAGTTCTGTCGCATGAGCGGGCGCTCGCCGGTCGCGAACGTATGGCGCTCGAGATCGCTCCCTTCCTCGTGCCGGGTGTCGGTCTTGTCACCGAAGACGAGGGTCCGCGCGCCACCACTCTCGAAAAGGTGGCCGGCTTGCGGGCGCTGCCTGACACGGGCGGTCTCGTCACGGCTGCCAATGCCTCCGGCATGGGCGGTTGCGGCGTCGCTGTGGTGCTCGCCAGCGAAGAAGCTGCTATCAAGCTCGGCGCCACCATCCTCGCTGAAGTCGTCGACTTCGAAGCGGCTGGATGCGACGCCATGACAATGGGGCTGGGTCCTGTTCCTGCTGTTCAGCGGCTTTTAGCGCGGCGCCACATGAGCGTCTCGAATATCGGCTACTGGGAGATCAATGAAGCTTTCGCGCATATCTGGGCGGCGATCATGAAGGTGCTCGGCATCGACGTGAACAAGTCCAATCTCTATGGCGGCGGCATCTCGATCGGGCATCCGCTCGGCGCCACCGGAGCGCGCTTGCTCGGCATGATCGCTCGCGAAGTTTATTTGCGGCGTCACGAGCCTGGCATGGAATATGCCCTGGGCACGCAATGCGCTGCCGGGGGCATGGGCACTGCCGTTCTCGTCAAGCGCTACGAACCCGATTGAGGGTCTGAGCGCATCAAGAAGAACCGGTCGGACAGCATCCTGCTGACCGGCTGATGTCGAACTGTCGACTACCAGGCGCAGACGCCACAACAACGTGAGGAATCTATGACAAAGAGAAATTTCGGTTTCGGCTCGCGCGGTCAGGAAGTTACCCCGCTTGTCGTTCGCGACAGCGTAGTCTTCAACTTGAGCCGCAGCTCGAAGGGCGTTTACACGCTGCTTCTCAACTCTCCCGGACCGGTGAACACCATTCAGCCGGCCACTCTCTATGACCTGAATCGCATCCTGGATGTGATTGCGCAGGACCGTGATTGTCGCGGTCTGATCGTCAGCACGCCCTTCGAGAAGCCCGGTATTGCAGGCGCCGACATCAAGGAGATCCACCGCCTGCAGCATGATCCTGACGTCAATGCATTCGTCAAGGTCACAGAAGAAGCGAAGCGCATTCTCGGTCGCCTCAGCAACATGCCTTTCCCCACGGTCGCTGCTATCAATGGCGAGTGGAAGGGCGGCGGTTTCGAGATGGCGCTTTTCTGCAATCACATTCTCGGCATCAGCGGCAGCGAGCAGATGAGTGCCGTGCAGCTGCCGGAATGTCTGGTCGGGCTCATTCCCGGGTTCAAGGGCAGCATTCATGTCGCTCAGCGGATGGCGCGTCTGACCGATGCGGTCGAGTTCGTGGCCGGGTTCAAGCGCCTGAAGGCTGTTGAGGCTCAGGAGATGGGCTTGATCGACGGGCTTTGCGGCAGCTATGAGCAGATGATGGCGAGCGCCGAACACTACTGCTTGCAGTCGCCTACATGGAGGAAAATTCTCAAGGCGTCTCTGCAGCAGCAGACCAGGTGGCGGCGCGCTCTGCGCACCGCTCGCGAGCTGAAGGGACTCTTCGGTCGCAAGCGTGGTCAGGTGCTCATGGATGTGGTGGCTCCGAGTGTCATGGAGCACTTCGCCTCCACGCTTATTGGCGTCGGCATCTTCTATGAGGTGCTGGCTACAATCATCGGCGGTCCGAATGCCTATGGCTGGCTTGCGACGATGCTCGTTGGTCCGAACATCTTCGTCACAGCCTTGCTGGCTGGTGCCATCGCAATTGGTGCGTCCTTCGACGTTTCCATGCGGCAGTGGCTGGCTCAGACGATCGTCCTGCAGATCAAGGCGAAGAGCAATCTGAGCGGTCCGGTAAGCGTCGCCGGTCTGATCATGCAGGTGCGAGACCTGTCCGACGCCGAGGCTTCGGGTCTGGAATCGCAACTGTTCGCCAGGGAAGCTCGTTCACCCTTTGGGCGCGGGCTGGTCTCGCTCTTCGTCAAGAAGGGCGGCGCCAAAAACGCCTTTGCCAGGGTGGTTGCGCCGTCCATCAAGAAGCTCGCTATTGTCGGAGCTGGTGGTCCGATGGGTGCGGGCATAGCTGCTCTGGCGGCCGCGTCCGAGAGCATCGAGAGTCTTGTCTTGATCGACGTCAAGGCAGAGGCCTTGAACGATGCGATGGTTCGCATCGAAAAGCATCTCGTAAAGTCCGGGCTGACGGAAGACGAGAAGTTCCGGGCGATGGCGAAAATCGTCTACTCTCTCGACTATGATGCACTGCGCGAGTGCGATGCGATCATTGAGGCTGTGCCGGAAAAGGAGGGGTTTAAGCGCAACAGCTATGCCCAGATCGTCGAGGTCATGAAGTCGCGCACCAATCAGAACCCGTGGTTCTTGCTCACCAATACGTCGGCGCTCGATCTCGACTCTCTGGCGAGCGACCTGGGAGAGCAGGCGCAGCGCTTTGGCGGGCTGCACTTCTTCAATCCGCCCGAGCAAATGAATGTGGTCGAGGTCGGTCGCGCGGCTGCCACCACTGACGAAACCATGGCCGTCGGCGTGCAACTGGTCGCGGCCATGAACAAGGCACCGCTGCCGGTGTTCAACATGCGCGGCTTCAAGCTCAATCGCGAGCTTGGTCCGTATCTCGTCATACTGGCCCACTTGCTTGCCGAGGGCGTTCCTCCGGACGAAATCGACAAGGCAATCAAGCACTCCGGCGCTCCCATGGGACCGGCGGCGCTGCTCGATAAGGTCGGCGCCGATATCGTGGCGAGCGTCGCCAGGACTCTTCATGAGGCGCTTGGCGATCGCATGGCGTTGCCGGAAGACGGGCGCAATGTGCTCAAAATTCTCCTCGAGCTGGGCGATCTCGGCGAGAAGACCGGGCGTGGTATTTACGTCTGGGAGAAGGGCAAGCAGGCGCGCGACAAGAAGGGCAAGCTGATTATCAACCCCGCGTTGAAGGCGGCTTTCCCTGGTCTGGGCGAGAACAAGTCGTTCTCGCGTGAGGCCATTCAGACTCTGCTTCTTGGCGCAATCGCCAATGAAGCGGTGCGTGTCATCGAAGAAAATGTGGTGGCGCCCGAGCACCGCATTTATGGCGACGCTGCGTTCGTTCTTGGCACCGGTTTGACCGGCGTCTGGGGCGGACCGATTGGCTACCTCAATGCGCAGGGCGTGCGGGTCTTCGCCGGACTCAGCCGCATCATCGCCAGCGCCGGCCCGGAGACCTGGCGCAAGAACTTCCAGCCGTCCGAACTGCTGCGTCTCTATGAGCGCAACGGCGAAGACATCAAGCTGGACGATCCGACGAACTGGGCGCACTACTTCGAGGTGCAGCGGCAGGCTGAGGCTGCCGAGCTCTTGATCGAGGTCAACGACAAGAAGCAGGCGTAGCCTCTTCTGCCTCTGTCATGGTGCGCTGAATAACGCTAAGTCGTGTGGACTTTCGAGCCCACACGGCAATATTTTTGAGCACAGCGAGATGGTCTTGCTTGCTCACCTCCAGATAAGGGAGACAGAAATGAGTGTAGAAACGAAAGCCGGTCGCGGCTCCAGGAAGGTGAAGAAGACGGTTCTGAGCGAGCTTCTGCGTGGACGACCGAGCGGGGCTGTCATGCAGCTTGCGCTCAAGTTTTTCCCCATGCCGAGCATCTCGGACAGCGAACGATTGGCGCTGCAGGCAGGCGATGTTTCGATCGACGGCGGTCTCTTCGGCAGCAAGATTGACTGGAGGGCTTACTCGGCGTTGCCTTTCAATGGTCTCACCGATCGTGAGGCGGCGTTCATCAACGGACCCTGCAAGGATCTGTGTCGCATGGTCGACGCCTGGAAAATTCATCAGACGCGGCGAGTGCCGAAGAAGGTCATCGACTTCATTCACCAGCAGGGCTTCATGGGTCTCTTGATTCCCCAAGCTGATGGTGGTCTGGGCTTCTCCTGGCTCGCTATCTCGACTGTTCTGACCATGGTCGGTCAGGTTTCAGCCGCAGTCAGCACCTACATCACGATCGCCAACTCGCTGTCGGCGGCGGAGTTGATCAAGCACTACGGCACGTCCGAACAGAAGAAGCTGCTTCGGAAGCTCGCCACCGGAGAGCTTGTCCCATGTTTCGGTCTGACCGAACCGAAGAATGGCTCCGATGCGGCCAACATCGAGGCTTCGGGTGTGGTGTTTCGCCAGGCTGACGAGACGCTGGCAGTGCGGCTCAACTTCAGAAAGCGCTACATGACGCTGGGCCCGGTCGCCGACATCACAACGCTCTCCTTCCAGCTCTTCGACCCCGAGCACTTGCTCGGTCGGAAAGACGCAGATGGTGAACCGGTCACAGACATCGGCGTCACTTGCGGACTTTTGTGGAGGGGAACGCCCGGGTTCACGCAGGGCAAGCATCACATTCCGATCGGTGACGGCTTCTTCAATGGGCCTCTCACCGGCACGAACGTGATCATGCCCGTCAATGACATCATCGGCGGTGTCGATGGCGCCGGGCGGGGATGGCAGATGCTCATGCAGCAGCTGGCTGGCGGTCGCGCTATCTCGCTGCCGGCGGGCGCTCTGGGCGGCATGCTCTTGACGGCCGCTTCCGCCAACGCCTATTCCATGGTGCGGCGGCAGTTCGCCATGCCGATCGGCAAGATGGAGGGCATTATCGAGAAGCTCGCCCACATCAACGGCATTACTTACATGATGGAAGCGGCTCGCATTGGCGTCTGCTCGCTCATCGATTCCGGCATTGCACCGCCTGTGATATCAGGCGCGCTCAAGCTGTTTTCGACCGAGCTCGGCGCCGAAGTGGTCATCGCAGGCATGGACATCTTCGCGGGTGCTGCAGTGATGCAGGGACCGCGGAACATCCTCGGACGCATGTATGGATCTTTGCCGGTCGGCAAGACGGTCGAAGGCGCCAGCATCATGACGCGCACCATGCTCACTACCGGTCAGGGAGCGACCCGCTGCCATCCGTACGCGCTCGATGTGCTGACGGCTCTGGAACAGGACCTTCCCAATCAGTTCTGCACCGAGTTCGCCGCCTGGCTAGGCCATGCTGCGGTGGGCGCAGGACGCTGCCTGGCCCGCGACTTGACTGTCGGTCTGGCGAGCGCGAAGCCTGAGAACGTCGCACCCGAGACTGTCGATTTCTATCGTCGACTGGACTGGGCTACGACGCGCTTCGGCATGCTCATCGACCGCACGCTGCTGACCATGGGTCCCAAGCTCAAGGTCAAGGGCATGCTCTCCGGGCGATTCACCGACGCGTTCGGTTGGATTCTCTGGGCGAAGTTTGCCTTGCTGCGTTTCGAACGCGAAGGGCGTCGTGAAGAAGATCTTCCGCTCGTCGAATACGCGGTCGAATACGCTTTGCAGCAGGTGCAGCGGGCTTTCGAGGGCATCTACGCCAACTTCGAAGTGCCCGTGGTCGGCTGGTTGATGCGCAAGGTCGGCTTGCCGATGCTGCGCCTCAATACTCTGTCGGTCGGTCCGACTGACCGTCAGAAGAAGGCGGCGGCGGCGACCATGCAGACATACAACGATCAGTTCCTGCGACTGAGCGAATATGTCTACCAGCCGCCGGGAAGCGCGCTTGGTCTTGGCGTTTTGCTCAGAGCTTTCGAAGTCGAAACGGAAGCTCGGGGCGCCGCTGCCAAACTGAGCAAGGCTCAGAAGAAGGGGGTCTTGCCGAAAGGCGATATCCGTCCGGCTTTGATCGAGCGGGCTGCCAAACTGGGCGTGATCAATGTTTTGGAAGCGTCCCAGCTGAATGCCGCTTACGACTGGATGGAGACGGCCATCCAGGTTGACGAGTTCGAAGCCTCGGAGTATTTCGTGGGCGATGAAACGTCGGCTCAGGCCTTCCGAGTCTGAGCAGTGGTGCCGAAGTAATGGAGCGCAGCCGTCCCGGCTGCACCTAAACATGGAGCGCAGCCATCTCGGCTGCACCGCTTCTGATACCACATAACTAAAGGAAGAACGCGCCTCTCAGTGATCGATCAATTTCGGGAACTGGAGAGAGCGCGTTCTGTAAGTAGAGTTGGAAAAATGCACCGAGAATGGTGCCATCATCGCTGGAGAACATCATGACAAAGACTATTTCAACTGCGGCGCCGAAGAAGGCTCGGGGCGGCATCGGTGCGGTATTGCGCGACGGGTGGGAAATGTGCAGCAAGCTGCCTTTCGGCAATTTGCTGTTCAGCACCCGCATTAACCTCAAAGCCCCCTATACGGGCACGATCGGCGCCAAAGTTCTGGAGCTGGCACCGGGGTACGCCAAAGTGTCGATGAAAGACCGTTGGTTCGTGCGAAACTTCGTCCCTTCCATCCACGCCGTGGCGATGACGAATCTGGGCGAAATGACGTCCGGAATTGCTTTCCTGCACAGTCTTCCGCCTGGACTGCGCGGAATCGTCGCCAAGCTGAGCACGGAATATCACAAAGTCGCCCACGGCACGCTTGTCGCCATCAGCTATGCGCCGTCCGTTGAATTTTCGCTGGAAAAGCGAACCTTTGAAGTGAGGGCCTATATATACCAGCTTTGCTCGGCCGACACCGAAGGGGCTGTTGTTATACCATGCGCGCCGCACGCTCCCGAGGGGAACGAGACTGGCGTGCTCGTCGCCACATTCATCGCGGAATGGCACGTCAGCCCGATCACCGAGAAATCGAAAGTTTGATCGGCGACACGGGCTAGGGCGCAATCACACCAATCACCTGGTGGCACATTCGGTGTCACCAGGATGTTCGTATTCTCAGGTCAAACTCAGAAGGAGAGATCCTCATGACCAGAACAAGTGGGCGCCACGGCGACCAGGAAAGGAAGCCGACTCCTGAAGAGGAACTCGGCTTCACGCATGTGCAGAGCGCACATGGCATCTCGGAGTATGTCTTGAACGCCAATGGGCTCAAGGTCGTGCTCATGGAAGACCACTCCAAACCAGTCTTCACTTACTTGCAGATGTTCCGCGTCGGCAGCCGCAACGAGAAGCCCGCAGGTCTTTTCAGCGCCCTTTCTCGCCAGGCTCGCGTCAATCTCTCAGGCACGACCGGCGTCTTTCACTTCCTGGAACACTTGATGTTCAAGGGCACCGAAAAGCACAATCCGGAAAATGGCACCGGTGTTTTTGAGACATTCGGACCGCTGGGCATGTTGCTCAACGCCACCACTTTCTTCGACCGCACTTCTTATTTCGAGTGCGTCTCGGCTCAACACTTCGAGACCCCCATCGAGGTCGAGGCTGACCGTATGCGCAACTTGCTTCTTCATTCCGGTCCGGTGGAGAGTGAGCGTGGTGTTGTTCTCGAAGAAATGAGCATGCGTGGCAAAGATCCCGACAGGATCATGTTCGGCAAAATGTTCGAAACTGCTTTCCAGGAGCATCCTTATCGCTGGACTGCGATCGGGCTGAGACCGGATGTCGAGAACGTGACGCTGCCGCAAATTCGGGCGTGTTACGACACCTACCTCTGGCCGAACAATTGCGTCATCGTCTGTCGAGGCGCCGTCGAGAACATCGTCGTCCTGGCAGCGATCGCCCGGCACTATGCAAACATTCCGCGGTCGCCTCAGCCGATACCGCTCGTATTCGACGTTGAGCCACCCCAGGAAGCTGAGCGGCGTTTCGAGGTGCGCAAGAGTGGCGACTTGCCTCGGGTCTGGCTGGGTTTTCATGTGCCGGAGTCGAGTCAGGACGACACTTATGCGCTTGCAGTGATTGCGCGTATTCTGGGCGGCAGCAGCAATCCAGACAGCCGTCTCTACTCAGCCCTGGTTGAAAATGGGTTGGTCGCAGACGCTGGTTGCTCGCAGCTTGAGTTTCGCGATCCTGGACTTTTCACTATCGAAACGACGCTCACACCCAAGACGTCGGTCGAGAAAGTTGAGTCCGTGCTTCTTTCTGAACTGGCAAGACTATCTCAGGAGCCAGTTTCGGAGGAAGAGCTTGCTTTTGCGCGGGCAGCAAATCGTGTCAGCACGGTGCTTGGCCTTCAGGATCCTATGCAATGGGTGAAGTGGATTTGCGAAGGTGAATCGGCCGTCGGTGACTGGCGCTGGCAGGTGGAATTCGACGACTTATTCGACGAGGTGACATCCGAAGACGTCATGCGCGTGGCTGGCAAGTATTTCACCGAAACGAATCGCACCGTCGGCGTGTTTATTCCGACGAACTCGGATTCTGAAGAATCCTGAACAGAACAGAACCGAGTTGTGCATTCAATCATGCACTACTAGTGGTGTCTTTGGTATGGAACATCAGGAGTAATCAATGAAAGAATCTCAGGGTGCATCGGCGGGAATTCCGATGGGCATCGCCAATACAGTCGCGCAGCGTCTTCTGCACAATGGTCTGAAGGTGCTCGTCAAGTCTGTTCCTAACTCGGGTGCGGTCTCGATTGTCGGCAAGTTGCACGCTGGCGATGCCTTAGCCGGCGGCTATTCGCTCGTGCCGACTCTGGTTGCCCACCAGTTGAAGATGGGTTCCCGCAAATACTCCAAGCGAGAAATCGCCAGAATGCTTCAAGGCATGGGTCGCCTCGGTTTCGGGACTGATACGTTCAGCTTCGGCTTGAGCGCGTTTGTCACGGCTTCGAGTTTTTCTGACGCCATGCAACTGATGTCCGAACTGCTGCGCAACCCTCGTTTCGATGGCGGGGAGCTTGCTCTCGCGAAGAAGCAGTGGGCTTCAGATCTGACGCGCCGCATCAACGAGCCTGCCGAAATGGCGAGCAACGTTCTCGCTGGCAAGCTATACGAGAGCGGACCTTACGCAGAAAGAAGCTTCGCCGAAGCCCAGGCTGAGCTGAACGACATCGATTGCTCAATGCTGCGCCGCTTCTACGATGCGCACGTGGCACCGCACGGTGGCGTTATCTCGATCGTCGGCGACGTTGACAGCGAAGTTGCTTTCGCTCTGATCGATCGGTATCTGGGTGATTGGCGTGGGCCGACGGCACGGCCTATCGCTGTTGTCGCTGCGCCCCTGCCGCAGAAAAGTCGCTTCGATGTGCCGGTTGGAGACGAAGCCAATCTCGATGTCGTGATCGGCCGATCCAGCTCGGTGAAGTGGTCGAATCCTGATTTCTGCGCCGCGCGCATCGGCAACTTGATTCTGGGCGGCGATACGATTGGATCGCGCCTGGGCAAGATTGTGCGCGTCAAGCACTCGCTTACGTATGGCATCAACAGCGGGTTCCAGGAGTTGTATGTCGGCGGCGCACCGTGGACGATATCACTCTCGACCGATGCTCAGAAGGTTGAGAGCGCGCTTGAGCTGGTCGACAAAGTGACCTCGGAGTTCGTCAATGAGGGAGTCACTGAACTCGAAGTCAGCAGCCAGGCCAGTCGCGCTGTCGAAGCTTTCCTACTCGGGCTGCGCACCGATATGAAAGTGGCTACCACAATCGCCGATCTCGAGTTTGCGGGTCTCGGGGTCGAGGAGATCGATCTCTATCCGCAGCGCCTCAAGGCGGTCACTCGCGAGCAGGTGAACGACGCCATACGCGTTCACTTCGGTCTCGAAAACGCTGTCACTGTCGTCGCCGGAAAGGTGAACTGACTTTTCCACAACCGCAAATCAGCTCCGGTCGAAGAAAACACCGGAGCTGGTTTTTATCCCTAACATCGAACAGGAGGAGAAAATGGTTGCTCACCAGAATCCGCCGTTTCGCCTGCCTGCCACCGACATCGAACTGGTGTTGGCTGCCGGTGGAGTGAACGGCTTTCGCCATATCGGCGTGCTCGATGAACTCGAGGCGCAAGGGATTCCGCTCGGCACCATCCATGGTGTGTCGGTCGGCGCCATTGTCGCAGCCTTCTACACGAACGGGTATACTCCCGACCAGATCACTGAGATCTTTCTTGAAGCTCTCGAGGATTGCAAGGACCCGGTCACGGTCTTGCTGGCTGGTTGGAAGGAAATGTCCGACGAACTTCTCAAGCTGGCTATGGAAGGCTCTCTCAAGCCTGACCCGGGTGCTTTCATGGAAAGTGGCTGGGGCTCTGCTGTCGTCCGTATGACTGAGGCTGCGACTCGCTTCTGGCATCATGGCAGCAGTTTGCAGACGTTCTTGAGCTGCCTCACTCTGCCTGATCCGCTCAGGGTCAGCATCGGCGGTTTTGTTGATCTGGCTCGACCCATGCGCAGCATGGTCGAGCGCTACAATCTGCGTCCGCAGGACAACTTGAACCCGATCGCTGCTGATTTGTTTCGGCAGACCCTGGTCTCATTCCGAGGCAAGGATCATGATCTGGCTCATGTTCTGGCTTCGGCGTGTTCGCTGCAGAGGGTGTTCGTGCCTCAGTGGGATCACTTCGAGGGTGGTATGCGGCTGCTTGGTGATGGTGCCACCATTCACTACAGTCCGGCTGAATTTTGTCGTGACTCGGCAATCTTCAGCACCTTTCGTCCTGCCACCGAGGTGCCGGCAGAGGTGAAGAACTGGCTCTACCTGTTCTTCACCGAGTGCGAGGTGCACTGCCCGCTTGCGGGTAATCACCGCTATGTTGACCAGGCCAGGCACCTGGTTATCGAAACAGGCGATCCCGACGTTGCTGGTCTCAACTTCGGGCTCAGTGCCGAACGTTGCCTCAAGATGAGGCTTGATGCCCAACTGACGGCGCGAGAAGCGTTGAATCGCGCTCGTGAGGATGGAAAACTGGCGAACTTGCGCTGAAAGGCGCAAGTATCGCTTCCAATTTGTGCAACAAAAATCGTGAGGATACCTCAATGAGAAATGCCAACCGCAAGGTTCTCTGGCTCGGCGCCGCTTTGATGTGCGCCACGTTCGGAATGATCGGTGCCGCATTGGGTGCTGATGACTTGGGCATCGCTGAAGGTGGCATCGGGAATGCGCCCGCCACGTCCGGCGGCGTGATCGAGAATGGCAGCACGCATGTTGCTGTCATTCCGCCCGGGCGTTACGAGCAGGTCGACGCAGCCGATCGTTATTTGATCCAGCTTTGCCGGGGCACGGAACAGTGCTCCCGTCTGCGCGAAGATCTGAAAGCTTTCGCTCGCGCCTATCCCGGGCAGCGAATTCAGTTTGGACAAATCGACCTCGATTTGCACACCGAATATGATGCGAAGCGCAAGTCCGATTTTGCTGCGGCTAAGGCTGAATTCGAAGCTAGGGCGAAAGCGGGACTTCAAAACAACCTCGGGAAGTCGCATGTAGACGGCGATACGACCGTTACGCCGATAGCGCCCACATTCGAACAGAGGGGCTACTTTGATACATGCCCGGCAACCGGCCCGACTGCCGTCATATTCGTAATGAAGAGGAGCGATTCTCCCGATCTCTCCGAGGGCGTGATCTGCAGTCCGCAGGAGTTGGAAGGCTTCATTCAGCAGAACGCCAACGTCTCGGCCTCGGGTGCGGTCAGCTATGCGACTCCGGAAGCATACGAACGTGCCAAATTGGCCGATCGTCTGGACGCCCTGACGAAGCCGAGCATGGTCTTCGTCTGGACGACACAGGCTGGCAAGCGCTCCGGCGGAGTTGGACCAGGCTTCGCCGTAGGCATCGACAAGGCGGGGAACTGCGAGATCTCGACTGTCAGTCACGTCACCGACGAGGAATTCGCCGGGTTCGAAGTGACGCTGTCCAACGGTCAGAGCTATCCGGCTAAAAAGGTTCTGGAAAAGCGCGAACGTGAGATTTCCATTCTCACGGCGGCAGTTCCGGCTGAAGCATGCAAACCCTTGAAGATCGCCGACGAGCCAGCGAAGGCGGGCAGTCAGGTCTTCATGGGAACGCTGCCTTTGCCTGAGCATTTCAATCCGAGCAGCGCTCGTTGGACCCGTGGTCCCTCCGACAGCATCGGTCAGGTCAGCGAGGTCAAGCCGTTCGCCGCTTTGCCCGGTCTCGACTCGCGTTATGCGCTGGGTCAAGAAGTCGTGGTCGAGAACATCCAGGGCTACAGAGGCGATTCTGGGAACCCTGTCGTTAATCTCAACGGCGAGGTGGTCAGCATGTCGTTCGTCACCCAGCAAGGTGGCGGCGTTACCCTTGCTTTGCCGGCTCGTTTCATGAAGGAGGCGCTTGACGATCTGCACCGCCAGTGATATCAGCTGTTCTACCTGACGAAAAGGTGATCTATGAAGAGGGGTCTGGAAGCACTGGTATCGTTCGCGATACCGGTGCTTATCTTTCTGGGTGTGGTTGCGGTACTCGCAGCTTATTATGGTGCGCTTTATTCCAGCCTGCAAGGTTTGGGTTCGTTGCAGTTGCCGGAGTGATGCACCGCCGTATGGTGGTCTGGACGAGCGCGATTTAGTTCGCGCTTGTTTATTGACATTGGCAATCGGCGGCTGGAAGGGCTGCCGATGCCATTAAGTGACAACAGATCAAACATGAAGGAGTAAGACATGCTGCTTGATAAACGCAGTCGAGACAAGTTCATCGCCGGCTTGATGGCCAGGATGACTCTGCAAGAGAAGATCGGACAGCTCAATTTGCTGTCTGTCGGTTCCGCTGTCACCGGCCCGATTATGAGTGTTGGGGCAGAGGATAAAATCAAAGGTGGCCTTGCTGGAGGCGTCTTCAATTCGATCGGTCCGCAAGTGGTGGGTCCGTTGCAGACGATGGCGGTCACTCAGTCGCGTCTTGGCATTCCGCTTTTGTTCGGCTATGACGTCATTCATGGACACCGCACAATCTTCCCTCTGCCGCTCGGACTGGCGGCTACGTGGGATATGGATCTGATCGAGCGCACTGCTCGCGCCGCGGCCGGCGAAGCCTCCGCGGATGGCGTCAACTGGGTTTTCTCGCCGATGCTCGATGTCTGCCGAGATCCCCGTTGGGGTCGGGTTGCGGAAGGCGCCGGTGAAGACCCCTTCCTCGGTTCGAGAATCGCTCAGGCTATGGTGTGCGGTTACCAGGGTGCTGACCTTCGCGATCCCCGTGCTGTGGCGGCGTGCATTAAGCACTTCGCGCTCTACGGAGCCGCGGAAGCAGGTCGCGACTACAATACGGTCGACATGAGCCGCTGGCGCATGTTCGATTACTTCCTGCCGCCCTACCGTGCTGGTGTTGAGGCGGGCGCGCTGAGCGTGATGACCTCATTCAATG
This sequence comes from Candidatus Melainabacteria bacterium, assembly GCA_003963305.1. Lineage (NCBI taxonomy): Bacteria > Bacillati > Candidatus Melainabacteria > Candidatus Melainabacteria bacterium. The sequence goes on along the minus strand of RXJR01000028.1, from coordinate 275,593 downwards.
AGGTCGACGGACTTCCCGCTACCGGCAACAAATGGTTGTTGACGACGCTGTTGCGCAAGATGTGGGGATTCCAGGGCTTTGTCGTCACTGACTACACGGCCATCAACGAGATGATCGAGCATGGCGTCGGCGATGAGGCTACTGTCGGTGAGTTGGCTCTGAGCGCCGGCACCGACATGGACATGGTCGGCGAAGTGTTTCTCAAACACCTTGCCGACTCGGTTGAGGAAGGGCGCATCAAGGTTGAGCAGATCGATGCTGCCTGCCGCGTCATTCTCGAAGCTAAGTGGGAACTTGGATTGTTCGAAGATCCGTTCCGAGGGCTCAGCGAAGAACGCGTCAAGAACGAGATCATGAGCCCCGATAAGCTCGCACTGGCGCAACAGGCTGCCGCGGAGAGCATTGTGCTCTTGAAAAACGCGAACAATGTTCTGCCACTGCGGCCGGAGCAGAAGATTGCCTTCGTCGGGCCTCTGGTGACAGACAATCGCAACTTGATTGGCTGCTGGAGCGCTGCCGGCGACTGGAAGAGAACCACTAGTATGTGGCAGGCCATCAGGCAGAAGTTCGGTTCGGCATCCTTCATACATCGAAAGGGCTGCAATCTTATCGATGAGCCCGACCTTATTAAGAAGCTGGGAGATGGTCAGATCACCATCGACGAGAAGTCGCCGGCTCAGCTGATTGACGAAGCCGTGGAGGTCGCTTCTCAATCTGACGTTGTCGTGGTTGCGCTCGGCGAGTGCCTCGGCCTGACGGGCGAAGCTTCTTGCCGCAGCACGATCGGCTTGTTTGAGAACCAGGTCGCCCTGTTGAAGGCGCTCAAGGCGACGGGGAAACCCATCGTTCTTGTTCTCATGAATGGTCGCCCCCTCACGCTCAGTTGGGAAGACGAGAATCTCGACGCAATTGTCGAGACATGGTTCGGCGGCACTATGGCTGGTGCGGCTATCGTCGACGTCCTATTTGGCGATGTCAACCCGAGCGGAAAGCTGACTATGAGCTTCCCTCGTACGCTCGGGCAGGTGCCGATCTTTTACAACCACAAAAATACGGGGCGACCTTTCGACCCGACGCAGCCTGATCTTGAATATCGCAGTCGCTATCTGGATGTGGCGAACTCGCCGCTCTATCCGTTTGGCTTCGGATTGAGCTACACCAACTTCGAGATCGGACCTGTCAAACTCAACACCGACAACATATACGAGGGCGAAACACTGACTGCGACGGTGACGCTTACCAATGTTGGTGAACGTGCCGGTGCTGAAGTGGTGCAGCTCTATATCCGTGACCTTGTCGGAACTGTGACGCGACCCGTTCAAGAACTGAAGGGTTTCCGTCGCATCTTCCTCGAACCTGGTGAGTCGGCGTTAGTTCAATTCGAATTGACGTCCGATGACCTCAGGTTCCATAACCAGGATCTCGAGTTCGTTGCTGAACCTGGCACCTTCCAGCTCTTCATCGGCGCCAACTGCCGAGACGTGCAGGCGGTGCAGTTCGAACTTCGGTCCTGATGGGAATATTCGTTCCTGACAGGAATTATAAGTCCTGACAAGAAATGCGTGCGCGTCGGTTTCGATGCGCACGCAAATATGTTTGATGGCGCAGATGGTGCACGATTTGTGTCTGGTCGTGCATGTCATGGGAATGCACGCTACACGTGTATTTCCATGGTATGCATGCGAGAAAAATGAGGTGCACGCGGGACGCGTGCGCTCCATGCGAAGAGAAATTAGTTGCACGCGAGACGCGTGCGCTCCATGCTGGGAGATAAGCCGATGGGCACTCGAAAGACAAATGGCGGCGGCGAGGTCACTCTCAGCCGTGACCGCATCCTCATCAATGGTCGCGCGCAACTTGTTAGCGCGGGCGAAGTTCACTACTTTCGTGTGGCGCCGCGGGATTGGAAAGATCGGCTCACCAAGTTGCGTGACGCTGGACTCAATACTGTCGCGACATATGTGCCGTGGGTTTGGCACGAGCTGGGAAAGGGAGAGTTCGACTTCGAGGGCGTTTCGGACCCGAAGCGTGATCTGATCTGCTTCATCAGGCTCTGTCACGAGATGGGTTTGCAGTGCATTGTCAAACCCGGGCCGTTCTGCATGGCCGAGCTGAAGAACGAGGGCATTCCTTCGCGCATCAAAAAGGAACATCCGGAAGTTCGTCCAGTCACATGGGACGGCAAGCCGATTTCGACAATGACCGTCGACTATCTGGCTCCGGCTTTCCTTGCCGAGGTGAAGGTCTGGTATGACAATGTCATGCCGGTGCTCTCGAGATACACCGCATCCAACGGTGGTCCGATCATCGCGGTGCAGCTGGATAATGAGATCGGCATGCTCAGCTGGGTTTCGAACAGCCCGGACCTGACTGACTGCATGTGCGAGGAATTTCGCAACTGGGCGATCAATCGTTATGGCGGGAGCCTCGCCGGTGCTCGCATCGGCGCTCGGTCTTCCGATCACATTGCCTGGGCCGCTGCGCTTCGCAGCCCGGGTGAGAAATCGCTGGCGCTGCACCATGATCTCGGTCTGTTCATGCGTGACCGTTTCGCCCGTTACGTCTCGACGCTCAGCCAGTATGCTCGTCAGAACGGCGTCACTGGTCCCTTCATCATCAATGTACATGGCACAGGTGGTGGTCGGGCGCGAAATTTCCCGATTGGCATCAGCCAGTTGCATGAAACCTGGGCGACGGCAGATCAGATCACTGCTGGTTCTGATCTCTATCTGGGCGACCTGACCGTGGCCAACGTCGCTGACCTCTATGTCGTCAATGCTATGTTGAAGGCGACTCTTGGAGAACGTCCAGCCACAGCGATGGAGTTCGAAGCCGGCACAGGAAATTACGGTTTCGATATGGGCGAACTGTATGCACCCGAGGCGGTCAAGCTCAAAACTATCTTGAGCACTGCCCAGGGTTTCCGTTTGCTCAACTTCTACATGTTGGCCGGCGGCGAGAACCCTTCTTTCGGCACCGCTGACGATGGCATCGATAGGCTGGCTTCGACCGGGCAGTTGCATGGCTATGCCGCGCCGATTGCTCCTGATGGTCAGGTGAACGCCACTTATCACGCCATAGCTCAGGCGATGGCGTCTGTGAATGGCGTGCGTGATATCCTCAGCACAAGTGCAGAAGAGAATGATGGTTTTGCTCTCGGGCTGGTCCTGGACCATTACCTGAGCGAGTATCATCATCCGGCTTCGCGTCTGCGGTCAGAGCAGGTTGCAGACCTGGAGCGCTATCGTGGCATGGGCCCGCGTGACATTCTCACTCGCGCTCTCCTGCTCGGTGGCTTTTCATTCCCTTGTGTGAATCTGCAGTCTGAGGTGCCGCAGTATCCTGTTGTTGTTCTGGCGACCGGACGCACTCTGGGGCGCCAGGTGCAGCAGAATCTGGCTGATTATGTGCTCAAGGGCGGCAAGCTTTTGCTTGTCGGTCTGTTGCCTGAGTGCGATCACGATGGTGAAGCTTGCACCATACTTGGTGACGCCCTGGGTCTGACAAGTGCCGGTCGTGTCGTCGACGCCGTTCGAGAGAGCGGTCCGTATTGGCCGACTGTCAAGGCTCATTCCTGGGTGTCTCCGCGACCCGATCAGCGTGTTACGGAAGCGCAGTTGCTTTCGTGCTCGGATGGTCGCCGGTGCAATGTTCTGCTCACGGAAATAGCCAGTCAGCTTCCGTGCGCTGTTGAAGTAGACGCCGGTCAGGGCAAAGCGATTGTGCTCGGTTGCGACTATCCGGCTGATCTCGATTTCTATCGCGCTCTCATGAGTGCGCTGGGCGTCGAGCCTCGCTGGAGACTGGTCGGTGCGGATGGTCCGGGAGTTGTGGTCACTTCCACTCTGTCGGAAGAAGGCGATCGCCTGGTGCACATGATCAATGTTGCACCGCAAGCGTTGTCGTTCCAGCTGCAGCGCAATGGAAAGACTCTGTTCGGCGGGCATCGCATTACCATACCGGCCAGGGGCACGCTGCTTCTTCCGTATGGTGTGCGGCGGAAAAGAGTGACCATCAAGCAATCGACGGCTGAAATCCTGGGCATGGACGAGAACAAGTTGATCGTCAGCCCTACTCAAGCCAACGATTTGATTGTCCTGGTTACTAACGCAAATGTGCGCTGTGACATAGGTGTCGTGACACGCAGGGGGCGAACGGTTGAAGTCTTGATCAGCAGGCACGAGCACAGAGATCGTCCGGTGGTTATTGACTTCGACTGAGCGTTGCTCCTCAACGCTAATAAACGACGCCGATCTATGGGTTGGCGTTGTTTTGTGGTTGTTTGGCTTGATCGCCACCAGGCATCAAAGAAGGGTGGATCGACACAAAATCTAGAAACCTGTATCGGTTTGCGCCATTGAACAAGGGCGCGAATCTTCGAATCGTCGCGTAGCGACAAAATGGAGACATTCGAAATGAAAAAGTCCTTCTTGCTCGCAAGCGTCGCCGCAGTGGCGCTGTCGATGCTATCGCTCGAAACTGCGGCGTTTGCCCAGCAAGCGCCCACAGCTTCTCGGGCTCAGCCTGTGTCACCCGCTGCACAGGCAGAGTCACAGCAGGAGCCGCTCGGATTGCCGCTTTATCGCGATCAGTTCCAGACTATTCTGGAGATATTCGAGTTGCTCGCCGATAACAACCAGGTCGCGCCATTCAAAGCGGAGTGGGAGCACAAGTTCGACCACAACAGCGATTTGATGACCGAAGAAGGCACCAATCGCGCCATCGAACAGCTTGTGAAAGTTGGAACGCGTCTGGGCTGCCCCGAACAGCCTGACTACAAATGCATGTATATGCGTGCCTTGCGCGCCTACATGCAGTTTCACTACAGCCCTGACAGTCCGGTCAATATGGCTGATCCGATTCAGCGAGCTCGGTGGGTCGCTGAGTGGGAGCACAAGTTCGATAGTGAGCCTGCCGTTTTCAAATCGGACGCGGCGACACTGAATGCGATAAGGCTGATGCGCGACTCTCTGCATCTTCGTTTCGACTATGTTCAGAGCCGGGAACGCACTGTCACAGAGACCAAGACGAGGAAGGCTAACTTTGGTGGATTGGGTATCCATGTCGGTATGAACAATCGTGACAATGTTGCTCTCGGTAGTCGTCTCACCGTGCTGGTGCATGAACCGCCGTCGAGTAGTCCTTCGTACGGGCTCGTGCATTATGGTGACGTGGTGCTCAAGATAGGAGATCGGGCGGTCGCTGAAATGACCATTGGTGAGGTCGAGAAAGCCCTGTTCGGTGAGCCGGGTTCGAAGATCTCTCTGACGATTCGTCGCGGTGGGCAATCTGCGGATGCGCGCATGATGACAGTCTCGCTCGAACGCGCTTACACTCCGGACCCTTCGGGCAACATCATAAAGACCGGAATCACCGACGCGGGTGTGCCAATTGAGTTCGTCGGCGAGGACGGACTTGCTCTTGGTCCTGGGTTCGAGCTGGTTGCTAACGGAGCTGAAAAAGGCACTCCGGCTGACGGGATAGTTGAGCCGGGCGATCTCATCGTTTCTGTCGACAACCAGACGCTGGCTGGCAAGACTGTCAATCAGGCAGTTGAATTGCTTCGGGGAGCCGCCGATTCGCCGGTGACTTTGACTGTCGAACGCAACGGTCAGCGGAAGGAGTTCACGTTAAAACGGGCTGTCATTCAGGAGCATTCGGTGTTGCTCGAATCGCTCGGAGATGGCATTAATCTGCTGCATATTCGTTCTTTCTATGCGCAGAATCTTGGAGCGGATCTGGCCACCGCTATCGCCAAGACCGTCTTACCTCTTGCCAGTAAGACTTTGAGGACGGCTGGAGACGCCGATTCTCTCAAGAAAGCAGCCCGCTTTGACGAGCTGAAAGCGAACCTCGATAAAGGTCAGATTCTCGAGGACGACATGGTGAGCATCGCTGTCGAGGCGCGTGAGGTCTATGAGAAAGGAGGCACCGGCGGCGGTTTCATTCTCAACCTGGCCGATAATCCGGGCGGCGATGTTGAACAGGTCAAGCAAGCCATTGGTCTGATGTTGCCGTTTGGCGAGACAAGTGAGGTGGTGCGGCGTCTTCCTGGCACCGATGAAATCGAGGTGACGGAGAGTTTTCTCACTCCTGATCTCGAATTTGTCACTGTCCATCATGGCGGCAAAACGAGTGCCATGCCCAAGCCACGAGTGCCGCTTCTGCTTCCCTCGAACCTGCCGTTCGTTATTATCATCAACGGCTCCAGTGCAAGCGGTAGCGAATGGCTTGCCGGTGTCATGCAGAGCAATCACCGTGCTCGCTTGCATGGACTCGGCAGTCGCGGCAAAAGTGAAGGTCAGTCTGGTGTGGACATTCCATACGGCTTCAGCCTGCACGTCACCAACTTCGAGTTCTTTCCTGGTGGGCAGAAGTCGAATGTGACAGGACTTGTTGTCGACAAAGAAGTTCTCGGCGATCTCACCGCCATGGTGAATTCGGCTCGGGAAGAAATTTATGCGCTCAATAAGCAGCAGCTGCTGCGGTTTGACGCCACTCAAAAGCAGAGTCGCGCTCGCATAGAGGGGTTCGAGAGAAAGGTTCGGGAGCGTGCGGCGGTCGACGGTATGCCGCTTGAACAGCAGGATCCCGTATATCTCCAGTGAGACAGTCGTGGCTTAGCGGCTTGTTATCCGATTGACAGAAGGTACCGGACGATTCGTAAGAATCGCCCGGCATCATAGCTTGCTGCTCTAAGAAGAGGTGCACGCGAGACGCGTGCGCTCCATGTTGATGCACGCGGGACGCGTGCGCTCCATGGTGGTTTATTTGTGGCACCACTGACGGTGGTGCCATAACGCATGAAAAACAAGAAAGGATCTGTGCATGCGTAAAGGAACCAAAACCTCCACTGCGATTCCGCGCTTTTTCTTTGCGGAACCCGACTTCAATCATCCATCTGCTGGTTGCTCGATTCATCGGGCGCTTTACGGGAAGGAAAAATTCTTCCTGGGCGGTGGACGAAAGAACTACCTGTTTCCCCGCAGGCGGACGCTGCTGGCCAACTGCCGGAAGCTTATCAATGACTCTGACTTCGCGCTGGTGCCGCAGAACGACTTGAATCGGGCCGTTCTGCGCGCACTACGGCCGGTGCCGGGTCTGCACATGCCGATACCGGAGCGCCTGGCTCTCGTGCCGGCCGCAATCTCGAGCGATGAACCATCGCCCTTTCGCCGTGGCGCCCAGGCGATGGCCAATGCTCTGACGCGAGACATGTTTGTCTCCGTCGTGCATGAATGGTTCGACCCTGATCTCGTCATCGTCACGCGCGATAAGCCGCAGCTGCCGTCTGAGACCGGCGAGATCTGTGACAGTCTTCGAGACCAGATCTTGAAGCTGCAGACAAAGGTTCCCGACTGGCTGCAGGCAGTCATGCAGTCCATCTATAAGAAGTTCCCCGATGCGACTACCGGTCAGGTTTTCGTGGCGGCGGTTCAGCTTATCACCAACCAGCTCAAGCCGATTCTGTCGACCATCCAGCTGTGGACGACGGGCTTCAGGCAGTGGATGAATCCGGCTCTGCAGCCCCGGCTCAAGATCATCCGCGCCATGCTCGAGCAAAAGCTCTTCCTGGTTCTCACCGGCAACCTTAAGTTGGACGCCGTTGACGGTCCGGTCAAGCAGCAGATTCCGACGATCAAAGTCACTGTCGGAGACGTGATCATTCCGGTTCTGATCGGACCGTTTGATTCCGGACCGGCTGTGATTCCGGCAACAGGAGCGGTTGGTCCGCGGGGCGGTCATATCGCTTTCGTGCAGACCAACTTCCTCAACACTCTGGGCACCTCCGACAAGCCTTACGACCACGAGGTCGGTCATCTCGTCGTCGGCTGCGTTCCAGGCTTTGCGCCTGAATTCGGTGGCATGGTGCGGGCGCTTATCGACGGCGCTTACAAGAGCGGCAAACTCAAACTTTCGTCTGAGTTTACGAATCTCGGCGGCCAGAAAGTGCCGACTGTCGAGCTGCTCAAGAAGGTGTTTCTCAATCAGCTGCACGAACTGCTCGCCGATCTGTTCGGCAGTTTGATCGGCGGCTCACCGGCGTTTGCTCCTGCTTATGCTTACTTCATCGGAGCGATGACGGCGATGGCGCTGGGCGACATGACCAAGGTCGATCACATTATGGGGAACGCTTCCTCATATCGTCTGATAGCCGGCCCGGACGGCACCGCTACCATTGTTCTGGAGCCGCATCCTCAGGACATTGTGCGCGCCGGCGAGTGGCAGGCCGAGACCGCAATCGAGACTGACTTTCGCGATACCGCGAAATGGTTGCGAGACATGGTGGCCAAGGAGTCTGGTACTCCCCGTCCCAAAACCGTGGTCTGGCACGGTTCACAATCAGACGATGGCGGTGAAGACGAGGAGCATGATGAATCCGGCGAACAGGCGATGGCAGATCGCCGTGGCAGAAGCAAACGCAAAGGCGGTTCCAGGGGCAAGTCGAAGTCGAACCCCCGGGACGGCAATGGCAGCAGGAACCTGGCCCGCGTGAAGGAGCCTGAACTTCCGCTGGTGAGCGTGACTGTGGCCGATTACGCTGCGGTTTGCAAGCTTCTCGTGCCCCACCTGCTCAACACTCCGGCCAAGTGCTTGAATGGGTTGTCTCTGAAGAAGCTGGTCTGTCTGACTCCCGTCATGATGGAACGGAAGGTAAACCCGCTCAAGGAGCTGCTCAAGCAGGGAATCGGCAAGCTTCCCGACAGCGAGCACCACTACTTCTTCCACCACATCACGTCGGCGGCGACTATCGCTTTCTTCGAGCTGGTGGCGGAAGGCATGGATCCGGAAGAAGCTCTCGCTCTGGTCAATCGTGCTGCCGAGAGCATGATGGCCGAGTTGCTCGACCCCTGGGAGGAGCAAAAGCGCAATCACGGCATCTATGACATTCAGCCCGAAGATCTGCAGCCTGTCTGCGGACACGTCAAGGTTGACTGCGACGAGTCGTGCGAGACAAACGATGGCAAATGCCCGGGTGAGCGCACCAAGCCGGCGCCCAGGTCGTCAGGACCCGGGGCGACCGAGCCGAAGCCGGAGACGAAGTCGCCGGGGAAGAAGCCGCCCAGAACCAGGTCGTCTGGTTCGAAGTCGGCTGGCTCCAAGTCAGGCAAGCACGGCGGCACCAACGGCAGTGGCACCAGATCTCGTGGCGCTCCGCGCCTTCGCCCCGGTCCGTCGCGGCGAGGACGTTAGTCCGGCCATAACCAGGGCGCTTGAGTAGAGAGCGGGCGCGGATTATCTGCGCTCTCTGAACAAATAGGAGCGCGGGTTGACTGCGCTCCCCGAACAAGGAGGGGCGCGGGTTGACTGCGCCTCTCAAACAACAACTGTTCGATACCAGATGTGGTGCTTGTTCGGCACTGCACTGGTCAAACTCGGTGCATCAAGCATCGTCAAACTCTGGAGAACATATGACCGACGTAATAGCGCGCCTCACGGCCACTCTGCCCAATGATGTGAGTCATGGCAGAGGCGAGTCTCACCGTCATCTCGGCTGGCTCATGCTCGCTCTTCTGGGCATCGGTGCCACCATCGGTGCAGGCATCTTCGTCATGCCCGGACGTATCGCTTCGCTGGCAGGACCAGCCGGCGCAATTTCGATTGCCGTCACGAGCATCTACTTCTGCGCTATTGGGAATCGCTATGAGCGATTCTCTGCCGTCGTTCCGCACGGCGTGTCTGCCTACAGCTACACTTACCACACGCTGGGTGAGCTGGCTGCCTGGGTCGTTGGCTGGGGCTTGTTCATCGAATATTTCATGGGCACAGCAGCAGTGGCGATAGGCTTCAGCGAATACCTGCGCACCGCCGTCAACTTCGGCTTGCCGGAGTTTCTTTGCGGGTGGTCCAAAGACGGTCGATTCGGCGTCGACCTGATAGCAGTGAGTTGCGTTCTGACGATAACGCTCTTGCTGATCAAAGTGGGCACACACAAACCAGCCTGGATCAACGCCATCATGGTCGGGCTGAAATTGACTCTGCTTGCTCTTTTCATCGGCGCCGGAGCAAGCTCGATCAATCCCGACAACTGGCATCCCTTCTTGCCGGTTGGTTGGAACGGCGTTATGCAAGGTGCGGCGCTCTTCGTTTTCCCCTTCGTGGGATTCGACGCGCTCTACACTTTTGCTCGCGAGTCCAAGAGTCTGCGCGACACGAAGATCGCCACCTTCGTTTGCGTGCTCGGCGTGGCGGTGCTCTATCTGCTCGTCTTCATGGTGCTCACCGGTCTGGCTCCGAGTTTCGTGCCGGCGGGCGATGGCGTGCTTGCTGCTAATCCGCTCTTTTCGGGCAGCGAATCGGCGGCACCCCTTGCTAAAGTGCTCATCTCGACTGGGCACGATCTGGTCGCGAAACTGATCGCGCTCGGAGCAGTGGTCGGACTGTTCAATGTAGTCTTCGTCATGATTCAGGGTGCACCGCGCATCTTTCGAAACATGGCTGAAGACGGCATTCTTCCCCACAAGTTCGAGAATCTCAACTTCGGCATCGTCGTCACCGGAGTTGTGTGCGCCATCTTCGCGGGCTTCGTTCCGTTCGGAGAGATTTCGGAGATGATGGTGCTGGGCACGCTGGTCGCCTTCCTGGCAGTCGGCGCCGGTTCGCTGCGCCTGCCCAACTTAACCTGGGTCGACTACCTGTCGGCGACGGTCGTCATCGTCTGCAGCATCGGGCTTGTGTTCTATCTCAATCCGATGGTGCGTCAGGTTTACCTGATCAGCTGCCCCGTGGGTCTGGTGATTTACTTCGCCTATGGCTTCCGGCACAGCAAGTTGGGCAAGAGTCTTCGTCGAGCGTAGATGGCGGAAACGGCACTTTCGCCACCAACACAGGAGTGACTGTACTGGAGCTACGGGCGCTCCAGTGCGCGCTTGCACCATATGTAATGCCAGCATAATCCGCAGGCAAGGATGCGCAAAGAAAGGGAAGTTGTAATGCCTACAACAACGTTGAAGCTGCTCGAAGACCAAACTGCGCTCGCTGATTATCTCGATCAGCGGCTTACTTGTGTATGCGAAGATCGGCTCGAGGCGCTGACTTCGGGTGCACAATTGATGCAGGCTCTCGTTAATCTGCATCACATCACGGCGACGTTTGAACGGTGCATGGTCAACCTTGCACATACCATCGTGGTGCAGCCCGAACTCGTGCGGGGTCCGGGGGTGCCGACGCATCTTGGCGCCGGCAGAAGCGTTGAGGTCTATACGCTGCTTGCGACCGGCTCGAAGAGCGGCCGATTCGAACCGATTCACACCAGTGTGGTGCGGCAGAAACTCTCGGGCGCATTTCTGTCGCAGGCTTCGCTGACAATGGGCTTCGCCAAAATCCCCATTGAACCAAGCGATGCGTCGGTCAAACAGGCACGTTTGATCGAGCAGATTCTCAGCCCCGGTCGCCCGATGACCGAGGCTGAGTTCTTTCAGGCGCTGGGTTTCTGTCTGGCGTGGACAAACTTCTGCAGTGTCATGTTTGGCAGCCTGCAGAAATTTCTCCGCAAGAAAAGCCCGGCGCTTGTCAATGACCTGGAAGGCAAGATCGTGAAGACCTACTACGGCGACGCAAGTGCATGGTGGTGGATTGATAGCACGATCAAAATGAATGGGTGGAAATTCGCAGCTACGGCTAAGGCTGCGATTCTCATCTTCTACTACTACGGTGGCAATACCGACGCCGACATTCTTTCCTACTGGCTCATCGAGGGCATCAAGAACTTCGACTCCTTCCACGAGGTCTGCTTGAGCGCCTGAGCCTGTAGAAAGAATGCAGCAACTACTTGAACAGATTCCGGTGCGCGGAATCTGTGGTGCTAACGATTCGATTAACTAAACGAGGATGATGACATGACTAAACTTCGCTATCTGACCCCCGCTACGGCTCATGAGCGTGTGCGCAACAAGGAGCTTGCTCGTCGCATCAGGGTGGCTGTCCAACTCTGCCAGCCGAAGAATGTTCTGATCTGCGATGGCTCGAAATTCGAATACGACGAGCTTTGTGCTCAGATGGTGGAGACGGGCACGTTGATTCGACTCAACGAGAAGCTGCGGCCGAACAGCTACGCCGCTCGTTCCGACCCGAGCGACGTTGCTCGCGTGGAGGATCGCACCTTCATCTGCAGCAAGAATCCTGACGATGTCGGACCCACTAACAAGTGGATGGATTCGGACGACGCCATGACTATCCTTTGCGGGCGCCTGGATGGCTCGATGCGGGGGAGAACAATGTTCGTTGTGCCGTTTGCTATGGCCGACCTCGAGGGAAAGATCTGTCAGCTGGGCGTTCAGATCAGTGACAGCCCTTATGTCGCCGTCACCAAACGGACCATGACCCGTTTGGGCGCCAGGATTCTCAAGAAGCTGGGACCGGATGGGCAGTTCATCCCCTGCATGCACTCGGTCGGCGCGCCACTGGAGGAAGGGCAGGAAGACGTGCCATGGCCGTGCAACGAGACGAAATACATATGCCACTTCAAGGATACCGGGGAGATCTGGTCTGTCGGCTCCGGATATGGTGGCAACGCCATACTCGGAAAGAAGTGTCTTGCTTTGCGCATTGGTTCGAACATCGCCAGGAAGGAAGGCTGGCTGGCCGAGCACATGCTCATTCTCGGTCTCGAATCGCCGGAGGGCAAGAAGATCTTTGTGGCGGCAGCTTTCCCGAGCTCTTGCGGCAAGACGAATCTGGCTATGTTGAAGCCGCCAGCCCAGTTCAGTGACTGGAAAGTCACCACTATTGGTGACGACATCGCCTGGATCTACAAGGGCGAAGACGGGAGAGCGTGGGCGGTCAATCCGGAGTTCGGTTTCTTCGGCGTGGCGCCTGGCACCTCCTTCGCCACGAATCCGAACGCCATGGAAGCGCTGGCGCGCGATTGCATCTTCACCAACGTCGCTCTCACCGATGATGGCGATGTCTGGTGGGAGGGCATGACCGAGGAGAAGCCCGCACATCTGATCGACTGGCTTGGTCAGGATTGGACTCCGGATTGCGGCCGACCCGCTGCGCATCCGAACGCCCGCTACACCTGCCCGATTACCAACTGTCCTTCGCTCGATCCCGAATGGGATAATCCGAACGGCGTGCCTTTGAGCGCGATTCTGTTCGGAGGGCGCCGGGCAACGACTTCGCCTCTCGTCGTCGAGGCGAACGACTGGCTGTCGGGTGTGTTCATGGGCGCTACGCTCGGCTCGGAGACCACGGCAGCGGCTGTGGGCGTCGTTGGAAAGGTGCGGCGCGATCCATTCGCCATGCTGCCTTTCTGCGGCTATCACATGGGGCGCTACTTTGCTCACTGGCTCAAGTTCGGCGCCGAGCTCACCGAGCAGCCGCTCATCTTTGGCGTCAACTGGTTCCGCAAGGGACCTGACGGCAAATTCCTGTGGCCGGGTTATGGCGACAACATGCGGGTGCTCAAGTGGATCTTCGAGCGCACGCAGGGAACTGCCGACGCGCATCCGTCTGCGCTCGGCATGGTGCCCAGTTTCGGTGACATCGACCTGACGGGGTTGAACCTCGACGAGGCTCAATTCAATCGGTTGATGAACATCGATCCGTCTGAATGGCGTGCGGAGCTCGATTCGCAAGGCGAGCTGTTCGACATGCTGGGCGTCGAGGTGCCGGTGCAGCTCCTGGAACGCAAAGCGGAACTCGAAGCCGCTTTTGCAGAGAAGGCCTGAGCCGCACCATAAGAAGAAGGGCGCCGGGAAACTGGCTCTCTTAAAAGCGTGTTGAGCCAATCAGCACGCTTCGAGAATGGGGGTGCCGGGCAACTGGCGCCCCTTCGCGTGTCTGGTGTAATGCCACCAAATACGCACCAGGGAAGCGCGTGCTTCCTTTGAACCGGTGCAGCAAATGCTGTGCCTTTTCTCTGTGTAAGGGTTTGCATTCTGCATAACCCAACCGAGGCAAAACAGCCTCAGAAAGTGTGTAACCATGTCTACCAAACGGAACACTTCCCCCTTCCAGTTCGCTCCCATTCCGGGCTCGCAGAAACTTGCGCCGCGCGATTGCGATGTCGTCAAGGACGAACTTCACGGCTGCAAGCGGGTCAAGTTCTCGATCCAGGCGCCGATGGTCGCTTCTGAAGCAGCCGTGCAGAAGCTCCTCGACGAAGTGGCGAGCGGCGCCCGCGCACCTCTTTCGGTCGCCGAGCTGGAAGCGGTCACCGGCGCTGACGTCGCGCACATCGAGCAGATCGTCGAGGCGGTCAAGGTGGCTGGGCTGACTGTGCTGCCTCGCACCGACGCTGACATCAGCCACGGCATCGTGCGCGTCTCCGGCACCTATGCCGCGGCTCGCAAGTTCCTTCCGGGTCTGAAGCTGTCGCACAATCGCGACAAGAAGGGGCGCATGTTCTTCGCTCGTGCAGGCGAGATCAACGCGCGCGCCGACCTTCCCATCGAAGGCATCTTCGGCCTCGACACTCGTCGGGTCGCGAAGACGCGCTACCGCCTGCTGGAGCCGACGCTTCAGCCGCGCGCCGGACGGACCAATCATGGCACCGCCCGCGATATCGCTCGGGCTCAGGGCTTCCCGGTCGAGGAGATGGACAAGACACCTGTGGTCGGCGGCTACATCAGCCTCGACGGCGACAACGGCGAGAAGATGCAGGGCGGGCTCAAGATCGCCGCGGGCAAGGCCGGCATCGCTGTGACCAAGATCGTCGGGGTGCCCGTGAACGGCGCCACGATCGATGGCGATCCCGATGACGGCGCCACTGTCGAAAACAAGCTCGACATGCAGGACCAGGCTCTGCTCAATCCCAACGGCGTCTGCGTCGTCTTCCGCGCTCCGAACGACGATGATTCGTTTGCTCAGTGTCTGGAAGCGGCCGTGGCGTTCAAGGGCGCTGAAGTGAACGGTGTTCTTCAGCCGCTCATGGGCGTCTCGATCTCGTGGGGCATGGCCGAGGTGCACAACACCCAGCAGTCGCTGCGTCGCTGGGAGCGCACCCTCAAGGCGGCTCGACTGCGTGGCATGTTCGTTACCGCCGCCACCGGTGACGATGGCTCGAAGGACAAGACTCGGGCGGCCACGCCGGATGCTCCTTCTTGCGTTGCGGGCATGATCGGCGCTGCGGGCGTGGAGCTCATTTTTGACTCTACGGGCAAGAAAGTGACCGGTGAGAAGGTGTGGAATGACATGCCGTTCGGCGGCGCCACCGGCGGTGGCGTTTCGGCTGTCTTCCCGGTGACGCCGGAGGAGCTGTCGCTCGGACTCGATCCGAGTGTCTTCATCTCCAAGTCGACCAAGAAGCCGGGGCACATCTCCTCGACGATCGCCGACAACGCGGCTCCGGCGACAGGCCCGCTCATCTACAACGAGGACGGCACGGCCAGCACTGTCGGCGGCACCAGCAGCGCGGCGCCGACGATCTTCATCAAGCTGTGCATGATCCAGGCGGCGCTGCCCAAGCCGCTTCCGGATATGCTCGGATTTGTCTATCGCAATGCGCGCAACGGCATCTTCAACCAGGTGACCGAACCCGGCGACAACGGCGACTACTCGGTTCAGCCGAGTGATCTGCTCGGTGTTCCGACCGGCTTTGGCGTGATCAACTGGCCGAAGTTCCTGGAACTCGCGCGCAAGGAGGCGGCAGGTTCGTCGACCAGGTGATGGTGGTGCGGCTCGGCTGACGGTCAGGTCAAATCGGTGACGATCTGATCTGGCTGTCTGGCTGAGACAGCATTCTCAAGACTGCCCCCGGAGTTTCGACCCCGGGGGCTTTTTGCAATGATGGAGATGTTGACCATGGTGCAAGTCGCACTTGAACGGCTAGACCTGGCAAAATTCCGAGGTTGCACTTTCGATGCAGTTGTCATCGGCGGTGGTATCACGGGCGCCAGCGTTCTGCTTGACCTTGCCAGTCGAGGCTTGTCGGCAATTCTTGTCGAGAAGGACGATTTCGCCTCAGGCACAAGCAGCAAATCAACGAAACTGGTGCACGGCGGACTGCGGTATCTGCAAAACTACCAATTCGGCGTTACGCTCGAATCGGTTCGTGAGCGGGACCTTCTGTCACGCCTGGCACCGCATATGGTGTGGAATCTGCCTTTTGTGATTCCGCTATATGCAGACCAGCCTTTTCGAAATCTCCGGATCAAGATCGGGCTGTGGATCTATGACCTCATGGCTGGTCTCGGCAATCCTCACGCCCACAAACGCATGAGCGTTGCGGAAGTGCTCAAGGCCTGCCCCGGTGTGCGTCAAGAGCGCCTCATCGGTGGTCTGGTTTACGGCGATTGCCGCACGGACGATTCCAGACATACGCTCGAGGTGCTGAAAGCAGCGTGCGCCGCTGGCGGAATTGCCCTGAACTATGCGCGTGTGAGCGGCTATCACTACGAGAACGGTCGAGTGTGCGGAGTCGATGTCGTCGATTCACTGGGCGGTTCGAATGCTGATGTGGTGCGGTTGAATGCTCGGACCGTCATTAACGCTACGGGTGTCTGGTCGCAGCAAACGACTGAACTCTCAGGCGGTCAGTCTTCGACTGTTGTCGTTCCGGCTAAAGGAGTGCATCTCACGGTCAGCAGGGAGCGCTTGCCTCTCGACTGCGCCATGATTCTGCCCTCCCCGCACGACAAGCGCTTCTGCTTTGCCGTTCCGTGGTATCACTCGGTCATCATCGGAACGACCGACACCAAATACGATGGCGACCTCGAGAATCTGCGTGCTGAACCTTCGGAACAGCAGTATTGCCTCGATGCTGCCAACGCCATGTTCCCGGAGCTGAAGCTTACTCTCGCCGACGTTACTGGCGCGTTTGCAGGTTTGCGCCCGCTGGTGCGGCCTCGTAACGCTCCTGAATTGACGGCGGAGCTGGCTCGCAGTCATCATCTGGAGGAAGCTGCGGATGGACTGATTGTAATCGCCGGCGGCAAGCTGACGACAGCGCGAGTGATGGCTCGCGACACAGTCGATCTTGTTTGCAAAGTCATGCGCAGGTCCAGCCCTGAGCGCGAATTTGCTCAATGCCAGACCGACCGCATTATGCTCGGCGGTTGGAATTTGACCGACGACGTCACGTCCAAGGTGAAAAAGTTCCGTGAAGCCGCCTTCTGGACAAATCTGAAGGATTGGACGGGAGCATATCTGCCTACCGTGTACGGTGCAGCAACTGCTCATGTGCTCAGGCTGGTGATTGACGATCAATCGCTAGGTCAACTTATCAGTCCAGAGCATCCTTACATTCTCGCTCAGGTTGTTTACGCTGTCCGGGCAGAGGCGGCGCGAACGATCGAGGATGTTCTTTCCAGGCGAATTCGGCTCACTATCACGGACAGGCAAGCGGCTCTTGAATCTGCTGAGCCGGTATCCCACGTGATGGCTGCGGAGCTAGGCTGGACTGAAGCCGAACGGCTCGCTGAGCTGGAAAAATTCACGCGGGACCAAAGCCATGACGGATAGAACTCGAAAGTGGGCCCGCCTGGCGTTGACAGCGGCGTTGTTGTGCATAACAGCGTTTCTTTCAACAGATGCTCAAGGTCGTGCCTTCAGACCCCACCACCGCAGTGTGATTGCCCGGCCACATGCGGCGGTCGGGGCAAACATCAGAAGAGTGCCAGGACGTCACACCTTACGCGTCACCAGGCGTGACACCAGGAGTGACACCGGGAGCACTCTCGCATCAAGCTCGCTTGAAGGGATCATGGTCGTTCAGGAAAGCACCGGCAACGTTGTAGTTTCCAACAACACTACGAGTCTCTTCAATCCTGCTTCGAATGTCAAAGTGCCTACTGCATTGTGGGCAGTGCGCACGTGGGGACCGGACTACCGGTTCACTACCGAAGTCAGTACCGACGGTACCATCAATGCCGACGGTGCCCTTCACGGCAACCTCTACGTCAGCGGTCGCTATATGCTCTTTGGTGAAAAGCAGGGTCGTCAGCTGGCCAGGCTGCTTGCCCGTATGGGCATAACATCGGTCAAAGGCAATCTCATCGTGTCTCCTGAGTTCTCCATGGATCTGCATAGCACCGGTGCGGCCGCAGGAGAAAAGTTGATGGCGACACTCGACCCGCACCACAAGACGCCTGGTCTCCGAAGCGAGAGCGGTCTCTTGCCCGACGGCACTCCAGAAGTGGCGATCAAGGGATCGGTGAAAGTCGATGCTCCACCTGCGACGGCTGCTTTGCTGGCGACTCATAACGCCCCGCCGCTCAAGGACATACTCAAGATTATGCTGTGCCACTCTGACAACAATATGGCTGAGCGCTTCGGCGCGATGCTAGGTGGTCCAGCTGCACTGAGAACGTTCTTGATCGAGTCCATCGGCATTGATGCTTCTGAAGTTCAGCTTGCTTCGACCAGCGGACTTTTCGTCAATCGTCTTTCGCCGCAAGCGATGATGAAGATTCTGCAGGCGTTCGAAGCTGAACTCAAGGCGCACCAACTGTCCTTCACCGACTTATTGGCTGTCGCCGGGGTCGATGATGGAACGCTGAGAGGGCGTTTTAGTGCAGTCGGTCAAGCGGGCTCCGTCGTGGGTAAAACCGGGACGCTGCCAGAAACTGATCTCGGAGTGAGCACGCTAAGTGGTCAGTTCAACACCAATAGCGAAGGCACCTTTCTCTTCGTGATCTTCCACATGCACGGAGACGTTCATCGTTTCCGGGCACGTCAAAACAGCTTCGTCACTGGCTTCCAGAAAGCTCACAGCGGTGCTCGACCGTTCGTATACACGCCGATTTTGCGGCGTATCGAAGGCGAGAATTTCTGGAACTGAGAAGACAAGCATGCACTCAGCCGGCGCGGACGCATTCGTGATCTGCGTCGGCTGATCTGCAAGACATCGATGGTTTACGTCAACTAGCAAATTGAAGGAACGAACCATGTCCAACCTTCTTACGCTCAAGTCTCTCTGCGCCATTTTTTCACGTCCGTTGGTCCGCAGCGCTGTCGCTATGGGTGCGCTGACCACGCTGGTTTTCCTTCGCCTGGCTGCTCCTGTTCCGGTGAATGGGATTCTCTTTCTGCTGCAGGCGCAGATAATTCTCCTTCTGTATGTCGTGCTGGAGATCGTGTTCTTGTGCTGGAATGACATGGTTGATGCTTACAAGCTCAGCTTCCGTTACAGGATTGTATTGCCCCGGGGAAATGCTTTTCATCGCTGTGTTCATGCGCTTTTGGAAGAGGCTGTGTGCGGCTCCAGGCTGACTGCCTTTCTGGCGGAGTTCATTCCCTGGTCGATGGTCGTTGGACTGCCGGCGCTCGTCGCCTGGTGGTTCGGCTTCGCGCCCCTTGGATCTGTCATGCTTTTTTCGATAATCGCGTGGGTGCTGGCGAGTCTGGTTTACTTGGCGCTCTGCGACAGTTGGGGTTGGCAGCATGAGCGTGAGTTGCCCTTGTTTCGGACCGTCAGACTGGACGCCGATCAATAGTGGCATATGTCGAAACTGGAGGAAAAATTTCAGAGGCGCCGCAGTTACTGTGGCGCCTCTGGTCTAACGAACGGATCTCTCTTGTCGCAGTTTCCCAACGCTAAGTCCGGGAACATTTTTTTTCTTGCAATTGGTAGACGACCGGTCTACTTCTATTGCTGTCGTGCATGATTGTTCACGTGGTGGAGGTTCGCTGGCATGAAGGTTATTATGCTAGCGGTCTGCGACTTTCCATTTAAGTTCGGTTCCTGCCAGAAATGGTTTAACGCCTTGATATTCTTCAGGAACAGTCCATCTCTCTTCAACTAATTCGATTTTTTGAGTTTCTTCGGCAAGCTTATAAAAATCAGTCGCGAAGCCGGATGTGAATGACTCAAGAAACTCCAACTTGTTGTGTCGGTCAAACAATTCGCACAATGCTGGTAACAGCACAGGCGCGGTATAGACGCCTGCCGCTCCGCATGCACATTCCTTTGCCGAAATTTGATGTGGTGCACTGTCAGATCCCAGAAAGAATTTCGATTTGCCGCTCATCGCTGCTGCGACCAGTGCGGCTCGATCTTCTGGACGTTTTGCAATTGGTTTGCAAAATACGTGCGGATTTAGTCTGTCGCCAATTACGTCATCTAAGGTCAGATATAAGTGATGGACTGTCAAAGTTGCAGCGACATTCTCAGGCATGGATTCGACGCACTGAATGGCGGCTGCGGTGGTTGCATGTTCCAGCACAATTCTCAGATCTGGGAACGAACTAACGATGTCCTCCAAAACTGCCAGGAAGCTAGTTTCTCGGTCTAGTGAGAAAACACCAGGCATCTCTCCATGCAGGCAGAGGACGAGCCCTTCATTCTGCATTGCTTCGTAGACGGGATAGAGTGCTTCGAAGTCTGTGACGCCGCCTTCTGAATTTGTAGTGACACCCTCTGGGTATAGTTTGCCTGCAACCGCTCCCTGTTGTTTCAACTCTTTGATAGACGATGCAGCAGTTGTTGGCGATACCTTGAATGTCATCAAGGGAGTGAAATCTTCTCCGCTGCGTAGGTTCTTCATGATTGCTTGGCGATAATTTGCAACATCATCTGATGTCAATACCGGTGGTATCGTATTTGGCATCACAAGTGCTCTTGAGCACTGCAGTGCCGTGTGCGGTAAAACGTTGTGAAGCATCTCATTCTGTCGAAGATGAACATGCATGTCACTTGCTTTATTGATTACTATACTTTTCACTCTGAACCTGCTGTTTAGAAGTTCGATTCTGCCCGAACAGCATTATAGACTCTTGGAAAAAGTAGATGAGGCTCGCGGTCCAGGTACTGAATTTCAGTGCCTGGACCGGTGCTTTTTGGTGTTGGAGGTGAATTGGACTCTAGACTATGCTCTTTGGTAGTCCCTTGCCTCTTGTTCTTGAGGCGAAGGGCCTCTCCTGCGGTCGTGTCTTGCCGCGCGGTCCAACTTGCGACGAGCAGCTCTGTTCAGATTCTGTCCTGCGGGTCCGGTGGCTTCACCTTCGACGACTTCCGCTACTGTTGCAGTCTCGTCGACCGTGGCAGGAGCGTCAGCTTTAGCTGGTTCTGGTTTAGGAGCTTCAGCTTTAGCTGGTTCTGGCTTTACGGGAGCTTCAGCTTTAGCTGGTTCTGGCTTTACGGGAGCTTCAGCTTTAGCTGGTTCTGGCTTTACGGGAGCTTCAACTTTTGCTGGTTCTGGTTTAGGAGCTTCAGCTTTTACTGGTTCTACTCTTGCTTCTGCTTTCGGCCGACTTGGTTGAAATGCTTGCTCAATTTGGTCTCTGGCTCTAGCACGGTTTTGGACGACTTCATCATAACCGTTTTTCTCCTGCCTAAGAGATGATTGAGATCTTGCTCCGGGCATCCCTTGCTCAGAAGGAACATCAGCTGTCGGTTTCTTCATGTCGTTATTGAGCTTCTTGTCTCCGGCATTTTCCTCAGCCGTTTCAGAAACCTTTGACGTTCTTCGTGAGCTTGTTCGCCGTCCTGAAGTGGTGGCTTCTACCGCTTCTTTGCCTGCGGGTGCTTCGCCATTCGCCGGAGTTTCGGTATTGACCTTAGAACCTCTTCGGCGTGAGCGGACTTTTGCCACCGCTTCAGTTGTGCCGGTTCCACTTTCGGCTTCCTGAGCTGCGACTGTTGTCTGCTCTGTGCGTGCAGCTGCTGTCACCTTTTCTGCGCGTGCAGTTGTAGTGCCTACGACTTGCGTTTCGATTGGTGGATATCTTAAAGTGGATGGTTGTATCCTGGTGGCCAGACCAGATTCTCCCGGAACAAAGCTGTGCAAATTTGCAGAGCGTGCCGAGCCCAGTTCCAAATTTGCGGCGACCGGTTGAAACGATTTTCGTATGCCTTCAAGGGAACGCGGTAACTCACTTCCTCCGCTCGATAAGCCAATGCCTTGAAGCTTTTCGACCTGTCTTGATAATGCATCGAAGCCGTTTGCGGGTGTTCTCGTTTGATTTATCAGGTCTCTGGTGCCATTGAAGCCAATTGCTCTCTCTCTCTCATACGCTTCGAAAGCTTTCTGATAGGCTTTTCCACCGGGTGTCGCGGCTCTCTCAGCGGCAGTCATCTCCCCAGCACCCTCAAGGCTCAGAGAAGAAGCTGTCTGAGGACTCCTGAACATGTCACTTGCTTTAGCAATCATTCCTTTTGCTGATGGATATGCTTCGCTAAGAAATCTGCTCGCCGTTGTTGCCGCTTCACTGAGAGTTGCTGCAGCCTTGATCCCCAGTTGTGATTCAGCTAATGCCTCGGCCCCTGCTCGAAAGACTTGGAATGAACCCATGCTATTTCCTCTCTTTTTAGAATCATTGGTAGAGTTGAGATTTCTCTGGCGCCAGTGGCAGACCCATTCAGTTCTCGACCATCTTGTGTTGAGAGATTACTGACAACGTTATAAAACGTCTGTTAAACGTGGTGGGAAGACTACGAAGGTGCGTTCAATTCAATATTTAGGTTGTGTTCCGTGTTTCCTTCAGCTGGTTTCTTCTGCACTGGATATGGTGCCAACCTTTCTATACAACCTTCGCCTAATATGGTGTGCGAAATTTACTCTGACTTAATTGCGTAGTTCTACACCCGGATTTGACGGGCATTTTACGAGTGAATGGACATCATGACAACCGTGGGTGATGAAATTCCGACATCTGAATTTCGCCCAGGCGTCTCCAAGTCTTTCGAAAATACAGAGTCTTAGGGCGAGTTCGCTACTGAGCTGCCTGCTGTGTATGTGCATTCTTTGAGGAGGGTTGATGAATACAATATTTATGCAAGTGCCATTTTTTGATGGAGCCTTTTTCATTGTCGTCGGTGGCGGTGCGATTTTACTGATCGCGCTACGTCGAGCTTGCCAAACTGACATTGTTTGTCCAAAAGGTACTCGCATTGTCGATTTGTGGGGGCATTATGGAAGCGATGCTGCAACACAAAATCAGGTAATTGCTTTGACAAATCGTTTGAAGTCGAAGCCAGCAGGAATGTCTGAATGGGAAACACCATCCGTCTATACTGCAGCTCATCGCTAAAGCTCTAATCTGTAACAGTTGCGAATCAGTAATTCTGTCGAACGCATGATAAAGGTCATGCGTTCTGCTTTTCTGGCTAAAGGCGCTGGTTAATTTAGCAGGAAATCAACGCAAAACGGCGATGATCTGTCGCCCATCTTTTGGACGCGATCAATTAGCGATAATCTATCGGTGTCGACGCAAGATCATCAGAATAACTAACTGCAGAACAACTAATTGATCATCAACAGATTTGAAAGTGAGGGATTGAGGCTGATCGCCGTTGCGAGATCTTGCTGGCATTCTCGCGCCTTCTTCATGCATCTGTATGCGTATGATCTGATGAAGTAGCCATTGGCGCTTTTCGGATTGTGTTCAATGTAGAAACTCAGATCTTCAATTGCGTCATCGAATCTTTGCAGGTGCATAAATGAGCGTCCACGTTCGAAATATGCATCGTAGTTAACGGGGTCCAGTTCGATAGCGCGATCGCAGTCATCCAGAGCCTGATCGTGTAGATTAAGTCGATTGAGAATTACCGCTCTCGTTGAGTGTGCTTGTGTCGAGTGTGTGATCCGGACCGCGTGGTTCATGTCGCGCAACGCTCGTTCAAGTCTGTTCTGACGGAAATATAAGTTGGCCCGGTTTGCATATGCCAATGATGTGGTTGGCTCGAGTCTTATGGCTTCGTCGAAATCACTCAGCGCCAGTTTGTCTTGTTGCAATTGTGCGTAAACAACGCCACGTGCGTTATAAGCTTGACTGAACTCAGGGTTGATTCGAATGGCGGAGGTGAAACTTGCAAGTGCGTGCTCGCACTGATCAAGTTCGTAATGTGCTCTACCTTTGTTGAAGTACGCGACTGCACTGCTAGGATTGAGTGTCAGTGCCTTGTCGCAGTCGGCAATGGTGCGCTCCGGTTCGCCAAGAACCCCGAACGCGCAGCTTCTTCTGACATAATATTCGGAATTTTGTTGTGTATCAATCACGGTCAATCCTTTGTTCTGTCGTAAAATCCGGTTGTAAATCCTATCTGCTATTTGCAGAGTGCTCTCAGTAAGCTGATTACAACTGCAGACTAGCTGGCGTTCTATAAAATTGGTGTAAAACCTCTCAGCATCAATACTCAGGGTTGATATTCATCTCAGCCTAATTAGCGCCAGATTGTTAGTGTGCACTCTTCTCTGCATGTTGTCGTCTGGCGCGATCCATGTAAGCTTCGAATTGCGGTCTATCAATTGGATGACCAAGGTGTTTTTCTAACAGTCCTTTGACATGTTGTTGCTGTTCGGTCAGGGGTTTTTCTTCGACATGTTCTTTCTTTGCTTTCTCGTGCTCTTGCCTGTGTCGTGCGGTGTCATCCTTTAGCTGTTGTTGATCTTTAACCGGAGTGGCGTTTCTGGCTTCTGTGGAGCCACGTGCCTGCGACTCTACCTGTCCTTCGCCTGGTTGTCCTGCGTGCGGTGCGGGAGCCTTATGTTCAGGCTTCGGACCATACTTGTGATGCCTCGGATCGTGGGTCTCAGCACTCTTCTCAGCGTGTTTTGAATGTTTGGGATCGTGGGTCTCAGCATTCTTCTCGGCGTGTTTCGAATGTTTGGGATCGTGGGTCTCAGCACTCTTCTCAGCATGTTTCGAATGCTTGGGATCGTGGGTCTCAGCATTCTTCTCAGCGTGTTTCGAATGTCCTGCGTCTTTTGTATTTCCTGTTCTCTCAGCATCTTTGGAATGCTTCTTGTCGTGTGCATGACCGCCATAGATGTCGTGATGGTCGAAGTTGATGTGCGTGATCTTGCCGTTGTGGCGCTCTACGGATAAATCGTGATGTCCATGAAGTGACTTCTGGATATTCTTCAACAGGTGATTGAATTCTTTTGAGTCGTGGCTGTGGAACTCTTTCATGAGATGCTGCACGGCTTCGTGATGATGATGGTGAGTTAGATCGTGACCGACTTTTCTCGCGATGTCATGCTCATGGTGGGAATGGGACATTTCGATTAACTCCTCAAGGCACGATTTGACGTCAAGCTATACGCCGTTTTGTACGGCTTGCTTGGTTCAATTCGAAGGCGGCTAGTAAATGTTCTAACGCAACGACTTTACTTGACAGCCTGTAAAACCGACGTAAAACGAAAAATCCTGCATATCGCGGAGTTTAAGTTGCCCGTATAATCTATGATCGCAGCGCTATTGGTTTGGTTTTAACCGAATGTTGGACGATTTCTTTCCAGAATTCTGTAGCAGCAAACACCATGGACCTCTTCTTTCGGTCTCTGAGAAGTTTGCTGTGATGAGATGTTCGCTCTGTGAGCAGTTGATGGAAATTCCTTTAGTCGTATCTGTTCCGAATTCTAAGAAACGATCGTCGTTGACATGTGTCTCAGCTTGCGATTGGGTCATAGAGAACAAACTCGTTAAATGCAGGGCGTGCAGTTACTCCGGCCCCGCTCCTTAACTGTGCCGCTAAGACATTAATGATTGTCCCAGTTTTACTACCATCTTTGGGCTTCTGCCGGTACAGTTATGCGCTCAAATTTGGAGTTACGCAAATCTATGAGTTCTTTTGCCGCTTCAAGGTCGAACTGTCCTTTCCCCAATCTGAAAAGTTTTCCTGAGTCTGCGAATAATACATCGCCATTTAGATCTACGTCTGCCCAATCACATCGACCTAGATTGAGAACGGATTTGCCGTTTTCGTTTCGGACGATGAACTGAGTTACCCACCACGGACCGTTCAGTTCCTTCATTCCAAGCCAAATCCATTCTAAGCTGTATTTTACTGTTGAGGAAATCGGGATTGGCTTGGCGATTGTGATTGGTGTCTCGAATGGAATTTGCATATTCTCAACCGTCTCATAATCATTGCTTGGTTGTACCAGCTTCCATCCATCACGACTCAAGCGTTCTTCTAAAATCGGATTGTCTTCCCCTCCGCCTGCCCAGGGTGCTATTTGGCGAACGGTAATCGACTTCGGTTTTAGCCACCGCGTGCCGAGTTGCATTTCGATTTCGTTGTGATTGAGCAGAATTTCCTTCTCTTCTCGGAATAACCCGCCACCGCCCCAGGTGCTCTTTTTCGGCCAGAGAAGCAATGCGCTGAGGTAAGGTGTCTTACTTACTGCAGTCCAGGCATAGTAATTGTCGCGATTTGCTTCGGGATTAAAATTAGTTGCAAAATAAATAAGGTACTTGCCTGAAGGCGACAAATCACATCGGCGCTCATATATTCTGCCTCTAAACCATTGTCCAGGTTGAAAGGTGTCATTTCTTCTGTCCCATAAAATCAGCTGCACGTGGTCATGTGGACCGCGACGAAAGATTGTTGCGAGCGACGATTGTCGAGCAAGAATGGCAAATATTCTTGTGTCCGGTTCCGTGCGCTGTTTCATTTAATATTGCTCCAGTGCCCGTAAAAACAAGTCACAGTGACTTGCAGCAATTCTACTTCCGAAAATCCGTGAATGCAGAAACATTGATGATTTTGGGTTTCTTGATTTTGCGGTTTTCCATCGGTGCTTCTCCATAGAGATATATTTTGTTGTTCTTTATCTCTATTCGACCAACCATTGTGCCGCCATCGGGCAAATTCTCAGGCCAGTAAACTTTGTCACCGACTACGTGCCCGTTTTTTCTTCTGAATAGTTCGACGACTTCCCAGTTACCGCTGCCGCCCGTATTCCAGCAAACTTCGGCGACGGCTACTTGTGATCCGTTTAGTACACCAAATGCGGTTGCACGAATTTCGGCAAATGGATAATCTTTCGAGCTAAACTTCCCGTTTTTAAATTGCACCATATCATCAGGTGGATCGGCAAGACTCGGCAAACATCCTTTTGCGTTTTTTACTTCATTGCTTGTTAGCGGCATATTGGGCGCCGCCGCAAAACTGCAAAATCCAAATGCAGAGTCAAAAAGTAATGCTAGTGACGCCGCAATAATTAGTTTAGTCATTTGTGATATGAGTTATTCTCAAAAGTGGTGGACTGACTGATTGAAAAAGGTGGCGTATTCTCTGATGACCTGAGACAAGCACGAGATCAATCCAAGTAAGAATAGCGCAGTGGCGCTAAAGAAGCCAGAGGATCTCGGACAGGGGACATTTCATATGGATCTGAAAACAGGCATTCTTATCGTAGGATCATTGTATTGGGACAGTCGGATGTGCGCGCCGGTCTGCGAAAAACCTTGCTGGCAATGCAGTCGAGCGCATTGGCGACAGGCAAGGCTTCGGATGGAGGAGACCATTGCAGTCCAAGTCCCGATTGCTTACGGCAGGCGTTCGAAAACGCGCGGGAATACCTATTCATCTATTGTCTTTGATACAGCAATTAATATGATGGGACAAGCTCTGGTCGTTCCATGCGTTAATCAAGTTAGACATCTTCGCGACCTCATCCTGGAGGCAACACACCTTTGGACCGCCGAATTGAACGGAGACAACCAATTTAACGAAATATCGGCGAAGTGGGGTTGTGTGGCATTGCTTCCGCACCCTGACCGCGAGCTTGACGGTCAAATTCCGGAAAGTCTGCTCAAAGGGTGGGCAACTCGTGTATCCAGAGAACGTGACCATTATGAAACCTGTGCCAGTGTCGATAGTTCGGGGCGACTTCTGATCGATTGGCCCAGGAAATCGAATGGCGAAGCATTGGACCTGGATTTGTTGCTAGCTACGGCAAACTTCCCCGAAAGAAAGATGCCGACGGCAAATGACATTGCCCGCGCGTACTGGCACAACGATTTAACCAATCTCGATTACTTCACCAAAAATCATAAAAACGGCATTAAAACCGCCGCGGACGCCAAGATTATGCAGGAGCTGGCTAAACTATTCTAGCCGAATTCAAGGGTTTGTCCCTCCGCTTACACTGCCCGCAGTACCAGAAGCCATTGCAGTGAAGGCACCCAGATTTTTAGTTGGAAAACTAGTATGATAGATTATCCGGTTGCGTGGTCCATATATAAATCAACCGGTCTGTGCTCTGGTCATGATTAGAAACTCATTTGGTATCAAATTTCGTCTTCTGATTGCTGCATCTGTTTTGCTGAGTCAGCAACTTGTTGCGTTGGCAGACGAGACGGCTAAATTAAATCCTCCTGTTAAACCTGGTGAATCCGTTGTTGCTAATGGTTCTTTCGCCTGGCGTGAGGCTCTTCTGGAAGGGCGCAAACAGCAGGAACTGAAACATCTGACGGTTGCGCAGTCATGTTTCGAGGCTGCTCTGAAGGAAGCTAAGCGCGTTCATGCCAGTGATGCTGATTTGATAATTTGCTATCGAGCTCTTGGTGAGATTTTTGTTCAGCAAGATATCGCCGAAGATGCGAATCAAAACTACAAGCGTGCCCTTCGCCTTTTGAAGAAAAATACTCGCGAGAATTTTGCGCTGCTCGCTGAAACGTACGGAAATCTCGCTGATATAGCCTATTTCGACGGCGATTATCCCCGAGCGAAGAAGCTGTTTGCCGATGGATTGAAAGTGCTTGCTGATGCTAATCAGAGGTCCAGTTATCTGTATGCCAGTCTGCAGTTGCGCTATGGAAAAGTCTTGTGCAAGATTGACGACTTGAAAGGCGCAGCTGAAGCCTATTACGATGTTATATCCAAGTTAATGGTACAAGCTGATTTGCCAAATAACATTCTTCTTGTCGACGCTCTGGCTGATTACACGGATTTGTTTCGTAACAACTTCGATCAGTCTGCTGTGCGAGAGTCGAGCGTACAGCGTGAATTGTTGAAAGATGATCCGAAGATGTTTGGTAATGGCAAAGGAGTCGCTCCTTCTGCGTTTAGTGCAGCGGTAGCTGCGCGCCTCGCGGATCAGGCAGTTGCGAGTCTGCAGTTGAAGAACAAGCAGGAGACCTCGTCGAGTTCAGCAAGCAGTAATCGTTTGACAAGTCCTGAGGGGTCTTCAGTCTCAGTTTCGGTAAATGCTGACAGGGACGCCGGGCAAAATTTTGGTAATGGTTTACCAGGTTCAAACGTTATCCATCCTGATCGTCCACTCAATGACCTGGCTCTGGATCAGCAGGTCTCTCAACAGCGTATCGATTTTTATGAGCGTATGGTTTCGGTTGACATAAAATCGCTTGGCCCTAACCATCCTAGTGTTGCGCGCGATCTGATCAGTCTGGCCACGGTTTACCTTGCGCAGAACAATTTCAGCGAAGCAAAGCCACTTCTTCAACGAGCGTTGGTGATCTATGAATCGTCATACGGTGCTAAATCAGCTCTGACAGATCGAACCAGAACCCTGATCGGTGTGATCAGTGAAGAACAGCGGGTCAGAGATGCCGGTCAGCCGCCAGCCACTGAGTATGTTTCCAAACTACCAGTGGTGCCTGTTGCGGCCCAGACTCCTGAAGTTGCTTTGCGGCTAAATTATCTGGCCCTTCAGTGTCTGAGTTACGGAAAGACCGATCAGGCTCTCGTTCTCTATTCATGGGCTCTTGCAACAACAGCGCGAACGGCAGGTGAGAGGAGCATGCTTGCTGCCTGCTGTTTGAACGATTACGCTCGTGTTTTGCGAGCATCGAGCGACTCTCAAACTGCAACTCAGTATGAGAATGACGCGGCCGCAATTGTGCGCTCAAACATTGTTCGCAAAGCAACGGCCAAATTGTAAGTTAGTCGGCAGCTTCCCACGCTGGTCGCCTTTGCCAATCGACGTGTCCATTCAGTTTGTAAGGAACTGGTGCTCCATTGTCGTCGGCGGTTGTGAAACCACCGTTATCAAGCGGGTCCAGCTTGGAAGGTGCCCAATCTGCTCCGGGCATGACTCTATCTCTATGCGATATATCGTCGAATTCTTTGCGAGCTTTTTCTCTGGCTCTTTCGAGTGAACGACCTGGCATATCTAATTCGTCGACAATATATAAGTGATCGGCACCATTTGAGCTATCAAATTTGCGCATGTCTCGATCGAGGTCGTCGAAACTACTTTTTTGAAAGTCAGTGCCTGAAAAATCCGGTGCATTGAATTGTGATCCACTGTAATCATCGACTGCCGATTTGCGTTTTTTAAAGGGCACATCATCACTGACAACTTGTGAACCTTTGTCTGTGTCTTCGTCGCGAAATTTGTGATCGTCCGCTTGAGCCGCTTCCTCAGCTCTTCTTCTTCTCTCATCTGCTTCATACTCAGCGGCTCGATGACGTCGTTCACGCATCTCTCGATATGCTTTTTGATTGTCCTCATACAGGTTAGAGGTATTCAAGCCCTGGTATTTGTGCGCCTCTTCGTAGTCGTTAGCGATACATGGTGTATATGTTTGCAAAATGGCTAAGGTGGCTAAAAATAAGTAAGCTGTCGTTTTGATCAAAATGGCTCAGCCTTTGTTTCAATTGAAACCACGGAATCTGCGCGATTACGGTTTAGCATAATCTACGCTGAGGACGTTTGCAATTTGGCTATCTTACCTATCTTTCAAACGTCTTTCGAAAACGAAGATATACATTTTTCATGATAAGCGGATTCCCGACTAACATTCTTATTGCCATAGCAGTATTTCTATATTTTGCTATGGCTGTTTTGCCTTGCCGAGCTGCTGGTAGAGAGACGCCCGTTCCTGACTTTCAATTCACAGCTCAAGCGCCCACGAGGGCGATAACATTGCGTGAGGCTGTCGATACTGCGCTTCGAAACTATCCCGCGATCGCACAGAAGCAATTCAAATTGCGTGCCGCCAAAGGTGGAGTCACTCTTGCCAAAACGCAGTATCTGCCGAACTTGAACATTGATATTCAAGAGTCTGAAATTACAGGCAATCGCGTCGCCAGTGTCGTCATGAACAACGTCTCTGGCTTTGATACTGTTCCAGTCGATTCAGGTCCACCGTCGCAACGCAGCTCGCTGAGACCGTTACAGAATAATTTGCAGGGTTTGAATTTCAACTGGTTATTGATCGACCAGGGGCTTCGTCACGCCAATGATAATTACGCTTACGCAGATGCGCGTGCGGCGAGGGCAGACGTGAATCTGGTCAAGCTCGATGTGGCTTTCGATGTAGCTAATGCATTTCTTACGGCTGCTGCGGCCAAGCAAGTGATTGTATCTACACAGGCTGCGCTCGAGCACATGAAAGCGGCCGATGTTCGGGCTCGCACGCTCGTGTCTCAAGGTTTGAGACCTGCTGTTGACACTGCTGATTGGGATTATGAGGTCTCGAAGGCAAAGATAGCTTTGATCAAAGCGGAGAAAGATAGGCGGGTAGCGCTTGCAGAGCTAGCGGAAAAGATGGGAACAGCGGCGGCAGATGTTGATATCATCAGTGATCCGATTATTTCGCATCCTACTGTTGATGTGCCTTTTCACGCTGCAACAGATCTGAGTGCGCACCCTCTCAGCCTGCTGAAAACTGCAGAAGTATCGCGTTGGCGTGCCAAAGAAGTGGTGCTCGACAAGGCATATAGACCGCACCTCTGGCTTAATGCGTCCTTGTGGGGAAAAGGCAGCAACGATAGTGTCAATCCGATTCGTCCGGTCGGTGGCGGGGTGTTGCCTCAAGTGTTTAACTACATGGTTGGACTGAGCTACAGTTTTCCGTTCATGGAGTACTTTCCACTCAAGGCTCAAAAGGAGATCGCAAGGAGTAACGAAAATGCAGCCAAGGCTGATTACAACCTTGCGATACAGATTCTGGAAAAGAAAGATGTTCGCGCTCGTATTGAACTTGCGCAGGCAAAGAAAGTAGCCGACGAAACTCCGATACTTGTTGAAGCTGCCAGAGTGCGTGAAATTAAAGTGTCCAAGCGGTACAGCACGGGCTTGACAAATATGGTGTCACTCGCAGATGCGGAGAAAGCGCTGGCCTCTGCTCAGGTCGAGGATGCAATTGCTCAAATCGATGTGTGGAGATCTATTCTCGCTCTTTCCTATGTGCAGGGAGATTTGCGCCCGTTTCTTCAATTAGTTGATCTGATGCAAGGCTCCAATCAAACGAGGCAGGGAAGTTAAGCAGTATGTGGATCGTCTCTACAGCGATGAAACGACCGATCACCGTGATAGCGGCGATTTTGAGCATCTGCCTTATTTCCGTGCTTGCCTTGACGAGCATGAAACGAGACATATTTCCAGATCTGAAGATTCCTGCTATCTACGTGATTGAGGGCTACGGTGGTATGTCGCCGGAGCAGATGGAAGGTTACATCACCTCCACCTACGAGCTTTTCTTTTTGTATGTGCCGGGCATCGAGCATATCGAATCTCAGTCGATTCAAAACCTGACCTTGATCAAGGTTTACTTTCAACCTGATACCGATATGGCAAGCGCCATGGCGGCGATTGTTGCAATGGCCAACCGTGCCACCAGCTTGATGCCTCATGGCACTTATAATCCGTTTGTACTTCGATTTGACGCGGGCAGTTTGCCGGTTGGGCAGCTTGTGCTTTCGTCTCAAACTCGTGATGTGAAGGAGCTGGAAGACCTCGCATACACGAGAATTCGCCCGATGCTTGCCACTGTTCCTGGTGCCGAGGCGCCGCCTCCTTTCGGCGGCAATATTCGCAGTATTGTTGTCAACGTAGATGCGGATAAAATGCGTCAGTACAACATCTCCGGCGATGAAATAATCAAAGCGATTATGAGTGGAAATCGGGTGCTGCCGGCTGGTAACGTGCGCACAGGCGATTACATGCGTATTGCGCCTGTCAACTCAGATCTTCCTGACATACATCAGCTTGATTATCTGCCGGTTCGCACAGGGCATGGTCCTCAGATCTTCATTCGGGATATCGGCAGTATTTCCGACTCCTCAGATATCCTCGCCGGTTATGCAATGTTTCAGGGGCGGCGAACGGTCTACATTCCTGCTGTCAAAAGAGCCGATGCGTCTACAGTTTCGGTTGTCGATGCACTGGAAAAGGCTCTGCCCCGAATGCAAGCTGTGCTCCCTAAAGACGTGACGATTTCATATGAGTTCGACCAGTCCAAGTACGTGCGTGAAGCGATCAATGATGTCTTTCACGAGGGACTTCTGGGCACTCTTCTGCCGGGGCTGATGATCTTACTGTTTCTTCGCGATTTCAGAAGCACTCTTATCGTTGTTGCCTCTATTCCGCTCTCCTTACTTTCGGCGATTGTTGGATTGTGGCTTTGCAATCAAACAATCAATATTCAGACACTGAGTGGTCTGGCGCTGGCTATCGGAATTCTGGTAGATGAGTCTACCGTCTGCATCGAGAACATTCACAGTCATTTGGCCAGGCACGAGCCTTTATCCAGAGCTGTTTTCGATGCTTGTGTCGAAACGATGGTGCCTCGATTGTTGGCGATGTTGTCCGTGGTGGCAGTGTTCATACCGTCATTTTTCATGGTTGGAATCACGCGCGAACTGTTCATTCCTCTTTCTCTGGCCGTTGGTTTTGCCATGATCGCCTCTACAACACTGGCATCTACTCTGACCCCAATTATGGGCGTCTGGATTCTGAAGCCGTCTCACAAAGAACATGCTCGCGATTTTGTCGATACGTTGAAGGAAGGTCTCGGGCATCTGCTGCACTTCATCATGCCTTTGAGGGTGCCGATTATTGCAGTCTATCTGGTAGTTTCAGTTGGTACTGTAGTGACTTTGTATATGACGATTGGCAAGGAAATGTTTCCTGCGGCTGCCAGTAATCAATTTCGAATGCGCATCAGCGCGCCTACAGGCATGCGTGTTGAGGCGCTGGAACAACGGGTTTTAAAGACGATAGAAGAAATCAAAGCAGAAGTTGGTCCCGGGAACGTTGAGAAGACGTTGGGCTATGCTGGTCAGCAACCTCCGATGTTTCCCATCAGTTCCGCCTTCTTATGGACAAGTGGCCCGCATCAGGCTGTTCTGGATGTGGAATTGAAAGAAGACGCGCATATCGATGTCTTCAGCCTGAAAGACAAATTGCGAAAACGTTTCAAGAAGGCGCTTCCTGATACCGAATTCTCGTTTGAGCCGGGAGATCTAGTCAGTCAGATTATGAATATCGGCTCTCCCACACCGATCAAAGTTCAGATTACTGGTCCTGATTTGACTGCCGATAAACTTTTCGCCAACAAAGTTTTGAAGGAAATGAAGAAGATTGATTTGCTGCGCGATTTGCAGTGGGGTCAGCCGCTCGATTATCCAACTTGCAACATAGACATAGATAGGGAAGTGGCAGGTCAGCTAGGGGTGACTCCTGAAGAAGTAGGTATGTCGTTGCAGCCGGCATTCTTCTCTAGCCGTTTCGTCAACCTCAGTTTATGGCGTGATGCCAACAGCGGATTCTCTTATCAGGTGCAGGTGCAAGTGCCCCAAGACCAGATCAAATCCAAAGACGATATAGAAAGTTTTCCAACTATGTCCAGTTTGCGTCGAGAACAAATGGCCGAAGTCGATCCTTTCAAGGATCCTAAAGTTGACCAGATGTATTTCGAAAATCGAACGCGCCGTCCTCAGCGACCTCTGATAGGTGATGTGGCCAAAGTAACGTACGGTACTACAAATGGTGAATACGATCGCTACAACATGATGCGTATGGTCTCTCTGACTGCCAATTTATCGGGGCACGATCTTGGTCGGGTTGGAGCTGCTGTTAAGGAAGCCGTCAAGCGCGCCGGTAAGCCGCCAGCAGGGGTTTTTGTCGATGTGATGGGGCAAGTGCCATTGCTCGAGGATACATTTTTCCACCTGTTGACGGGTTTGTTGCTCGCGGTGGTTGTAATTACATTGATGCTCCTCGCCTACTTCCAGGCTGCCAGAGTCGTGTTGATCGTCATGTCTACCACACCGGCAATCTTCCTTGGAGTTTTGACTGTTTTGACTATTACTGGCACCACACTGAATGTCCAGTCATTCATGGGCGCGATTATGGCGGTTGGTGTCGGCATCGCTAACGCAATTCTGCTCGTCGTGTTTGCTGAAGAGAATCGTGTCGCCGGCATGAGTGCGCAGGAAGCGGCCATCCATGGTGCCGAATCGCGTATGCGACCGATTTTGATGACATCCATTGCTATGGTGGCAGGTATGGTGCCAATGGCGCTTTCGGGTGGGCAGAGTGCTTCTCTTGGACGAGCTGTAATTGGTGGTTTGACAATGTCGACTCTGTCGGTTTTAACTCTGCTGCCGCTGGTTTTTTCTATGGTGCAGGCAGGGGCGCCAGTTGGTTCGCGATCTATTCACCCTGAGGATTTGGGAAATTAAGGCATGAGCGAAGAAGAACAGGATAATTTGGCATCAGATCGAATAACCAATACTGGTGGTGGTAAACCTGCGCCCGGTCAGGGTGACAGTGGCGAAGCTGCTCACTCTGAACGTGTTCATGTCGACCAGTACGGCAGAAAGCTCCCAGTGGCGCGAATCGCTGATCCGAAGAATCTGATATTCGTCGGAATCGTGCTATTAATCGCCAGTGTTGGATATTTCTCTCTTCTAGCTGCCTGGAAGAAAAACAAGGAAGTTCCGGAACCTGTTAACGAAAAGCCAGTTGCCGTAAAGGTTGTGCCTATCGAGGCTAGAACGCTTTTTCGTGAAGATCAGATACCAGGCGAGATCGAGGGCTACCAGGATGTATTGATTTATCCGAAGGTTCCGGGTTTTGTTAAGTGGATTGGGGTGGATCGTGGCTCCGTGGTGCAGAAAGATCAGCGAATGGTGCAGATGTATGCGCCAGAATATGTGGCACGAAGAAATGAGCAACTTGCAAGGGTTGCCGCTGCAAAAGCTGATCTGGCAGCGGAGCAATCTAAACTGGCTGACTTGCAAGCTGATCTGAAAAAGAAGAGGGCCAGTTTGCTTGCCGATCAGTCTACCTATCAGCGTGTCTATGCCGCGTCTCTGGTGCCGGGAGTGATCGCTGATAACGATGTTGTGCAGTGGTCGCAATCAGTAGAAGAAGATCAACAAGATGTAAACACTGCAATTCAGCGCGTGAACGCCAAAGATCATGAGGTCTCCGCCCGTCGAGAAGAAGTGACGGCTGAGATGAATGCTTTCAAAAATTATTCCGACTTTGCGTCGTACCTGGAGATAAAGGCACCATTCAACGGCTATGTGACTGAACGCCGCATGCACGTTGGCAGCTTTGTTGGCCCAGATGGCACTGGTGCCTATCCACCAATTTGCAGAGTCAAGCAAATCGACTTGCTGCGTATCATCGCACCAGTTCCAGAACGAGATACTGCGGGTGTTGTAGTTGGGTCGGAGGTGAAATTTACGGTGTCGTCATTCCCCGGTCAGAAATTTACTGGTACGGTCGCAAGAATCAGCAATGACCTGGACAAAGCAACAAGAACCATGCCTGTTGAATTGAATTATTTCAACCCCGACTTCAAAGTGCTGCCGGGCATGTTCTGCAAAATCTTCTGGCCGACACGCAGTCGTGAAGAGTCGCTGTTTGTTCCAGTATCTTCTGTTGTTTCTACGCCGTTAAGCACCTTTGTATGTCGCGTCAAAAATGGGCAGGTTGAGTGGGTCAATGTGCGAAAAGGTCAAACCATGAAAGGCTATGTTCAAATTTTTGGACCCCTGACTACAAAAGACGTACTAGCGCTGCAAGCCAGCGAAGAGCTAGAGAATCAGAGTCTCGTCACTCCGATTAATGCAACGCCGCAAGAAATTCAGGATGCTAATGTCTCTGCCGCGACAGAAGTCCCGGATGGTCAAACTCCTAATTTAATGCCCACGCCGCAAACAGCCAAACCACCGGTGAAGGTGCCATTAACGCCACACTAGTCGCGACACTTCCAGCCAGTCCCCCCCCGATCACCCTCAATTTGCTTTAAACCCCGCAACCTGCGGGCGTTTCATTAGTTTTACGGCTTGACAAGGGTAGCATTCCCTGCTACATTTATTCAATGAATGAAGCAGCCGCGCCCCGGACTTTCAAAACGGAATGGTTCGCGAAGGCTGCCAAAAAAGCCAATATATCCGATGCTGATTTATGCAAGGCAATTGCTCAAGTGCGGATCGGGCAGTGCGACGACCTGGGCGGAGGGGTTTTCAAAAAGCGTCTGCAAAAGAACTTGTACCGCAGCATAATTGTTGCAAAAGGCGGTAAATACTGGATCTATTCTTACTTGTTTGCAAAAAAAGATCGTGAAAACATCACTCAAGAAGAGCTAAAAGTTTTTCGAGAACTGGCCGACATCTATACAAATATCACAGACGAAGACATTGAACTGGAAAAGACAACCGGCATTTTAGTGGAGATATGTCATGGCAAAAAAGTTTAAAAGCGATGCTTTCGAAGCAATTCACAGCCATGTTTCTGGCTTGCACAAAATTGGAGTTGTATCCAAAGAGACCATGCGCCGCTTTGATGAAAGCTGTCTTGAAGTGCCTGAAAAATTAGGACCAAAGCAGATCAAGGCATTGCGCAATAGCTTCCATTTGAGCCAGCCCGTCTTCGCTCGTTATCTCAACACAAGTGAAAGCACGGTAGAAAAATGGGAAACTGGCGCGACCAAGCCGACCGGAGCCGCTCTGAAACTTCTATGCGTAGCTAAAAAACACGGGCTCGAAGTGCTCACCTAGCCTTCTAGATTTTGTGCCGCCAAAATTTGCCTTTCTGCCACGCTACTTGTAGGTTGCCCTTGCCACCATATTAGGTGAAGGTTGCCTGTAAACTTAACTTCTTATTGTACAGTCGCTACGACACGACTGGCTTTTAGCTCGGCACTGCTTGCCTCATCGTCTTTGCCCATAGTACGTAAGACCTGTGCATAATCGCGGAGGCAAGCCGCAAGCAATGAGTCATGTTCGCCGACTGCAGCTTCTGTGCTGGCTACAGCCCATTCATAGTAAGTGCGTGCTTCGTTCAGTTTGCCCTGTGCGTAATACAGGTGTGCCATCTCGTTCAATATGCGGGCAGTCTCCAGACTGTTGGGACCGAGCACAGACTGTCCGGCTGCCAGTGCTCTTTTGTACATTCCTATGGCTGTTTCGACATTTCCTGTTTGTCCTTCGACAAAGGCGAGTGATGCTAACGCCGAAATGGTCAGGTTGTTGTTCACCCCATACACTTTTTCGTAAATGGGAAGCGCTCTGTTCAGCAAGTTTCTAGCCTCAGAGTACTTGCCCTCGGCGATTCTAATCTGCGCCAGGCTGGTCAAATCGTTTGCTACGGTTGGATGGTTGGGACCGAGTGCGTCGACATCTGCGGCGATGCTGCGCTCCAGGTTATCGGCGCTTTGACCGTACCTTACCTGATTGCTGAGACTCGAATTTACGATCTTGTAGGCTGGGTCTAAAGTCTGATTGGAATATGGCGCAGCGATTCCACGAAGAGTCACGCCCGGATCCGTCTCCGTTTGCTGCTCTTTGACGGCATTCAATCTCAATCGATCCTGATCGGTGAAGGACGTCTGCGCACTTCCGGAGCTGCTTGCGCTTTGTGATGCACCATTCGATGGCGTGGGTATTGTAGCCTGAGTTGGAACAACCGGTGCTGATGTTGGAGACGGAGTTGATGAAACTGGTACTGATGTGACCGGTATCGATGTAATCGGTGTTGATTTACTTTGTATTTCCTTCTTGAAGTCGAGAAGCAGGTCTCGACTAGAATTGTCATTACCTTTTAGTTTGTCGGAATAATCATTCATGACGCGCAAGAGTTGATCGCTTGCCGTCAGTGTCGGCTGTTGTAGCAGAATATTTAGCGATTGTTTGTAATCCACTGCTGATTGTGTTCTGTCGCCGTTGTGCCATCCAGCTCGACCTATGCGATGTAAATTGTCTGCCACAGCGGGGCTATACGGACCATAATTGCGTTCGTTGATTTGAAGTGCGCGACGATAATACTGCATCGCGAGAGTATGATTTCCTTCCGCCTCCTGAATTGATCCAAGAGCCAGAAGTGCGGGAACAATGTGGACGCTGTCACTGCCGTGGTGTTGTGTTTCGAGGTCCAGCAACTTTCGATAGTAATTTTGCGCTTCGTTAGTTTGATCGCTGAGAGTTAATGTATTAGCTAGTTTTAGATAAAGCTGTGAGCGATATTCTTCATGGGCGTTGTCGTTCGGCATCGTGTCCAGGGCCTGGCGCAAGAGCCTTTCTGCTTCACTGAATTTCTGCTGATCGAGCTTTTCTTGCGCCTGGGAATAAACTTGTCTCCATGTCAAACTTGCAGGGGGATTACTGCCGTTAGCCTCTAGCGAACAAGGCATGGCAAGGGCAGCTAAGAGGATCGCTGAGTAGTAAAATTTTTCCAGTGAATTCATTCAATAAATCCGAGTTTGATGCACTGTTATAGTTTAGCGCCTGAGAGGTAATTCGAGCTGAAACCTCAACCCATATTGCGCCTTAACTCCGGTTACAGTCCTTGATCGACTTGAACATTAGAGCGTGGAACATTGCTGCGAATCCGTCACAGCCCTAATGCTGAAGCTGGTTGCAAAGGTAATGTCGGGCCGGCTGCAGTGCTAGACTAATATTTAGCTGAAGAGTTCATTTATTGGCGCATTCGAATCGGTTCCGACATTGCCTGACGAAAAATCGCAGAAGGTTGACCGTAAATCTTGCACGAAATGCAAGAAAAGTTATTTTGTCAATCTGAAAGTTTGTCCAAACTGTGGAGAGCAAAATGCGGACCCGTTTGTCGGCCGCACAATTGCGGACCGCTTTCTTGTTGAAAGTATTATCGGTGAAGGAGGCATGGGTGTTGTCTACCGTGCTGTGAATACCACGACGAAGGAAGCAGTTGCTGTAAAAATTCTGCGCCAGCAGTATATGCATGATGAAATTGCAGCGAGGCGATTTAAGCACGAAGCTGTTGCCACCACTCGTTTGTCACATCCTAACATTGTTGCCATGCACGATTACGGCTCTACTGTCGATGGTTATTTGTTCATGGTAATGGAGATTATTGATGGCAAGTCGCTTGCGAAAATCGTTCATGAGAGACGATCTCTGACTCCAGTGAGAACGGTGCACATTATCAAACAAGTGTGTGATGCGTTGGATCATGCGCATCAGCAGGGTGTTATTCATCGAGATCTGAAGCCTGGCAATATTTTGTTGACCGAAGTTGGAGACGAGAAGGATTATGTGAAGCTTGTTGATTTTGGTATTGCAAAGTTGCTGATGCCCGAAGGAGACATTGATGAAACTCAGATAGAGCAAGAGGGTGAAGTTCTCGGTAGTCCTCTGTATATGAGTCCGGAACAGTGTTTGGGTCGGGAACTGGACGGAAGATCAGACATCTATTCTCTGGGCGTTGTGCTTTACGAAACTCTGATGGGTAAAGTTCCTTTTATTGGTCGAACACTGCAAGAAACGGTTGAAATGCAAGTTCAAACTGCACCAATGGCTTTTTCTGCAAAGAGACCTGATCTCACTTTGCCAGGGTCGCTTGAAGCTGTCGTTTTTAAAGCTCTTCAGAAGAAAAAGTCGGATCGCCCGCAATCTATGCGTGAATTGGCCAGGGATTTGGAAAGTGCCCTGGCCGATGACGGGCCGCGTGTCTCTAAGGCAACATATGCGACATCTCAAAAACTTCCATTGAAAGCGATCGTAGTTCGCGAGGAAAAACGCGGCATCAAGGTTGGACTCACAATTGGTTTGTTGATTGCGGTCGCCCTTGCAGCGGTGGTTCTGAGAAATGTTACTGCCGGTACGCCACTGCATACAGTACCAGTAAATTCGGCGCCTTCGAATTTTTTACCAACCGCAAAGTAGTCGAACGCGTCTTAAACGTTGAGCTGATAGTCGCTGATATGTTGGTTCAATGAAAATACTGATCACAAAAGTCTATTGCCTGGATATTGGTGGTGGGTTTTTGGTTGGTTGGTTGGTTGGTTCTGTCGTCACTGCTGAGATTCGACTGTTGTCGACTGTTGTAGATAACGGGAACCGTTCTCTCTATTTGGCTGTCCGATAGCTAAACGGAGGAGAAGAATTATGATGAAGCAGAGAGAAAGACGGTTTATGGCGGTCACATCTTTCGCCACAATCAGTGTCGTATCAATGATGCCGGCATGGGCCGAAAGTATGGCAGGCTTCCAAGCTGGCTCGATGGCTGGATCGATGAATGACACTCAATCTACCAGTGAAAATAATTCCCATGCGAATTCCTCGAATAATTCGCAGGCGGCTAATCAACAGAACAGTCATGCAGGTACGGAGAACTTTTCACAGGCACGGATTGAATCAGCTGGTGGTCCTCTGACCCACAGTAAACCCGGATCTATGGTGCCGGCAGCACAAAACAACACTGGTGACAGAAATGTAGCGGGCAACAAGCCTGGTATGGTTGGTAGCCCAAGCATGACATTGCCTGCGTCACCACCTGATAATTCCAATCGACCCGCAAAGGTTGCGAAAGCGTCGCGACGCCCTGCTCCTCACGTTGTAACACGTACGTACCGGTGGTTAACTCTACACCGCTAGGGACTGTTGTCTCCTACTTAGCGATATCTGCGCCTATCGCTTGTCCGCTGACAATGATTTCGACGCGACGATTTTGCCTGCGTCCGTCGGCAGTGCTGTTGTCTGCTATCGGTTTCGATAATCCGAAGCCCTTAGACGAAATCGCGTTTGCCGATAGACCCTGCGAAATTAAGAATTGTCGCACGGTAGAAGCTCTCTGATCAGACAGAGTCATGTTGAGAGCGTCGCTGCCAGTGTTGTCGGTATGTCCTTCGATAGTCAAGTTCAATCCCGGGTGAGCGAGAATGATTCCCGAGAGCCTGGCTAACTTCAGCTGTGCATCTTTGCTCAAGGTAAATTTGCCAATGTCAAACAGCACATCAGCCATCTGCACTACCAGACCGCGTGGTGTATCTGTTGTCTGAAGAACCGAGTTCAGTTGCTGCAGTAATTGCGCTCGCAGCGCGATAGTAGCAGCATGTGCTCTGGCTGCTTCTTCCTTTGCGGCATCGGCCTTCGCCTGCAAAGCCGCTTGCTCCGCAGCCGCCGCCGCTGCTGCCGCTTGTGCCTGAGCTCGCTGCTCCGCAGCATGTGCTGCAGCCACTGCTGCGATCTGAGCTTCACGAACGGCTGCTAGCTCGGCCTGGTGCCTGGCTTCCACAGCGGCTCTTCTGTCTGCCTCAGCTTTGGCTTTGGCGGCAGCGGCAGCAGCAGCTGCTTGTTTCTCGGACTCGATGCGTTCCAGCTCTTCGTGTTGCACTGCAAGAGCGCGAGCATCTTCGGCAAGCTGGATGGTCTGGCGAGCATCCGATATCAGTTGATTCCTACCCGAGTTCTGTTTAAGTGAGTTTTCCATGCGCTGAAGAGCTGCATTAGCCTCAGCAAAAATTCGTTGAGAGCGCTGTTCGGCACCTCTCAATCTTGCTATCTCAATTGCGTTGCGGGCTTGATAAACTTCCAGAGGTGCTTTCTTCAAGTCCGGTATCAGGGAAAGAGGATTGCCAGACCTTGAGTATTCGCTTACCTTCATCAGCTTGTAACTGTTGTTCGGGAAAATCTGTCCTCTCGTTCTATTGTTTGTTACGTTCTTGAGAACGACCAATTCGCTAGGCATGCGCACGGCGAAATAAGGTTCAGCTGTGACGATGAGAGCGAAAGTTGGCGACAGGGTACGGGCTTCCAATCTGCCCGATCCGTTTTGATTGATTTGGATTTCTCCAAGATTTTTCGTTGTGCCATCTGGTGTAACGGTCCATGCCACATAGGTCAGGAACTGTCCTCCCAGTGTGGATGGTGGGCGCAAATCAGACACCCTTAAATCGATCTCGGTACCTTTTGGTCTTGCGGAGACTCTGGCTTCGCCACTTGCTTGAGTCGCGTGACGCGAGCCGTGCAGGTCAATGCGCGTGTTAGCGCCCATGTGGTAACCGATAGCAGCGACTGTACCTTTAATCACGTTCACCGCTGGTTCCTGTTTCTCGATCAGGGCATGACAGACCGAGTTTGTCGATGCCAGGCAGGCGAGAGGCAGAATAATCATCTTCCAGTGCGGTTTCATGGTTTCTCCTAGTGAAGTTTGAGACATTGCGTAGATCGCCCAAGTAGGCCCTAATTGAAGATTGTGATTTTACCTCAACTCAGCAGTAATGTTTTCGTGATGCCGTGCATGACAACCTGACTTCTAGAGCCTTGCCGAATCTCAAATTTCTTGCAAGATTCATGGATATTCTGGTGGACTGAAAGTTATCTCCAGTCCACCAGATGTCTCTTTAGACAGAGTTTCTTCTATGTGATCCAGCACTTTGCTTATTGCCAAGATGCTCGAAAATTCAGCGCGCTTTCGAAAGACGCAGCGGTTTCAGGTTTCAGGGGCTTTTCGATAGTGCTGGGGTTCGAAGGTCATTGACCAGTTCGGCTGGAAAAATCATTATTTTCGCATTTAGCAATTTGAGACGAAGATCTGTTGGCTTTGCGTTCAAGCAGCGATCTTTTTTTCCGCCATAGTAACAGAGCAAGAACCAGCAGCAGAGTCGCCGATGCGCTATAGAGTCCCGCCCACTGTGCATTGAGGAATTTTTGCCCAATGTCAAACAATAGAAAAATCAGGGTGAGTCGGCCCAAGATTCTCCCGACCTCTATTATGATGTTTTCCTCAAATGCGACCATGTTAACTGCTGTTCTCTGCGCGTGTTTGAAGAGAGAAGCCGGACCGCGTACAGTCGGTGACTTAAAGTTTTTGAATTCATCGTTCGGTGAGTCGTAATCGCAGTTTTTCATAGATTTGCCCGTGTCTTGTACCATTTAGAACCTGCGATCAATCCTAGACTGGCGAAGACAGTTGGCTATCTGATTAGTGCGTTTCAATGTTGAGCCAGGATCCTCTGACTTGAAGGCAATGATGTTCGAAGCATCTGTAACGATTGACGCACTCAGGTTAGGGTCTTCCAGTAGAATCACCTGCGCTAAACTATTCGCCAGTCGCTCATCGTGCTCACTGGACAATTTACCAGCGCAGGCTGGTGCACTTTCGTGTGATGACTGCGAAAGTGCCTGCCCTGCTATCAGGATCTCAGGGAGGTCACTTCTCGAGCCGTTAAGTTGACCGAATTTGGTAGCTGCAATACGTCGTATGTCCGGATCATCGAGAGAGAAAATGAGTTTAGCGCTGGCAATCAGTGAGTCACTGGTGTCTGGGCTTCCCGGGGCTTGTTCGAATTCACGCATAGTTTCGCTCCTACCTTACCCTTGAACATTGGGGAGTACGAGCATAATCGTTTGCTGTGTCGGCAATGTGTCAACCTGGACGGCATTCGAGAGACTTGCTTTTTTGTACATCTATTTTGAAACAGTCCTGGCCGCAAGCACCATGAGACTCACAATCTATTGTTGCCCGCTCATTCGCCTCTGGTGAAATATCTAGAGGAACTTTGGGTTTTGTACCTCGTCATGCTCTCGTTGAGATAGAGACAGTTCGCACAGAGCTTCGTAAGGCGGTGCAAACTGCGGCAGCGAGGTGTATATGAAAGCAGTAGTCTGGCATGGTATTGGAAAAATTACTCTTGACGAAGTAGCGGAGCCGCAGATTGAAGACCCAACCGATGCGGTCATTAAGATGGTAGCTAGCTCCATATGCGGTACTGATTTGCACATGGTACGTGGAACGCTTTCTCCCATGAAGCCTGGAACAATACTTGGGCACGAAGCGGTGGGTATCGTGGAGCAGGTGGGCCCTTCCGTGCAGGACATAAAAGTCGGTGATCGCGTTGTGGTCTGCTCGACCATTGCTTGCGGTGAATGCGTTTACTGTCAAGCTGGTGAGTTTGCCTCCTGCGACAACTCGAACCCGGTTGGACCGGAAGCGGGAGGTGCTTTCTTTGGGGGACCTGCTCCGACCGGAGCATATCACGGGTTACAGGCTGAACGGGCTCGCATTCCTTTTGCCGATACCGTGTTAATTAAACTGCCTGATACCATCAGCGACGATGATGCTCTGTTGTGCTCTGACATTTTTCCAACTGGTTATATGGGCGCTGACATTGCTGATGTAAAAGAGGGCGACTCGGTTG
The DNA here is from genome assembly GCA_003963305.1 of Candidatus Melainabacteria bacterium. Lineage (NCBI taxonomy): Bacteria > Bacillati > Candidatus Melainabacteria > Candidatus Melainabacteria bacterium. The sequence goes on along the minus strand of RXJR01000028.1, from coordinate 230,818 downwards.
CGGTGTTTGGCTGCGGACCGGTCGGATTGATGGCGATCGCGAGCGCAAAGTTGCGTGGTGCCAGTCAGATATTTGCCATCGACACTATCTCTGATCGGCTGGCGCTAGCGGCGAAATTGGGTGCTGTGACCATAGACTACGAAAAGGCAGATCCCATCAAGGCTTTGAAAGATAGAACCAACGGTTTTGGACCAGATGCCGTGATTGATGCTGTCGGCGTTGACGCGCAGGGTGCGCATCATGGGCCGGCTGCTGATCGTTCTGTTATGGGTGCACTCGAAAACGTCATCGATCAGAAAATAGTGGCACCACAGTCGGTCATGTTCGGCGAGCAGTGGCGACAGGGCGATGCCCCGGGTCAGGTTCTCATGTGGGCTGTTGAAGCGGTGAGGAAGAGTGGAGTGGTTTCGATTATTGGTGTCTATCCGCAAACAGCCAAGTTTTTTCCAATCGGGTTAGCGATGCAGAAATGCTTAACTGTGCGTGCTGCCAATTGCAGTCATGCGAAGTATATTCCAATCTGTTTGAAAGCTGTTGAATCCGGATTTTATCCGTCTCAAGTGATCTCGCGTATCAGCAACATAACTGGAGTAATCGAGTGCTATGAGCATTTCGATAAGCGAGAGCCCGGATGGACTAAAGTGGAATTGCTTGCGGTTTAGGAATACTTTTGTCAGTTCGGGCAATTATTCATCATGCACCGGCGCGTCCGTCAAAGAATGGATGCGCCGTGCTTTCTGTACCATCGAAGAATTCGGAGCTTGATAATGGCTGATGAACTGGAAAGACCAGATCGATAGCATGCGTTTGGACTTCCACTTCGCGCATCGGTTTTTCAAGGTTTTTTGAGATAGATTTCCGTATTTCCTTGTCAATCAACTTCTTAACGTCTTTTTTCTTCATTTTGTCTCCCTCGCTCACGCGCGAATACTTGTTACTTTTCCACCGCTAGACATGCGGATCAGACTCTATCGAAGGAAGAGACTCTGCCTGAAAAATCTGGTTCCCTGCAAACTCTTATGTTGTCGTTAAACTTGAAAGCAAAAAGCAAGACATGGCTGCTGTGCAGACATTGTCTTGCCGTGCGTTGGGGTTCCGTTGAAGATCGATCTAGTTGTTCTCGGCCGCTTCCAGTTGTGCTTGGCAGCCGCTAATTTTGTCGCTAACGCAGCTCTTGCCTTCGCCGATGCTTATCTTTTTGACGCTCTCTTTCACTTCCGCCATTTTGGGTAGCTTGACTGTTAGAACACCGTCTTTGTAGGCGGCTTCGACTTTATCTGCGTCGACTACATTTTCAGGCAAGCGGACTGTACGTGAGAACGAACCAAAGCGTCTTTCCATGCGATAAATGCCACGAGCATTTTCTTCGACCTCTTCCTTCTTCTCACCACTGATCGTGAGCGTGTCTTTTGAGAGAGATATATCGATGTCACTTTCGTTCATTCCCGGTAGCTCAAGTCTGACTTGAAATTCCCTTTCGGTTTCATGTAAGTCCAATGCAGGAGTGAAATCTTGGGAATCAGTACCGTTCAGCTGCACAGGTGTCAGGTTGAAAGCGCGTTCGAAAATTCTCTCAACATCTTGCCAGGGTGCACCGTAACCAGCCATAAGGCGAGGCAAAGAATAAAGTTCAGATTGTCTCGGAACTGTTCTTCGGCGTTGAACGATATTATTCAGGGTCATAGTCAAGTTCCTCCGTTTTACTAATTTGCAAAATTTCTATAGTTCGTCAAGCCACACTGCACTGCCGATTTCCAAATTGTATTAATGGCTATGTAACGAGAAGTCAGCAGCTTCCATTCTCGCACCCCCGAAATTTAACTACCAAAGGTGTGTTAGTGATGAAGTTGTCGGTTGAGTCTGCGAGCGATTTGCATCGAACTCACACTATTTTTGATATCAGAAGTTTGTTTTAGTAGTCAGATTTTTAAACCAAATTTTTATGATTTGCACCGATATCGGACCAACTTGTCAGATTTGTGGAACCAGCAGAAGTAATCGTCCCTCTACATATATTGAAAGCACGTTCCATTTCGACGGGGCGACGAGGGCACATATGTACAAAATTTGTTCCAGGTGTCTGTTCCGAGTTCAGAGCTCAAAGATTGTTTGCACTACCTGCGGTGCAGTGGGCTTGTTTGTGGACAGCGTGCGGTCAATCGAGAGCACCGATCAGGAGCAATTGCGTTTTCATGCTTTCCTGAAGTTCTATAAGAAGAGAATGTGGCACTTGTTCGGCTTGGCACAACTTTTTCTTCGATCTAAGCTTCGCAACCATTGATTACGTAGTCGAGAATTTTTATGCAAAACAACAGAACAAAGACCGCACTGTTGCTTATTGATGTAATAAACGATCTGAACTTCCCAGAGTCCGATGCTTTTTTGCAGCAAGGGATCGCTGCTTCCATAAACATACTGAATATGCGCAATTACTGTCATAAAGCTGAGGTTCCTGTCATTTATGTCAACGACAACTTTGGCGTGTGGCGTTCTGACTTTGCGCAAGTAGTAAAGCATTGCACTTCGCAGTCGAGTAAGGGAAGCGAGATTAGCAATCGATTGGTTCCTTCAGCCAACGACTATTTCGTATTGAAGCCAAAACACTCCGGTTTTTATTGCACCTCATTGGATCCACTTCTAGAGTTTCTAATGTGTGAAACCCTGATACTTTGTGGATTCGCCGGCAACATCTGCGTTTTGTTCACAGGCAATGACGCGTACATGCGCGAATACAAAATAGTCGTCCCTGCTGATTGTATTGCTTCGAATAGCAAGACGGAAAATGATTGGGCCTTATTGCAAATGTCTACGCTGCTTAAAGCTGATACAAGGACAGCTGGGGAACTCATCGCTGCGAACTTTCTTGATTCGTTGACTGACAGTTGAATTTAACAGCGTTTTAGCCTAAACGTGTTAGGCTTAGACGCTGTTAAATTCACCAGGTGGGTTATGCAAGTCACTTTATATCGCTCGGTCGTCATCTCGCTTTTACTATCAGTTGCTCCTGCTCTTGCGGCCGGCAATGATTGGACTAAGTTCGCTCCGGAAACCAAGGATTTTGAGGTTGAAATGCCGGCTTCCGTTGATAGCCAGTCAAAGGATGCAAGAGGCATTAGTATTCGCATTTACAAAGCGACGAAAGGAACTCGAAATTTTGTAATCAGTGCCACGACCGTGCCGTCTGATGCAAAATCTGTCGAAGGATTTTTGGACGGTATCAAAGACAGTATCAAAGACGAAAAGGCAGATATTGTCTCGTCAACTCCCGCGGCTGGTACAGGTTGGAATGGATCACTGATCGAGGCGCAGAAAGGAGAGTCCAAATTCTGTTACCTGGTTTCGCACGCAAATGATGCGCCATTGGGATACACCCTTGTTACGAATGGTCCTTCGAATGACTCTCAAACGAAAGAATTTTTTGAATCGTTTGTTGTGCATATTCCCAAAGCTGATCCTTCCGACCAGACATTTGGTGGTCTTGTTGACCCTAAAAATGCTACTGCTGATACACCGTTCGAAGAGGGACGTCGGTTCGGAAAGATTATCGGTTTGACTATTCCGTTCTTTGTTGCCCTCTTACTTGCGCTGTTCGTCAGAAAACTGCTTAAGAGAAAGAAATACCAGTAGACACTCATGACCGAAGATTCCGCACAAAAGTTCGATTTTGGAAAGATCAGTGTTACAGCTAAATTAGTCGCGTTCTTTCGTGGATTCTCAGATATTCCTTTTGCTTCTGAGGTGGCTGAGCTCATTGGCGCTGAAGACGCGGTGCGGAAGATTGTAGAGAAATCAGACATCGACATAATGCCTCGTCCGCGTTCCGCAGCTGATTTAAGCGAAACTGTTGATGAGAAGCATTATCAGCGCCGCGCTCAGATCTCCGACGGTGATATTTACGCGCCGTTGTTCGAAGCGCGTTACAAGAGCATCGCAGAATTGATACGACAGTCAGGGCTTAGACAGGTTCTCGAGTTGGCAAGTGGGTTTTCACTACGGGGTTTGGCGATGACAAGCGATCCGAACCTTGTTTATGTAGAATCAGATTTGCAAGAGCTCAATTCTGAGAAAAGAGAGCTTGTTCGCTCGATCCGCGCTAAGTTCAATTTGCCGGATCTTGGAAACCACCATTTAGCTGACGCTAACGCTTTAAGTCTTTCAGACCTGGAAGGTTTGATTGATTGCTTCAGCATCGATGAGAAATTGATAGTGGTCACTGAAGGTCTGCTTATGTACCTTTCAGTCGAAGAGCGGGCTCGCGTCGCTGAGAACGTTTATTCATTGCTCAAGCGATTTGGCGGTGGCGCCTGGATTACCCCTGACTTCACTACTCGTTCTCTTGCAGATAATGTCCCTGACGCAGTCAAACGTTTCCGCAGTGCGATTCTGGGGAGGACTGAAAGACAGCTTTTCGAGTCAGCTTTTGAAAATGAGACCGAAATGGAGCGCTTCTTTAGTTCGATGGGATTTCGAAGTGAATGCGAAAATCAGATGGATGTCGTTAAGAAATTATCTTGTGTCGAAGCTCTAGATATAAATCAGGCAATCTTAGATCGATTGAGACCGCGCATGAATTTGTGGACGCTAAAGCCGTCTTGATGATTGAGGCCTCTATGCATCGGGCTGGATTTGGCCAGTCGTGGCCACTGAGTAATTGGACGAGCTGATCGCCAGTTACTCTTTAGTTGAGTAATTGCGTATGCAGTTGGAAGGGCAATATTTAGTTTCAAACTCGTTTCGAAACTAAGTAATTGGTAAGAACTTGCCACAAAAATGCACTGAAAATGATGTGGTTCCGGTATAAACTTGAATCAGCATGTAATGCTCACTTTTGAATGTCTCCTGTTCTTGACATGTGCAGTTTGGGCTTGATCTGAGATCTAATGGATACAACTCACCCACATATTCCTGTCGATAGTTTGCTGGCTCTTTTGCTGGCGGCTTCTGCAACCGCTGTAATTGTTAAATGGGTGCGAGTTCCATATGCTGTTGCACTTGTTATTGCTGGTTTGAGTATCGGTATTTTTCGGGTCATGCCACCGATTACGATGACACCGGATCTGGTGCTAATGATATTCTTGCCTGCTTTGCTCTTTGAAGCTTCCTGGAATATGGATATAAAGGCATTAAGGCGCGATTGGCTTTCCATTAGTGTTCTGGCCACAATCGGTGTGATTGTGTGCATGTTCGCCGTGGCTGCCATTCTGCATTTTGTTGGTGGCATGAACATTCAGACTGCGTTGTTGTTCGGTGCAATGGTTTCTGCAACTGACCCTGTGTCAGTTGTAGCTTTGTTTAGAAAGATGGGCATCGACAAGCGTTTGACGATGATTCTTGAAGGTGAGAGTTTGTTCAACGATGGCACCGCCGTCGTTCTCTTTCGCATAGTTCTGGCAATTATTTTGTCCGGTGGTCACTGGTCAATTACTGATTCTGTGGTCAGCTTCTTCATCGTCGTGTTTGGCGGTGCTGCTCTTGGGGCGACGCTTGGTTACTTCGCATCACGAATTACCAGTGCTTTCGACGACCACTTGCTGGAAATTACATTAACCATGGTGACAGCATATGGTTCGTTTTTGTTAGCAGAACGGTTGGGTGTTTCACCGGTTATCGCCGTGGTGGGTGCGGGAATTGTTTTGGGCAACTACGGTAGTCGTACCGGCATGTCAGTTACGACCCGGTTGGCGGTCAATTCTTTTTGGGAGTATGCCGCCTTTCTCGTCAATTCCTTGCTGTTCTTGTTGATTGGTCTGCAGATCAATGTAGATTTGATTCAGAAACATTCTCAGCTTATCGCTTATGGCGTACTGGCAGTTCTTGTTTCCCGGATGTTGGTCGTGTATGGGTTGTGTCCCTTCGTTTCCAGTAAGCGATTACCTATCCCTGATGCATGGCGGCATTTGCTTGCATGGGGCGGTCTAAGAGGTGCTCTGGTAATGGCAATGGCGTTGAGCTTGCCGTTAGATTTTCCAGATCGTGAAGCGGTTATAAATCTTACTTTCGGTGTTGTTTTATTTACGCTTCTCGTTCCTGGTTTGACAATGGGTACTTTGGTTCGATTGCTAGGCATGATGACCAAGGATCAAGAACTCAAAGACTATCAAAAGTGTCAATCGTTGCTTTCTGTGTATAAGGCAGAATCAAAACGCATTGAAGAAATGAGAGCTGGCGGACAGATATCATCTGAGATTTACGAAGTTCTCAATGAAAAGAACAAAGTTCGCACCGTGCAGACCGAGGCTGAGCTGACAACAGTTTCACTTACTGCTACTACGATTCAGGATCTCCATCTCAGGCAAACTCAGCTCGAACTGGCCAAATTCCGTAAAGAAAAGTTGGCGCAACTTGTCAAAGAAGGAAAGTTATCGGAAGAAGCACTGCATGAAATTAGAGTAGAGGTCGACGCTGAAATCGAAAGCCTGGAAGCTGGGTCTAATAGTCATAATCAGCCTCACAGCGTGGAAGGTTGAGCACAGGATGTTTACTTCAAAGACATTAGCTTCGCCGTCACGTTACATGAATTCTCGGTCGGCGGCTCACGTCCGGTTCTGCTTCGCGCAGAATTTCGCGTGTTACCGGACCGGTCAGACCCACTCCAAGAAATAGATATTTCAGGGTTGAGAAAATCGGATTGCCTTCGCTCCAGTATAGAAAAGCGTGGGGCACCAGCCCTGTTTGATCGCGGATGGCAAACAAGATTGAAGCAATAGCATTTGGTGCGGCTGCGCTGGAACAGCGAAATACATAATTGTCATCAATTTTTTCGGCGGTGACGAGCAGTTGCTTTTCGGAAAAATCGGAGGCATCGTTTATGGTGATTTCTAGAAATACCAGATCTGGTGCTTCGATCAGATCTAGATAGTGAAGGGCGCGTGCTTGTTTATCGCAGAAGCGATAGTCGTATTTGCCTGGAGTGTGGGCAACAATGTGCATCACCGCGTTCTTGTGTTTTTCTATAACTTCGGTGGCAGTTTCATCGAATTTGACTATCTGTGTGCGCAGCTCTGTCGACCTGACAGCCCGGGAAATTAACGAGATCGTAAAAATGCAGGCTATAAAGAAGCAAGCTATCTTCAGTCCCTCAGGTCTCTGGAAAATGTTCATTATTGTCGTATAGATGAAAATTGCCGAGATTGAGAGATAGAAAGCGCGGTTTCCTTTCTTCTCTTTCGGTATTGAGAAAAATACAGCCACTGCTGCTGAGCTCATCAAGACCAGAACGCCGGTCGCATATGCTCCGCCTTGGGCATCGACGTCGGCTTTGAATAGGTAAGTCACTACATATGATACTAAGCCAAAGAATATGACCAGCGGCCTTGTGGCTTTTGCCCACGTCGGCGCCATTCCGAACCGAGGCAAGTAGCGAGGCACCAGACTGAGCAGACCGGCCATGGAAGAGGCTCCGGAAAACCAGAGGATGGCGATTGTCGATATGTCATAACAGGTTCCATAAATGCTGCCCAGATATTTGTGAGCGATGTATGCAAGTGCTCTTCCATTTGCTTCACCACCGGGCTGGAACGCAGCTTGTGGGATCAGCAGCGTGGTCATCAGACTGCTTAAAAGCAAAAAGCTTGACATGATTAAAGCGGCTGAAGTAAGCAGCTTCTTCGTCTTGTGAATTCGGTCTTCGAGAGATTTTTCCTTGCCTCCTGAATCATCCGTTTTTATGATTGGCATAACAGTGACGCCGGTTTCAAAACCCGACATACCCAGTGCCAACGCTGGAAATACTATGAGCGAACGAATCGTCATGTTCAACGGACTTTTGAATGTTTCGAGCAAATGAGATTGCCACTGATTCCACAGGTCAGGTGTTTTAGCAACTTCATAGCATCCGATAATCGAAACACCGACGTTGAGCACCAGATATGATGCGACGATTGCCACTGCTACTTGTACAGCCTCTTTGAAGCCCTTCAAGAAGACAAGCGTGAGAACGGTCAATAGTGCAATTGTTACACCCATGCGATTTTGAAGGAAGGCATAGAAATTTTGCTCACTAATCAACTGTTTTACGTAAGTGTTTTCGGCAATATGGGCTGCCGCATCTGCTGTCGACAGGGTGATGGTGATGATAAAATCGGTGGCTGCAAAACCGAGCAAGCAAAGAATAAGTGCTTTGCCAATCCACCCCGGCACAAGTTTTTCCAGCATGGAAATACTGCCCTGTCCGTAAGGGCTTTTCTCTGCAACCCTTTTGTACATGGGCAAAGCGCCCAAGAGGGTGAGCAACACCAGCACGACTGTTGCTTGTGGAGCTAACAAACCTGCTGAAATTGCTGCTATTCCTGGCGCATATCCCAGGCTGCCGAAGTAGTCAAGCCCGGTTAAGCACATGACGTTATACCAGGGCGATTTCTCATCGCGAACCTTGGCGCTTGGTTGCATGCCCTCAAAGAACCAGGCGCGGAAATCTCTTTTGAACGAAGAATCGTTGGTTTGTTCGAGCGTCATTGAATGGTAAGTTCCGGATCTCAATTGTTCAGTCGGCAACAAGAACATGATACCCGTTGGATCACTTTATCTCATCAATAAACAATCAATTATCGGTGTTTGCCGTTAGTGACGATCTCTGGGAAGTCAACTCGAATGCAAGTGCCTTTAGAGGCAGGACCAGTGGTTATGTCAACAAGTGCATTGTGACTGGCTGCTATTTCACGTACGATCGCAAGACCAAGTCCCGTGCCGGGCTTGTCAGTGCCTGGCATGCGATAGAAGCGTTCGAAGACGCGACCTCTTTCTTCCGGCGGAATTCCAGGTCCATCGTCTTCAACAAGCACGGAAGCATGTCCCTCTTCATTTATGACTTTTACTGTTACGTTGCCGCCGGGTGGTCCATAGATAACCGCGTTTTCAATCAAGTTCGCTATCAGTTCGTCTATAGCATTGGGATCGCCGTAGACAAGCGCCGGATCTTTGGCTGACAGAAACTCGATATCGATTTTCTTTTTCAACGCCTGTGGTACATGTGCTGCCGACATTACCGAAGCGGATGTGTTTAAATCGAAAACTGTGCTCGTGCGTGTTGCGGCAACATGAGGTTCAGAGCGAGCCAGGGACAGCAGTCGGTTCACTAGTTTACTCATGCGATTCACCCCCGCATCCAGGTCATCCAGCACGCTGTGGATAGATAGATCACTGGTTGTCTTTCTGGCCAGATCGCAATAGGTCCCAAGCACCGCAAGCGGTGTGCGTAACTGGTGGGCGGCATTGGAAATGAATCTCTCTTGCATGTCCCGGTCGTCTTTCAGCTGTTTGAACATGCGATTCAATGCTTTGATGAGCGAGTTGATTTCGACTGGTTCCTCTACATCTATCGGGCTGAAATCGCTTGGTCCTCTTGCCTCCACTGCTTTCTCAACTCGCATTAGCGGTAGCAGACCGCGTTTCACACCGAACCAGATCGAGGCGGCACCACTAATAATTAGCAGCAGTTGAGCAAACAAAATGCTCATTGTGATTTGCCCGGCTAATTCTGTGCGAGTATTCCGCGTTTCCGCCGCTTGCACGATGACATGATCGAATTGAAAATCGGGAGTCGGCATAGAGAAGCAAACCACGCGCATCTGTTTGCCTTTAATTTGTACAGTTCTGAATGTCGGTTCCGCTGTGTTTGTATCCGCTGCCTCTGGAGCCGGAAGTCGTGGATCTCCCGAGATGTTTTTTCCGTCTGGCGAAAGCACCTGGAATGAAAAGTCGTCACGATTGTTGTGTCGTAAGATTGCCAGGGCGGCAGGTGGGAGATCGACGGTCAAGTTGCCATCGTGTATTTTTATTCGAGCCACTACTGAGTCGGCCGAATTGAGCAGCTGTTTGTCATAAATGTTTCGGGCTAATTGCAAACCGAGGAAATTAGCAACGATACTGCTTACGATGGCCAGACTGAGGAGTGGAATTAAAAGCCACAAAAGTAATTGCCGACGGATAGAGGCAGGCTTTCGCATCGTTATTCAATAATAAATCCGAGTCCTTTGACGGTTTGAATAATGCAGCCTGAATCATCAATCTTCTTTCGCAACCGGTGAATGACTATGTCGAGAGCATTCGTGGTCATATCTTTCTCCAGATTACTTAGATGCTCAATCAAGTCTGTTTTCATAACCACACGTCCTTTGCGCTGCAGGAGCATCTCTAGAACGAGAAACTCACGAGAGGAGAGCTCCAGTGGCTGTTCATCAATGAAAAATTTATTCGCATGAGTATCGAATAGCAGGGAGCCAACTCTTATTGCCATACGATTGCCCCACTTCTCTTTGCGCAGAAGTGCGCGAATTCTTGCTTCCAGTTCTCCCATGTTGAACGGTTTGCACAGATAGTCGTTCGCACCCAGGTCGAGCCCGCGTATCCGATCGTTGGGCGCGTCTCGTGCGGTAAGAATTAGAACAGGTAGTGCTTTTCCCTCTCGCCGTAAATTTGCAAGCAGAGTCAACCCGTCCATATCGGGCAAACCAAGATCTAGAATGACGAGGTCATATTGGTTGGCTAACATGGCTGCTTCAGCGTCTAAACCATTGTGTGCTTGATCGATTTTGTAGCCGTTGTGACGAAGAGTTCTCGATAACCCATCGGACAAAAACTGATCGTCTTCTGCTAAAAGTATGTACACCATAGTCGTAGTTTGGTCGCCGATGGGATTGTCAATTAGTTCTCTCAAGTTCATTTTACTCTACTCTGGCTTTCCGCTTAACTACACACTTTTTCCGCAACGACGCTGGCCCGTGGCACATACAAACGCAGCAATTTCTGCCACCATTCGTGGAGCAAGTTCTCTTCCAGCTGATCTTTGAGAGCGTGCATGCGACGGTACTTTTCGGTTTCACTCATCAGTAGGCAGTCATTTATACTTATTGCCAAGGAATATTTGTCGGTCGGATCTATCGACACGCATCCGTTTTTCAATTCATGCCAGGCCCCAGCCGATTTCGATAGCGCCAGCACCCCGGGAACGCCTTGCTGACAGGCTGCGAATTCTTTTGCTGTCAAATTCAGACCGTCGCGAAGCGGATTGACCAGCATCACGTCAGCTCGACTGTACAGTTGAGCTAGCCCCTCGCTTCCTATTGGATCCTCTAGCCAGAGCAGAGGTTGCCATGTTGAGCTGGCGAATCGAGCGTTGACCGCGTCGGCTTGCAGTCGGCACCTTTGCCAATACTGATCGAATTCGATCAGTCCAGGTCGCGATCGGGCCCCGATTTGTACAAACTGGATGTTTTCATGCCATTCCGGATACATCTCAAGAAACAGGTCTATCGTTTCGAAGCGCTCCAGCATGCCTTTTGTGTAATCACAGCGATCGACGCTGAGAACCATTGAAGTTTGCGGTTGCTTTGGAAAGGTTGGTTTTGTCTCCCGGACTATTCTTCTCCAGTAGTCCATGTCAACACCTAAAGGCGCGACCACAAACATGGTTGTTGCTCTTGCCCTGTTCTTCCCATGCTTCAGTGAAATTGACTGCGCAGTTCTCTCCACATGCAAATGATCCAGGTGTGCTTCTACAAAATTGAAAAAATTGTCTACGTACTCCTGTGTATGAAAGCCTATGACTCGTGCATTCATGAGACAAAGCGCGAGCTCTGTCAAAGGTTCCACATGTTGAGCAAGAACATGTTTTGGCCAGGGGATGTGCCAGAATACCAGACTATCTGAGTCTTGCTGCAGCAAGCGAGGCATAATCGCAAACTGATAATCGTTGATGAACCAGATATCGCCTTCTAGTTCAATTTCCTGCGCTTGCGCGGCTACTGCCCCGTTGAAGGCGCGATAACAGCGGCGCTCAAATTCGCTGTAATGTGCGAATTGTGGAAGGTCATGCAGGACCGGCCACAAAAAATTGTTGCAGTAACGATAATGATTGTCCTTAATCTCGTTGCTGAAGGAACTTACTGTTTGCTGTGCTTGACTGGAGTGACGACATAATCGATCGTCTTTCAAGTACCACCAGTTCATGCCGGTTTCTCTGGTGAACATATGCCCGAGAGCGCTTGAAACACCTCCTGCGGCATTTGGTCCACGGTAGGAGAGCATTTGCACTATTGGTACCTCTCGATGCTGCCTTGTTCTGTGTCTGATGTTCTCAGTGGGGAGTATGGTTTGCAGTTAAATAACGAGGCTTGCTCAGCTTCATCACTTTCCTGCTCTTCTAAAAGTGATTTCAATCTGACGCCGATCGAGTAGGCGAGGAAGGGTTGATTGCGTTCTTGCGCGTCGTTCATCGTGTCTCCTCTGGATATCTGTTTTCAAGGTAGTCAATGAATTTTTCAAATACGTTTCGAATAGACACATTCCGAAAACGCTGAAACGCTCACTATTTCTAGTTATCCAGTGACGAAGCTTTCAAAAGCGTTTCTTTTGGCCAGTCCGGCGGAAGAAAAGTCTGAAATGTTCGCTGTTTACACAGTGGAAATCGAAACTCGTTAGAAAAGAAGCACTGGCAATCTCGATTTAGATCACATGGGAGGGAGTGTTACGGCTGAGATTACTCCGGCAGCGCAAGCATTCATAAGGCAGCACATTAAGGCGGTCTGGCAACTCGAGCTACTTCTGTATCTCAAGAAATGCGAGAAGGCGCTAACTATTGTTGAGGTATCAAGGGCATTGCAGCTCGAGCCGCGAGCGGTTGAAGACTGCCTGAGAGATTTTGCCGAGCAAAATATTTTGCATGTAGATCATGAGCATCGCTACAAGTACCTGCCGAAAGCTACTTTATCTAAAGCAATCGACGAAACTGCTAAAAGCTACAATGAACGCCGAATTTCAGTGATCAACTTCATCTACGCACAGCCCATAGGTAACTTACCTGAGGTGTGATAGAGCTACTTAATGCCGCCCATCAGTTTTTTAATCGTAGGCACCAGCAATGCCATCAGTCCTGTCGCCACCATGGCCGATACTGCCATTGCTCCAAACAGCGTGTTCATGCCGCTGATGTTCTTTTCATCGAAAAATCCGCTTAAACTGCCGGCGACGTAATTGCCGATTGAAATGCTCAGATACCAGGCGCCCATGGTTAATGAGCCAAACCGGGCTGGTGCCAGTTTAGTTACCGTACTCAGTCCTACAGGGCTCAAGCAAAGTTCACCCAGGCATTCAAGCAGGAATACACCAACCAGCCACAGCGGACTTACTTTGTCGTGCGCCGCTAACATACTTGCAGGCACCATAAGCGAAATGCCCAGCCCGAGAAGAAAAATTCCAATGCCGAATTTGGATGGTGCCGTCGGTTGTTTTTCGCCGAGTTTGAGCCATATCCACGAAATTATCGGTGCGAAAATTATGATGAATAGTGCTTGAAAGGTTTGCAACCAGGTAGATGGAAATGACCAACCGAAAATTGTTGTGTTAACGCACTTACTGGCGAAAATGTTGAGGCTCGATCCGCCCTGTTCGTAAATGGCCCAGAAGAGAATATTGAAAAGGAAGAGCAGACCGATAGCACCAATTCGTCTCCATTCATCTTTGCTTAAGAACTCGCCGTTGGTTTGCTTTTTGTCCGACTCTGCGGCTTCAGATCTGGCGATTTTTAACCCGGCGTTACCGAGCAGTCGGGCGTTCAAAAGAAAGATGATCAGCCCCACAACCATACCAATACCTGCCGCTGCAAAACCGAAATGCCAGCTGATGTGAGGCGATACTCCGATGCTGGTTAGCCATGTTTTGAACTCTGTTCCTTGAGCCAGGTAACCGCAAACGAGCGGTGCAAACATGGCGCCGAGATTGACACCCATATAGAAAATGGAGAACCCGGCATCGCGTCTGACATCGCCAGGACCATAGAGTGCACCGACCATAGTTGCCATGTTTGGCTTGAGCAGCCCGGTGCCGAGGACAATCATGAGCATGCCGAGAAAAAGTGAAGTGGTGCTTGGAAAAGCAATAGTGAAATGACCGAGTGCAATGACGATGCCGCCAATTAAAACTGCGCGGCGAGCACCAAAAACCTTGTCTCCGAGAAAGCCGCCCGGCAGCGCGCTCAGGTAGACTGCCATTGTATAGAGACCGTAGATTTGTCCAGCTTGAGCATTTGTCATGGCGAGCCCGCCATCGGCTACTGCTGTCACCATATACAGTACCAGGATGGCACGCATTCCGTAATAGCTAAAGCGTTCCCACATCTCAGTGAAAAAGAGATTGAACAAGCCTTTCGGGTGCCCAGCGAAGGTTTCTTCAGCGATTGCTGGATAATCGGTAACGGCGGTCATGTCAAGAATTGCTCCACGCCCAAGCTTGAGTGATTTTCACTCAGTATAGAAGCATTTTTCTTTTCGCCGTCGCTATTTACGCAATGCTTCGATTGTCGAGGCAGTGACAGGAGTGGTCAAGGAGTGGGCTGGTCCTTTCGTGCGGCTTAGCACTCCCACCAGTTCGCCTGCTTTGTTGAAGGTCGGTCCACCCGAATTGCCCGGATATACCTGAGCATTTTGTTCGATTACAGGTCTGCCGGTGTCTTCGCCACGTACAACTTCGCTGAACTGGCTGACATAAGGGTGACCTGGAATATTGCTGACTTCGCCAAAGGTGTTGATCAGTTGGTTCGTTCCAAGCGATTTGCCAGGTGATGCATAGACACTCGTTGAGTACTCGGGCGAACCAAGGGTAACAAGCGGCTCTCCGGTACGGGTGCTGCTCAAGTCTTCTGCAACTTTGACGGGCTTACACACACGCTCTGTCTCGGCACCGGTTTTTACAGACAGTAGGGCAAGATCCTGGCTCGGATCCAGTTTTTTCACTGTGGCAGGAAACTTTTCACCGGCTGCCGTGATTACGGAAACAGACGAGACTTTCTTGTCGACATTAAGCCCGTTTGTGACGTGAGCATCAGTCAAGACGAGACAGGTGCCCTTCTCCTGACCCACTATTACGCCGCTGCCCTTGCGAGGACCACTCTCACTTTTTGCATTGATCTGTACGGTTTGATCTCTATGCTGCTTATAGATCGACACTGCCAGAGGGTCTTTCGTGGAGTTTGTATATTCGCATCCTTTGCTTTCTTTCCCGGGCTGCAAAACAGGAATTTCACCGGACCTGGGCGATACCTTACAAGCCACGTTTCTTCTGTCAGTGACGTTTTTCTTGAGCAGCTCTTCGATGGAATCGTACGTTAACTCTTTAGGTTGCTCGGAAGGAACGCGTGCACCTTTTCTGGGGCGATCGTGCGCGTTTCTTTGAAGTTCGATCACGTCTATATTGGGCGCGGCGTGCTGTTCGGCTCTGCGCTGAGCTTCGGGACGTATGTCTAATGGAGCGTTTGATGCCACGGCACACCCCTGGGTTCCTGGTAAGATGGCGCCCGCCCATTTGCGGAAATGATCTGGTTCGGGCGTGATTGAACAATATCTGAGCGGTCTTACGAATTTATTACCAAACTGTAGGTTCGCGATTTCTTACGTCCCCAGTGCGCATGATTTGGGTGCGTCGTGTGCAGAGTCGACGCCAGAGGACTACACCTGATTAATTCGGTCCATTCGAACCGGCAACGGGCTGTAAAGCGGCGGGAGACTTATTCTGGCGGGAATAGAGGTAGTGGGCCGTTTTCTGTGGAGTGGCAGTCATGCCTCCAGAGTTTGAAATCCCTAAAGCCACTGCTGACAAGCATGACAGTGATTCGGTGCTGGAAACTTTCGGCAAATCGCTGATCAATTCCGCGATTCAGAATCCCATCAACAGCCTCAGTCAGATAGGAAGCGAGGTATCCGGTCTGAAGCTGCCGGAGTTACACTACTTCGACCCCTATGTTTCTTCTGACGGCACCGCCAAATTCGCCCAGCAGGCCGGCAATGTTGTTGGCATGCTCGTGCCATTTATGGTCGCCCACAAAGCAGTCGGGTTTGGCGCTTCGAAATTGAATATTGAGTTCACTGGTTCTATGCTATCCCGCACTGGCGAGCAGGCAGCGACCGGCGCACTTATGGGTTTTGCGCTTACTCCATCAGACGATGGTTTTAGCGGACGCCTGAAAAACGGTCTTGTCGATGCCGGTACTTTCGGCGTTATGGGTGCTGCAAGTTCGAAACTTGCGTCCAGCTTTGCATCGACTGGCGAACTTCCACTCGCAAGTCGCATCATGCGCAGCTCACTTTTTGGAATAGGCAGCGGTATTCCGGGTGGTTTTACGAACGCGGAGTTGAATTCAATAGTGCACAAAGGCAAACTTGCCTCTGGAACAGAGCTGCGTGATGACATCGCTTCTTTCGCTTTACTTGGTGCCGCTTTTGGTGGCATAGAGGCATTTGGAAAGAAGAGTGAGATTGCTTCGCCGAGTGAAATGCGGGCAAGATTTCCCCGCTATTCCGAACAACAACTTGATATTGGTAGGACTGCTGTCAGAAATGAACTGGCACAGGTGAAAGCCTCTGCTGAGGATGGGCGCTCGATCAGTGTCTGGGATAAGTTTAACGACTCGAACCTTTCCGATGCACAGAAGGAGCGTGTATTGAATGCACTGGCTGCGGTGCGTGAGAATCATGTTTCAACTCGCCAGCGTGATGGCTCTATAGATCCGGATCAGGAGAAGAACTGGATTCACACTCAAGGTGAATTCGGGCGAAATATCGATTCCGCTCAGAGAATGGGTCTCACTCCTGAGCAGACCGAAGATTCCCTGATTGGATCGATGTTTTCAGATGCGGTCAAACACAAATCCAACTTTATGGTGCACCATCGTGATGGGCGTGAAGGGGCACTGGCTTTTCTTTCATTCATGAAGGAGCAGGGGCTGAGTCCAGAGCGAGTTAACGGAATCGGCAACATGATTTTGGAGCACCAGATCGGACCACCTGGATTTATGCGTATGATCTACGCAAACAATATTGCTGCTGATTTAAATCTGACCAGAGGAAACGAGCTTTCAGCAGTCTCTGAAAAGCCTGCCGGTCAGAGATCAGCGAGCGAACAAGCTGAGTTGGAGAGGCTACAAAGATTGTCCAACGAGTATGATTCGCGTGCCTCTCAATTGGCAAGTTTCAACGGCTCCGGAGCCGAGTGGGCACAGTTGGCAACCAGACAGGCTTTTGGACGGTTCGTCAGTGACGAAGAGGCGGCGGCGATCACTTCACTTGGTGAGAAGATTGCCAAACCTCTAGACCAGAGAGTTGTCGATACTGCATATGGTGGCAAAGCGGTCGAGCTGACCGACCTGGAACGTTCTCTTTTGCAACGAACCGGCAACGATAATTGGTACGTTCCGCATGAAAGCACGCCCTGGTACGCAGCCTCGAGATCCCTTATCAATGCTGATTCGATCGATAATTACGCCACTCCTGGTGGATTTAGCAAGTTAGTAGGCATGAATGGTCCGGAGACCGACATATTTTTCCGTGACAAAACAATGAACGAGTCCCTTGCCAGTCCACGACGCAGTTTTGGATTCGCTTACGACATTATGACTCCTGAAGGAAAAGCTCTGGCCGATGCAGAGTTAGCAAAAACGGACCAGGCGATCGAACGTGCTCGTGAACGAACCGAACAGTGGTTGCGTGAAGAACTTAAGGTGCCTGCCGGTGAGCCATTGCCTGACATTCCATTTTGGAATTCGGAACTGGCATATCCGGACCGTGGACCGTTGGAAAATGAGTGGTGGAAGCTTCACAAAATTTCTGAGCGAACGCCGGAGCAACAGCAACGCTGGAGTGAGCTTCGATATGTAGGTTTGACACCAGAGCAGGTCGACCAATTCCTCTTTGCCAAGCGCATTCGTGAGCAAATGGTTGATGAACTGCGACGCGAACAGAGAGTTGATGGCAGCCTTCCGCCAGACTATCTGCCGGTTATGCGCAGACCGCCGTTGCCTTCTGTTCAATAATTTAAATGCTTACGGGAAACGCCTTAAGCAACTCCTGAGCGATCATCAGATAAATCGGTATGCCAATCGTTACGTTGTACGAAAAGGTCAGACCCAGTGATGCAGCCAGGGGCAATGTGGGGCTCGATTCAGGAATGGCCAGTCGTTGAATTGCCGGCAAGGCAATATAGGATGCTGATCCACATAGCACAGCAAACAAGACGTATGTGCCGAGCTGGAGCGGTTGGTTGGCGACATGACTGAACAGGCTCGCGATGCACATCCCAGCAATGGCGAATACATTTGGTGCTATTAAGCCGAAAAGCACAAAGCGCCAGTTCGCGTTTCTCAAGTCTTGCAGTCTTCTGGCAGCCGTCATGCCCATCTCGAGTAAGAAGAGGCAGAGCATACCTTGAAATAGATTGACAAAAAGTTGGTCACTGGGCTGAGCGACTGTGTAACCCTGGCTGCGGCTCAGGAAGCCGATTATGATGCCGCCGAATAATAGAGCGATTCCCGGGTTGAGAAAAACTTCTCTGAGTACGAGGGATGGATTGGGGTCGTAGTTGCTCAATGGGCTTACTGACAGGGGCATGCCATCTCTTCTTCGCGATCTGAAACTTGCTGGTGCCGCGTAGTCATCACCGCTGCGTCTTGATAGAGAATTTGCACGAGCACTAGAACCGTTCACGACTTCGCTTGCTATTCCAACTCCGCTTGCACCTTCGCTTCTGATACCGACACCGACTCCGAGTGCACTTCCGCTTCTGAATCCTGCTCCAACTAATTCTTTTGATACGAGCGCGGTTGCGCCGGCAATTTGCGGACGAACAGTGTCGTCGATAGACGCACTATGTCCTCCTATCGTGGCAGCGCTTTCAGTGTGACTTTCAGGCATGGCATCGGAGTCGTAACCATATTCACCCGGCATATTGCCGTGGGCATCCATGTATCCTTTGCGCAATTTCGAGACTATGTACAGCCCGACAAGACATCCTGGAATTTCCATAACAGCCAACATCACCGGCATGTAAGCAGCGAAAGCGATGTGCGCCGCTTGCAGCACTCCCAGGCACGTGACAAATGTACCTGCTGAATCGGAACCGTAAAATGCTGCTACCGTGGCTGAGTCTATGCGACGCATCTTCGGAATTATTGCCCGCAGGATGAAGTAGGCAGCAACAGTTACAACAGCGTTTGTTATGAACCCAATCACCATAAAACTTACTGCTTGCGCCATCGTACCACCACTAAGCGCCGCCAGTTCCTCACCGCCGTTCCACCCAATCGCCAGCAACAGGTATATTGTCAGTCCTTGATAAACAGGCTGAGGAAATTCAAAGGCTATCTTCAGGAGCGCGATTGCAAAGCCCAAATAGAAAAATAGAAGTAGAGGTTTGAACAGATTCGTGCGAAAGTTGTCCCAGAAACTTTCGATAAGAGTTTTGCGCACAACTGTTATTGTCTTTGCTGTGCCATTTTGGCTTGCCACCACCGTGGCCTGGTCTCCGATTTTAAGATCAGCCAGGCTGGCAGGTAAGCCATTTATCATGACCGAAGTGTCATTTCCAACTGCGAAAGAGAATTTGTCGAGATAGTCGCTCGTGCATTTGAGATCGTTACTGTTACTGTTTACTACGATCGCCGATATCGCTCGAATTGCTTTGACTTCGGTTACCTTGCCGTCAGAATCGTTTATAAGTTCCAGAGCGTCTCCCGACTTCAAATCAGATACCGCAGCGAGAGCACCATTCAGTGTGATTCTTGTGTCAGGCTTGAGCGAAATTTCCTGGGCTTTCTCTTCCGGTGAAGCAGGAGCCAGAGTCAGGTGTGCCGCTCCTTCGGTTGCGTGTTCCAGCCTGGCGTTCATCGACGAAGCACCGTAAGGCTTAGCTACGACCCTGTCTTGCACAATCAGGTCGCTGTCGTATTGGTTTGGACTTTTGGCAGCATGTGCTTCTTGAACGAGGGGCAGGGTCAGTAAAAACACCGATAAAAGTAGAAATTTTGAGCGGCTAATGAAACTCATTTGACCTCCAGAACGAATCTGGCAAAAGGCGGATGCGATAATCCAAAAAGCTTGACGCAGGTCGATGCACACTTGCTGCTGCGAAATGATCTTGATTGAGTGACGGTGAGGAATTCGCTCAAAATTACACTCAGCGAAGTCTCGGAGTTAGCACAATATTAGTTCAACCTGCCTTCTTTGCAGCAGGTCGTAAAGATTATTCCTGTGTCAAGAAAGTGGAAATCTGCTTAACTAACCGGGAATTGGCGCATCAGAATTTGCGCAATCAGCATGTAGAGCGGAATTCCAACAGTTACGTTGTAGGAAAATGTCAGACCGAGACTGGCTGCCAGTGGAAGTGATGGACTCGCTTCGGGAATTGCCAGTCGTTGCACGGCGGGAACAGCAATGTATGACGCCGCAGCGCAGAGCACGGCGAACAACGTATAGGTGCCAAGTTGGAAGGGCTGGTGCAGTGCGTGACTGAGAAGCTGCGCCACAGCCATTCCGAAGATAGCAAAGATGTTCGGTGCGACGAGCCCGAAGGCAATGAACGTCCAGTTTACTGATCGCAAGTCGGCCAGACGTCGCGATGCGGTCATGCCCATCTCGAGCAGGAACAAGCAAAGGAAACCCTGGAAGAGTGAGATGAAAACTGCGTCGTCTTGTTGAACCACTTTCAGACCTTGTAATCGGCTTACATAGCCGATAAAAATGCCGCCAAAAAGCAGGAAAGATCCAGGATTAAAGAAGATCTCGTGGAAAACATGACCCCACTTCTGCTTTTTAGCTGAAGCTTGCTCTTCGTCTGTTCGCGGTTTGTAGTTTGGTTCATCCGGCATGTTTCCGCGACGATCCATGCCTTTTAAGCGCAACTGGTTGACCAGCAGAAGCCCGACAAGACATCCTGGAATTTCCATGATCGCCAGCATTACCGGCATATAAGCGGCAGCGGCGATGTGAGCAGCCTGCAATACGCCCAGACATGTGACGAATGTTCCTGCTGAGTCAGAACCGTAATAGGCGGCCACTGTAGCTGCATCGACTTTGCGCAATTTCGGGACGAAAAGCCGCAGCATGCCGTATGCAAGAAGCGCAATGACTGCGTTGGTCAAGAATCCGACAATCATGAATGCAAAGGCTTGATTAAAGGACTTGCTGCTCAGCATGGCAAGCTCTTCTCCGCCGTGCCAGCCGATTGATACGAGCAAGTAAATCGTCAGACCCTGATAGATTGCCTTTGGAAAGTCAAAGGCGACGCGCAGAAGCGGAATGCAAAATCCGACATAGAAGAAAAGCAGAAGCGGCTTGAATAGGTTCGAACGGAAGTTATTCCAGAACTTGGCGAACAGACTGAAGTGTATCGATTCGACCTTGAGAATGTTTTGGTTATTGTCGAGAAGCAAGGTCACGTCGTCGCCTTTGACTAGCGAATCGAGCGAAGCAGGCTTGCCGTCTGCCAGCACCCTGGCTCCAGGCGCCATCTGATACGTTTCCTTTTTCACCATGTCAGAGGAAAGCACCAGGGAGTTTGGCGTGGAGTCCACGATTATGCCAGAGGTAGTTCTTGTTACTGTGATTTTGGTGACATTTCCACTGGCGTCTCTGGTGACTGTGCACTCATCGCCATGCTTCAGGTCGGAAAGCTTAGAGGGCAAGCCGTTGATTTCTACAGCTACATCTTTTGGCAATCGATATTTCTGATTGTCTGATTCGCTCTCGCCGGTCAAATTTATAGTTGGTTCGCCGTCGGAGAAATCCGTCAGCTTGCCTTTCTCTGGCGGTGGTGTCTCTCCCGCGTTCGCATGCGACGAGGCTGCAGTCGCGTCGGCTGCTTGTGAATCGCTGGCTGCATAAGCTATCACTCCTTTTCCTATGCACACCATGCAAATCAGTGTGAGAAAACAGGCTGAAAGGCGTGCGAAATTTGATTCGAAATTCAATCGCCTGATTAGATTACCGAAGGGAAGCATTTGTATATTTGATCTCGAGAGCAAGAGTGACTAAGACAGGTCCATCTTATTTTTCAGGAAGCATTTGGTGTTTTGATAATTTCGACGGTACATGGTGCCCCAACTGCTACGGCTTCCGACACGCTGCCAATTGCAATGAGAGCGGAAAAATTTCGGCCCTGGGTGCCAACAAAAATGATGTCGGCATCGAAGTCTTCGCACGCTGCAATTAGCGCTTTTCGTGGATGACCGTTGAGAATCTTAGTGTTGACGATACAGTGAGGTAACTGAGCAGAGAGTTTAGCTTTGGCCTCGGCCAACCCGTCTTGAGCAACATCCAACAAACGGCTGCGCCCTTGTTCGAGCTGTTCTTGCGAAAAAACATGAGGGTTATCATAAGCACTTTCGTCAACAGTCGGCACCGCATTGACAATAAATATTTCGGTGCCGTCTGGTACATGGCGACCAGCCACTATGGACAGTGCTCGCCAGCAAAATTCCGAGCCGTCAAATCCGACAAGCACGCGACGCTTTTTTCTGACAATGGCGCGTCGGGCTATGCGCACCGAACAAGGTGAGCCAAGCAGCAAGGCATGAGAGACGCTGCCAAAAAGTATTTTTTGCATCGACGGGCGACGCGAACCCATTACGAGCAGGTCGAAGTGTTTCTCGGCGAGCACCCCAATGATTTCATTCTTTGGATTTCCTGCCAGTATCTGTGTTTCTACCTTCGTTATATATTGATTGCTTCGAATAATCTCAGCAGCATCGTTCAATAATTTTTGAGCTGCTTCGTTGGAGTGTTCTTTCGAACCAACGAAACCGAAAGGAGACCAGACCGCCGTTGCGATCATAACTTCGGTGCCGTCCGGCCAAAGTCCGTGTGACACGTCCTCAATGGCGACTTGCGAATGTTCCGAATTGTCTATTGATAGAAGTAATTTCATGGGCCGCCGTTAAATTTGCAAGTGATATTATGCGCCTAAGATCTCGCTTAAAAATTAATCTTCAGCAACGTTTGTGATTACCGACTCAGATGCCGAGTGTAGTTGGCTAAGACTTCGATTCGTTCGAAGCCGCAGCAGGAAATAAAGACGTATGATCGTGAATGATTTTCCAGGCACCATCGACTTTGTCTAGCACGAGGCTGAACATGCCTTGCAACTTCGAATGGTCCGGTCGTTCGACCAGCCAGTGCCCGATGCAGAGGGCGTGTTGTTTTTCGAGCAATTTGATCTGCAAATCTGAGAATGACAGTTTACCCATGGTGTCGCGACTGGTTCCGTATTTTTTACGGTACCTTGCCTCCAACGCTTCGTAACCTTTCATCTCACCATCGGCTGAAACAAAAGTGATTTCTGGCGAGTTCAAATAGGCAGTCATAAATTTGTCCAGATCGCCTGCGTTCCAGGCATCGGCTTGAGACTGCAAGGTGGTCTCTATCAGTGTGATTTCCTTGTTCGTCTTTTCCTTGTCCATTTTGCTGTGCTGGGCTGAATTTTTCTGTGTTGGAACTACATCTGCAGCAATTGAACTTCGGCACCAGAGATACAGAGAACCAACCTGAACTGTCATAACAAAACAGGCCAGAGCTTTAGTGAGCGATAGCGACTCGGCTTTCAGAAATGGACGCATAGAAGTCTTCGCCTTTATCGTTTATGACGATGAATGCAGGAAATTCCTCGATCTCTACTTTGTGAACTGCTTCCATACCCAATTCAGGAAAGTCGATCACTTCAACTTTGCGAATTGAATCTTTGGCTAACCGCGCCGCCGCACCGCCGATGGTGCCGAGATAGAAGCCGCCATATTTAGCGCACGCTTCTTTCACATTTTTACCGCGATTGCCTTTAGCGAGCGTAATCAAACTGGCACCACGCGACATCAGCAGATCTGCGTAGGAGTCCATGCGCCCCGCGGTCGTCGGTCCAAACGAACCAGATGCGTAACCGGTAGGAGTCTTGGCTGGGCCAGCATAGTAGATTGGGTGCTGGCGGGTGTATTGAGGCAGTTCCTCACCGCGCTCGATCATCTCCTTCCATTTTGCGTGGGCGATGTCGCGTGCGACAAGCAGGGTGCCGCTCAGCATCAGCCGCGTGCCTGCCGGCTTGCCGGAGAGCAATTTGCGCACTTCTTCCATGGGTTGATTGAGGTCGACATGTATGGTCTGGCTGAGCAGACTGTCGTCTTCAATTTCAGGCAGATATTTAGCCGGGTCGACTTCCAGCTGTTCGAGCCAGACACCGTTTCTGTCGATTCGACCGAGTATTTGACGGTCGGCACTGCATGAAACTCCGATGCCGATCGGTAAACTGGCGCCATGGCGAGGCAGGCGGATGACGCGCACATCGTGGCAGAAATACTTGCCGCCAAACTGGGCACCTATACCCAGCTCGCGTGTGATTTCCAGTATCTCCTTCTCCAGTGCTATGTCGCGGAAGGCTCGCCCCGTCTTGTCACCTTCTCTTGGCAGGGTGTCGAGATAGTGGCAGCTAGCCAATTTTACGGTTTTCAAGGTCATCTCGGCTGAAAGTCCGCCAATGACAATGGCTAGATGATAGGGCGGACATGCGGAGGTACCGAGCCCGGCAATCTTTTCTGTGAGCAGCTGCCGCAAAGAGGTGGGATTCAAAACCGATTTAGTTTCCTGCAAAAGGAATGTTTTGTTCGCCGAGCCGCCGCCTTTGGCGATAAAGAGGAATTCGTACTCTTCGCCTGGTTCGGAGAGAATGTCGATCTGGGCTGGCAAATTGCTGCCTGTATTCGCTTCCTTATACATGTCGATCGGTGCCATCTGGCTGTAACGCAAGTTACAGTCAAGGTAAGTTTTCTTGACGCCTTCTTGAAGCAGCTCGGCGTCGTCTGCGCCTGTCCAGACCCGGTCGCCTTTGTGGGCCACGACTATAGCTGTGCCGGTGTCCTGGCACATTGGCAGGGTGCCGCCAGCCGCAATACTCGCGTTCTTGAGAAGTTCCAGCGCTACGAAGTGGTCGTTCGATGAGGCTTCTTTATCGTCCAGAATGGCACGGAGATTTTGCAGATGGGAAGCTCTCAGGTAATGCGCGATGTCATGAAATGCTGCTTTACTCAGTTCTTCCAGGGCTTCAGGCTTGACGACCAACATCTCTTTGTCGCCGAATTTCTCCACTGAGACCTGATCTTTGCTGATCAACCGATATTGTGTATCTCTCTTCCCGAGCTGAAAAAGCCCGTGTCCATTAGATGACATGGTTTACCTCATCACTTTCACCGTGCCGCACCCGGCACATCGGTGGAAATTTTACCGCATTTAGGCGAGCCAAGGCCCGCTATGACTGCATTGTCACCTTTTTCCAAAGGATTCTATTTGCGTCAGATTTTGCCATATGTCTGCCAACAGCTCTGACTATAACGGTAATAGAGCGCGAAATTGAACAGCATCTATTTGCAGTGTTCGCCTGCGCCGGGGGGCAAAAATGCAAACTATGACTTGTAATGACACTGGGAAACGTGGCTTGAAGTTTCTGGTCGTCGATGATGATCAGACTATTCGAAAGATCATGCAGATTCAACTGAAAATCTTCGGGTTGAGAGTTGATGTTGCACATGACGGGGTGCAAGCGGTTCAGCTTGTACTGGGGTGCCGCTATGACGTCATTTTCATGGATATTCAGATGCCTAATATGAACGGCATTCTTGCGGCGGAGACGATAAGGAGTCATGAGCTGGAGCACGGACATGCCCCTGCTTACATCATTGCCACTACCGCAGGTGGCGCGACGCCTGAGCAATGTTTTGATGCCGGCATGAATGACTACCTGATGAAACCGGTTGGTTTCACTAAAGTGGTCGATGTTCTCTACCAGCTATTGTTCGAGCGTCACTCTCGCGATAAGTTTGAACGCGAACTGCCTAAATGTGGCTGTTGCACATCGTGCATTTAGTATGAGCTGTGTTCTTAGTGCGGCTTCGGTATTGGTGCGAAGATTACATGGTCAGGAGTTATTATTCGAGATATTTCTCGAACGATAACGTTGGCTGCACCAGGAGCAGGCTTTTCTTTCTGGGCTGTTACAAAAGCAATCATGGTGATGTCTTTTTCGGGCAGATAGTATGCCGCTGTGTGATAGCCGGGCAAGCCGCCTGTATAGCCATACCAGCCGGCATGATGACCGATGCCCATACCAAATGTCATTGTAGAACCTGGGGCGATCGGCAAACACTTCAGCCTGTCCTTTTGCGAATCGGCACTATTGGTAGTGCCGGTAACGTACGCTTTGACCCATCTGGCCATGTCTGGAATGTCTGAAATCATATTGCCTGCGGCCCAGGTAATGCAGGGCGGCAGCGTTTCAGAGACGTCTTCCCAACTTCCATTCTTGGCTGGTCCATATCCGTGCGCATACGGTTTCGGCATCGCCACTGTCTCAGGGAATGTCGTCGCCGATAAGCCGAGTTTATCGATCAACCTTTTGCGGATTTGGTTGCCTACCGTGTCATGGGTGATCAGTTCTATTATCCGACCGAGGATAAGATAGTTTGTATTACTGTAGTTGTATTTTGTTCCTGGTGCGAAAAGCGCTTTATGCGCTACGGCCCAGTCAATCAATTTATTGGCTGAAAGATTGGTGGTTGGTTTGATCTTGAGGGCGTTGAATTCCTTTGTGTCGTAGGCTTCGAAAAGTCCGCTGCGCATCTCAGCAAGTTGTCTGATTGTGATGTTCTTAGCGTTTGGAATTTTTACCCCGATATCGTACTTGCTGATCGGGTCGTCGACCTTGAGCAGATGTTCGTCTTGCAATTGAAGGAGAACTGAGACTACGAAAGTTTTTGTGTTGCTGCCAATGCGGAAGCGATCCAGCTCTTCAAACGGTTTTTTGTTTTTGAGATCCGCCACTCCTACGCCCTTCAGGTAGGGCGCTTTGCCTGGCATGTAGATGCCTATGTAGACCCCGGGGATGGGCTCCTTTCCTCCGAACGCCTTCAGTTGCTTTTTGGCAGCATCTACAATCGCTTGTTCCTGTGCTGGTGTTATTCCGGGTGCTATCTTCGCTGACGCAGCTGATTCGTCTCCGCGCTTTTCTATGGCATCAGCTTGGCTGGGTGCAGGTGCTGCAATGGCACTGAAAGGAAAGATAAGATTGGCGTTGAATTGAAACGCAATAGCTGTGATTAGAGCGCAGTTTGTCGAGCGAATGGTAAGCATGGTCGGGTTCTCCTTTTGAGCCACCGATCATAGCATTGCTGCACCCGCTGCAGAGACTTCCGGGTAAGTGCGTTTCGGTGTTTCTAAACTAGAAGACCACTACTGGTGAGTGGTCTTCTATTCTCTGGAAACTTATGAACGGGAGCGGAAATCCATCAGCTGAATATTGGGAATTAATTCAATTCTTCCAGTCTCGGGGTTAAGACCATAGTGGTGATCTTTTCTCATCCATCCATCGCGATGCTCTCTCCATTCGAGAGTGCGAATTTTTCTTTGCTGTACAATCTCGCCTGTATTCGGGTCGATTTCATATTGGGGGCGGCCATCGTTATAGCCGTCTCGATCCGGCCGATACTCCAGTGTGCCGGTCTCTCGCCGTAGTTCGATTTTTCCAGTGTTTGGATTAAGCTTGTATTTGAAACCGTCGTCGTGGTCAGCTCGAGGCCACGGATTTATGCACATTGGATGTTTTCTGCTTTCTATTTGTGCTTCAACTCTTTTCCAATAGTTGTCTCTGTCCTGATCGTATATGGTAAAAGTTATGGGTAGATGTCCCAGCACTGAAGAGAACGGTTTGATGTGATCGTTATTTCGAATGTACTTCCGTAGTTCATCAATTGGACTTGGCGCTTCACTGGAGGCGTAAATCGAAAGGGTAGGCAATTCTTCTTTGCAGGCGGCGCTTATGCTGATGGCTTCCAACGGGCTTCTGCGCTTGCCAATTCTTTGGCTTTGAATTCGCACGCCTGCTAATTGCTCTATCTGACTTTCTGTGTTTGGTTCTGCGTGTGGTCCGCATCTTAGACTGTATCGTTCGCTCATACTAAGCCCTCTTGGAATTCTTTTCTGTGGTATCTCGCGAGAACAATTTGTTTCATTGACATTTGGATTTATTCGGTTCGTAGAAAAATTGGACAGCACTGACTGTCTTTTTATTTTTTTTCATCGCGCTAACGGTTCCGAGATGGGCTTGGAATGCGCAAAAGCAGGGCTTCTAAGTGGAAGTCCTGGTTGAATTGTGTTTTGCTTTAGCGCTAATGGTCCAAATTGTTATGGCACTATAAGCGGTGGCAATTGGCCATGTGCATTACCGCGCCGTCGGCGTTAAATTGATGGCGCTGGTCATAGTCGAATTGAAATGGTTCTTTCAAGCACGCCGAACTGATACGCCGACATGACGACGACGTTCTGACTCGGAGGAATTTGATTGAGTTGACTCCAATTTCGAATTTAAACAAAAGGAGTGACTAAAGTGTGTCTATGGAAGACACGTTTGCAACCCCTGGCAGCGTATCATTATATGACCCCTGCCGAGTTAGAAGCGTTTGCCAGTCGCCAAGATATCACGAATATTTCAACCCGCGCCTCATATCGAGCGTTTGCCCGCTGAAAAGATTGACGCTGAGTACAGGCGACACCGGCTTCAGATTCTCACTACTATTTTTGTCGGATACGCCGGCTACTACCTGGTGCGTTCCAATATGAATGTCGCCAAGCCGTATCTTATAAATGATCTTGGCATGACTAAAGGCGATGTTGGACTTCTTGCCGCAGGTCTGACAATTGCCTATGGCGTCTCTAAATTTGTCATGGGAAATTTTTCGGATCGATCGAATCCACGATTTTTTCTGGCTACCGGGCTGATTTGCTCAGGCGTCGTGAATCTGGCGTTCGGATTCGTTCCCGGCTTATATTTCATGATTTTTTTCTGGTCCTTGAACGGGTGGTTTCAGGGCATGGGCTGGCCTCCCTGCGGCAGGACTATGGTGCACTGGTTCTCGGATAGAGAGCGGGGCACAAAAATGGCCATCTGGAATCTTGCTCATAACGTCGGCGGAATGCTTGCGCCGGTTATCGCCAGCTATTCGATTCTAATTACAGCCAGCTGGAAAAGTGCCTTTTACGTGCCAGCCCTTCTTTCGATAGGTACTGGATTTCTTGTGGTGGCATACCTGCGCGATACGCCTCAGTCTGTTGGTTTGCCGAGCATAGAAGAGCATAAGAATGATTATCCATCAACTGCTGTTGAAGATCGGGAGCGCGAGTTGAGCGCCAAAGAGATCTTGCTTCAGTACGTCTTGAATAACAAATTTCTCTGGATTTATGCCATAGCAAACGTTTTTGTCTACATCGTCCGGTACGGAGTGGTGAATTGGGCTCCGACTTACTTGACCGAGGTGAAGGGGTATTCCATAACTGATACGGCATGGCAATCGAGCTTGTATGAATTTGCCGGAATTCCCGGCATGCTCTTTTGCGGCTGGGCTAGTGACAGGCTCTTCCACGGTCGACGTTCGCCGATCATGGTGATTTCTATGATTTTGGTGGCACTTGCTGTGGTGCTTTACTGGCAAAATCCCAAAGGCAATTTTATCCTTGATTCTGTTTCTCTTATTGCGATTGGATTTCTAATTTATGGTCCGGTAATGCTTATCGGCGTGGCAGCCTGCGACCTGGTGCCGAAAAAAGCCGTAGGAACTGCTGCTGGGCTAACGGGGCTTTTTGGTTATCTCGGTGCGACCGTCGCTGAGGTTGGCATTGGATACACAGTTCAGCAATATGGCTGGAATGCCGGATTCATTCTAATAATAGCTGCAGGCTTGATCGCTACTCTTTTATTGGCGTTGACATGGAATGTCCACGATCGACGAAAAGAATAGATTATTTCGCTGGTTTTGCTGGAGTGCTGCGCACAGTTTTCATTACCGTTTCAATTCTATTCAGGCTATCTTTCATGTCTGCAGAGTCGTCCAGACGCATGCACTCGCTTGCTATTTTCTGGGCCTCAACATTTTTTCCTGCGCCAATGTATGCAGCATAAATGGTCATCACCATTGTCGGGAATGGATCGAACGTTTTCGACACTTCCGTATCTGCACTTGGTTTTTTCATTTCTTGTGCACGTTTGAAGTACTCATTCAACTTGGCGATTGGATCTGGATAGAGATAAGTAACTATGTCGTTCCAGCGAGCTTCGGAACACAGCACGGGTTCAATAAGGGTGCTCTGTTTTTGCAGCTCTGTACGGAGATTAGGGTCTAGTTTTGCTTTGTCAAACCAGGCTAAAGTACGCACATTTTCGTTGAGAATGCCGTTCAAAATGATCCAATCGTTTCGGTTGTTATTCTTTTCGGCCGCATCTCTCAGGGCTCCACATTTGGTACGAACAGTCGGTGAAGTCAGTGCTAGTCTTTTCAGTTCATTGGGCACGAGACCTGTGCGAATTTGCCCGATGTTGGGGGCGTTACTCGAAACATTGTTCCAGATCCAGAGATACTCTTCGCACGCCTCGTCATTCTTCCCTTCGGCTTGTAGATTTTGGGCTTTTGTAACGTGCTCAAAAACTTCATTGCCGTTTGAGCCGTTCGCCTCTTTGGCTATCTCCTGGTCTGACTTGCCGCTTTTAATTCCTTCCAGCCACTGCAGCAGCTCAGAAGAGTCCATGTAGCCGACTTGCCGCCCAAACTCCGTCGATCTATCTTGTGGCTTGAACAAGACCATAGTTGGCATCGCTTCGACGTGAAGCTCTGCACTTGTTTTCTCATCTTTATCCACATCAATTTGGATGGCGACGGCATTTGCTTTGATCCAATCTTGCACGGTTGCGTTGGTCCAGGTAGAAGCTTCCATTCGCCTACACGGCGGACACCAGCTAGCCGTGAAATCTATGAGCAAGAATTTGTTGTTTTTGGCTGCTTCTTGCTTTGCCTGTTCGAGGCTCAGGTCTGAAAATATTTCGGGATGCGACCATGCCTGACCGGAACTGACGATGGAAATTAGTCCGGATAAAGCGAGCTTGCACCAAAAATTTGCTTTCATATTGATTTGCAACTTCCTGTAGTCTTTTGGCTATTTTGCCGTGCCTATTTTAGATTCCTGCGCGACAGTTTTGCAAAACTTGATCCGAGGACTCCTTATCAACGGAAGAGTATCAAGATTTAGGCGAAAAATGAGAAGGAAATACTAGCTGTTCAGGTTCACCTTTCTTGGCGGACGATATCGCTTTGTCGTTTGATGCAATATGCTGTCCTGTAATTAACCGCCGGATTGGTTATGCGGCAGAACATGAGGTCGTTGTATATCTTGACTAGTTGCTGCGGAGATTTCCATCATGAACTTAAGGTACGAGTGCGCACAATCCCTGGTCGACTGCTGGCATTTGCGGTCTTGCTGTTCATGATGATGAACCTGACCCCTTGTCTTGCTGGGGAAAGCAATGAAGAAAGCTGCAGAAAGGTTGTCGATGCGTCGGTTTTACCTCTGATGAAAAAGCATGGCATCCCCGGAATGTCCGTTGGCATTACCGTCGGTGGAAAGTCTTACATTTTCAACTACGGCGTCGCATCCCGTTCAACTAAGAAGTCCATTACTGATCACTCTATTTTTGAAATCGGTTCGATTTCCAAAACAATGACAGCAACCCTTGCTTCCCTCGCGCTGATCGAAGGAAAATTTTCGCTGGCTGATAAAGTGAGTGTCTTTCTTCCGGCACTATCCGGCACCGAATTTGGTGACCTGACATTGTTGAATCTGGGAACTCATACATCTGGTGGTTTGCCATTGCAGTTGCCGGAGTTTGTCACAACTAATGAAAAATTGATGCAGTATTTGCAGTCATGGAAGCCCAAACATAAGCCCGGCACAGTCAGGAATTATGCGAATCCTGGAATCGGAATGCTGGGATATATCACGGCGAAAGTTTTGAAACAAAGTTTTGATGAACTGATGCCCACGGCGTTGTTCAAGCCTCTCGGAATGAAAGAGAGTTACCTGCAGATTCCAGATTCAGCATCAGAGTTCTATGCGCAAGGCTACACTGAAAAAGATGTGCCGGTGCGTATGAAAAAGGCGGTGCTTGCATCCGAAGCTTATGGTGTTCGGACTACCGCGTCCGACTTGCTTCACTTCTTGCGCTGCAATATGGGCGATGGGCTTGCAGACGGAAATTTGCGTCGGGCTATAGAGTCTACGCACACAGGCTATTTTAAGGCTCGGGCCATGACTCAGGATCTGATCTGGGAGCAGTATCCGTTGCCTGTCTCTGAAAAGGACTTGCTTGATGGAAGTTCGCACGCCATGATTTTCGAGAGTCCCACGGTAACCAAAATCATTCCACCTGAGAAACCCCGCACAGATGTGTGGATTCATAAAACTGGTTCAACAGCAGGTTTTGCCGCCTACGCTGCTTTTATTCCCAGAGAAAAATTAGGTCTGGTTCTGCTGGCTAATAAAACGTATCCGATCGAAGATAGAATTCTTGCAGCACGTGCAATTTTTAAATCACTAGGCGGCAATTTTTGAGTAGAGTGCCAATTTCGGTTAAAATTTGAGGATGAATATTCTCTCCAAGTTGGTTTCCTTCGTAAACTTCGGCACCCTTTCGAATCAAACACCCTTACCACAGGGGTGGTTTGACTCTATGTCCGCAGCTTCTGAGGAGGCGAAAAATTCGGATAAGCCTCTGCTTGTGAAGGTGCACGCTGATTGGTGCGGTTATTGTAAGAATTTTGATGAGGAAATTGCATATGTTCCTCTTCTGTCCAAAAACTTGAGCCGCTACACTTGCGCTCGAGTTAATCAAGGCAGTGCCGAAGGCAAGAAATTGCGAAAACAGTACAAAATATTTGCTTATCCGGCTTTCCTCGTATTTCGGGATGGAGAATTCGTTGGTAAGATTCGCGGTTACACGAATGCACCGGTTTTTGTAGACGCATTGAAAGCACTAGAAAAGTAAGGAGTTTGCAGTGAACGTGACAGGGAAATTGATTATTCCAGCGGTTGCTCTATCGATTACTGCGTTCCTGCAATCCGGTCTGATCGTCGGCGCACAGCAAGGCAAGTATGTGAGTATTTACGCGAAACAAGAAGTGCCGACAAATTTGGCGCGTTTCAGAGATTCGGCAGTTAACATCGAATTCGACTATCCAAAGGCTCTTACTAAGGTTGCTGACTCGGAAAAAGATCTGATTGTCAAATTGGCTGGAGTCATAGATCAGAAACATGTTGAAGTTAAGTTGACGAAGCTTGAAGGTGTCACTGATCTACATCTTGCTGAACAGATGGTTTCGTCGAACTTTCAAAAAGGGCTTCCAGGATGTAAACCTGTTTCCCGTCGAGACATACGTTTCGGAAAAGGTCTCGCGTACACAGGAGCTGAGCAGGTCTTTAACTTCAGTGTTGGCGATGATATCTATTCTGCTCGCGTCGTGTTGTTTTCAAATCGAGATCAATCGTACATGCTGACTTTCATTGGCACCGCCCGTGACAGTGCAGTTGCGAAGTCAGTGTTTGAACAAGTTGTTGCCAGCATTCGTCAGCAGTCGCCTTATTCTTCCGCATCAAGGGTGCAGGATGCCGGTGGTTGGTCCTTTAGTAAGTATAATGACGCTGCCCGGCAGGTCTCTTTCGACTATCCAGAAGGATGGAAGCTGGAACAAGACCCTGGCAAAGAGTTTGAGGTCAAATTTCACGGTGCTAATAAAGCTGGGCTGGGTGCTGAATTGGTTGTTACTCGTCTCGAGCGTGATCCTGCCTATACTCTGGACCAATTTTTCGACACCTACGAGAAGACATATTTGAAGCCATTGCAAAATTACCAGAAGTTGTCGAGTACGCACACCGCATTTGGTGTGACGAGGCATGAAGGTTCACTGACCTCGTCGACTTTTACATCTGAAGGGCATCACTTTCGTCATTTAACTGCATTTTTTGCAGAAGGTAAGTACTACTACGCTGTAGCGCTAACTGGCGGTATTTGGAGCGAACGTGAGATGCGAAGTGTCTTCGATCGCATTTTGGCAAGCTTTAAGATCACTGAATAGATGTGTGGAGCGGAACATCACATGTTCGCATAAATTCAGTCACCAAATCTCGGCAGTATGAATTAATTGATTGTTTCTGAGCAGTGCACCACGTTGTTTGGATATTGTGGTTGCGAATTTGTTTTCGTCACCATTTGGTAATCTCCTTTCGCAATCATTGAGTGACCTATGTCCGACTTGGAGGACCAAACATGTATCCACAAGGTCCAAACAAAAAGAATCAGAATCGATCGTTTTTTCGCGATGCAGAACCTGCTCCAGAGCGTCGTTCTGCCAGTAGTGATTGTTTTCAGAGACAGGCGAATGGTGACTTGAGCGGACCATCTGGGCGATCATGTTTTTCCAAAACAGGCCCGGAAATGTCTACCGATAGTCTGCCCTCGCTAACCATTACTTCCTCATCACCGAAAATTACCAGTGAGCTTGCCGCTAACGTTTCCGGCAGTACAGAAGCAATCAAAGGAATGAATGCCGACACGGATCAGGTGAAACAGCTGATGTCTCTTAATGCTACACCTGAGCTTTTTCAGGAACTGAAAGAAAGAGATGAACATGCGGCAGAAGAACTTGCCGTTCGAGATCATAATTTTCAGAGACAGGCGTTGCATGATACCGGTGATGAAGAATTCGCTCAGAAAGTGCGTGTACGCATTACTGGAGGTGCTACTTAGCTCAAGAGCAAGCCACTCAGTTTGTGTGCAAAAGAGGAAATCCACTGAGTGAAATCTTAAATTCCTTTCAATTTGCTTTCATTTGGGAACAGATGAGCACTTGACGCCATCTTCAGTCCACTTACTGGAACTGGAGTATTCCCAAAATGAACAAAGTAATCAACTTAGCAGTAGTTGCAGCGCTTGGAGTTACCCTCGGTCAGTCCGCACTGGCTGATGAAACTTCTGTGTCGACACAGACAACTTCGTCGGGAGCAGGATCTGCTTCTGATAGCTACAAAGCTACCAGCGGTCCGGCTGGAGCCAAAGTGTCGCACACAAAGACAGCCGTGCAAGCTAACGGTGATGGCAGCGTCAGCGCAACTAAGCAGCATGAAAGTCATGCCATCGATGCTGCCGGAGCTACACATAAGAAGTCAGCTTCGGCTACAACGGTCGGTCCCGACGGCTCAAGCACAACAGTAAACAGTTCGACTAAGACTTCAACTCCTTAGTTTGGCAAGTCTATAAATCGTTGAACCGTTTAAACGAGCACCAGCAATGGTGCTCGTTTTGTTGAGTTTATTAGTTTCGATTTCCCAATTGCTCGGTATCGGCAGAACAATTCGTGTTTGACAAGCTGTCCTTGACCCTGAGCTAATTAATGACTAATCAGAAAAACGATGTTATTTTGTATTGTTGAGTAGCTTCTGCCTATGGTTTATCGACAACAGAACGGATTTAAACGCTATGAATTGGTTGCAGAAAAAAATTACTGGTATGACCGCAAGTGGTCAGCTTGACGACGCCCGTGAAGCAATGCGGCGGGAAAATTATCAAGCCGCGATCGATATTGCCACCAAAGCACAGCAGGTGTTTAAGAGCATTGAGGATGACAGAGGTGAGGTTCGGGCCCTTTGCATCATCGCCGGTTCGCATTTAGCGTTGAACGCTCTCGACAAGGCCGAAGTACATTTTGAAAGCGCTCAGGTCCTCTGCGAAAAGGCGTCAAAAGATAATCCACACTCATGTGATTTAGAATCGATCGATGTTGCAATGGGACTCGGTGATGTCAGGCGCCTGACGGGAAAAGACGAAGAAGCTGAAAAACTTTATCGCCAGGCTTTAACGAGTATGGAAAGCATCGGTGTTCATGACAGTAGCCTGCCCGAATCAGCGCGCGCCACGAACGGACTGGGTGTTCTCATGATGCAGCAGCAAAAGCACGACGAAGCTGAGAAATTTTTTGAACGAGCTTTTGCGGCTATCGAGTATCCGCCGAGTGGTGACCAGCATCTGTATGCGCTCAGCACCCTGGTAGCTACAAACTACGCCGAGTTATTGCGCAAGCTCAATAAGAATGAGGATGCCGAAGACATCGAAAACCATGTCAAAGACCTCACGGAAGCAAATCCTAAAAATCAGCCGTATTAGTTTGATTCCAGTGCGTTAGATCGCTTCTACGGAAACTTCAGACGCAGTTCGAGAGCGACGCCTTTCTCATCTAAGTGTTGTCTTCCTATCGGCACAAACGGAATACGCTCATTTTTCTGAGCGGAAATTCTAATACCGAACAGGCGTTTTCCGTCAGGGTCGCCTTGTAATTTCAACAACCCGTTTTCGTAGTAGTCGTGCAATGGTGAATCATTATTCCAGTTGCCGGGATTGAGCGGTTGGTATTTTCGGTTCAGGTCAGCATCGATTTGCGGACGCGTTAAATGCAATGTGTCCGGTGTGGGCAGGTGATAGGTGTCAGGCGATGTGGCTGGTAGGGTCACCACTTCGGCTGATTGTTTCCCTTTCGAATGTGCGGAGGCTCCAGAATCTGAGTTTTCGGCTCCGTTCTGAGCTAAATCGACCAGGTTGATTCCGATTGAATTGTCTGTTTTATCCGAACCAGTTGGTTTTTCAACCAATTTGAGAATGTCTGCCATACGATTTGCAGCTCCATCATGCCGTGTTTGCGGCGGAATTTCATATAATTGCTTAGGGATACCTGACTTTAGCTTGGGTTCTCCGGCCCGTCATTGGGGAAATTACGGGAATACGCTTTGATTTGGAAACCCGGAGTCAGTAACTGTGTTTGAAAGACTCGATAAGACTACTGTCGCGGTGCTGGGGGTGTTAGCGCTGGTTGCGGTGCTTCTGGCTGCTTTTATGGTTCATATCGTTGATCGTTCAAGTGAGCACATCAACGAGATCAAGCAAACCAAAGTGGACTTACCGACTCGGGTTGCACCGCTAATGGTCGATGAAGATGAACTGACTTCGATTACGCTGATCAATCGTCCGAATTTTGTTGCATGCGTGGTGTCAGACGCGAAGTTAACCGACGCGATTTTACGCAAGGTCCTGGCGATAGATAATTTACGTGAGCTTTGCTTGAAGCGCTGTGAATTCAAACGATCTGACTTTCAGACTCTTTCTACGCATCCGTTTGAGATACTGCGCATCGAGGATGGCACCATATCTGATGACAGTCTTGGGGGTATCGCACGTATGCCGACAGTGAGACATTTTGGCATGATTGCTTGTGACATCGAACCCTCAGCGCTGCGACAGTTAGCCGGCTCGAACATAAGATGGTTGGAAATTCGTTCATCTAAGAGCATTAAGAATGATGGCAAGTTTATTGCTGCTGATCTCGTCCCCTTGTGCGATTTGAACCACCTTAGTTTTCTCGATGTTGAGAGAACTCGATTTGCCTCGGGGGCATTTAGGGGACTGGCCGGTAGCACTGCCTTTTGTATCAACGTGGAACGCTGCGACTTATCCGATGACGATTTGAGAGACATTGCAAAAATGCCCCATATTGAATACGTCAAGGCAATCCGCAATCCAAACCTGACGTGTAAAAGTGCTCGAAGTTTGCTTGAAGCTAAGTCGTTTCGAAGTGGTGCAATGGATCTCGAGACGATTTCCAAATGTGGATTTACCGATCAGGAGATGAATAAATTAGACCCTGAACACTACCTGATTCGAAAAGCATTTTGGTAGGGACTACTTAACCAGTTTGAAAGTGCCTTCGCCGCACTTGTTCAAATGTTCTACGAATATTTCTGAAGCGTGCTCTCCTGGACCGACTAGAAATGTAACACCGCTCAGGCCATCAGCGTTCTCACCAATCGGCATGTAAGTGAAAATATCCCGGTTGTAATGCGTGAGGGGCGAGCTGATGTTCTTCGGACCAACAATCATTGATAGTTTGCCATTAGTTTCTTTGATTTCTAAATCGCCGAAGAAATCATTGCGGTACTTGCCGACATAGACTGAGCTTGCCGATTGTGGAGCCACCGATATCGGTGCTTTTGAGTAGTCTACGCCTTTCACCTCTCCTAACAGGGCAGGATTTTGAAATGCTTTTTTGAATATTGCCAGCCAATCGTGTTGAGGCGCACCGTTTTGAGCTATGTCGACAAAAGTTGCATTTATTGCCTCAGGAATTCCGCTTGGACTCCCATTTGTGAGCGCAATCACGCCAAGTTGTTCGCCCGGCATTATCGTTACACATGTAGCCGCACCCATTCCAAATGCACCTGAATGGTTGAGGCGCAGACGTCCGTGTTCATCGTAAGAAACATTGAAACCCAGTCCATAAAAACCGGGAGTTCCGTTGAAAGGATTGAATTGAGTCAACATGGTTGGATGGTGAGTTTCAGCAAGTGCATTTTCGTTTACGATCTGCTTCCCTTCAAACTTGCCGCTGTCGATTTGCAGTCGCATCCATTTAGCCATGTCGGTCACTGATGAACTGACGCCACCTGCCGGTGACTGAGCATCTGGTTGGCGCTGATCTCTATGGACCCATTGATTGTTTTCTTTGACGTGACCGAGGGCTTTGTTTGGTCGCGCCATAAAATCATTGTAGCGAGCGCTGCTGGAGTTCATTCCCAGGGGGCGAAACAACTTCTGTTCCGAGGCTTCTTCCCAGGTTAATCCATAAGCTTTCGCTGCCGCCACGGCACCTTCTGTGATACCAAAATTTGTGTATTCGTAATGCGACCTGAAACTGCTGTCAGGTTTTTGATAGCGCAGGCTGTGCAGAACCTGCGCGCGGTCGCCGCCTAGATCTTCAAGCAGATCACCTGCGTGATCCGGCAGTCCGCTGCGATGAGCAAAGAAGTCACGAATGGTAATTTGGCTTGTTACCCACGGATCGAACATTTTGAACTGAGGATCCAATTCGCTGATTTTTGAGTCCCAATTGATTTTTCCTTCTCCTACTAACGCCGCGACGACGGTCGATGCGATTGGCTTGGAGACTGACGCGAGTTGGAATACTGTGTCTGCGTCGACAGGTTCTGATTTTCCGACTTCTCTGACACCGAAACCTCTGGCGTAAACCAATTTGTCTTTATAAACCACACCTACCGCAAGCCCGGGTACAGATTGATCGGTGACGAGCTGTTGTGACATCTTCTCTAGCGTTGCCAGAGCTGATTGCAATTTCGCTTCTGTAACAGTGTTTACTGCAGCATCTGCAGGAGTGGTTTTGTCGCCCTGCTTTTGCGTAGCGCTTGTCTTTGCGGAAGATGGATATGTTGTCAGAGAGAATGCCAGAATAGACAAGGAAACCAGAGAGATTGCAATTCTTGACCCGGTTGTCTGCTGACCGGATAAAAGCGTCAAATTCGATTTTGTCTTCATTCTGGTTACCTGTATTGGGTCAGTTGTCGGTAGTTTTAATCGGATAAGCCCGTGTGCCACGATCACCATCTGGTGAGCATCCAATCCGGTGTGCGTCTTCCAATTGCTGTGCTGAAACCGTTAGCCTGTTTGTTCCGAGCGCCTTAAGTCTGGAAAGCTTAGCACGTTAGATTGTCAGGGTATTCTCCATAGCGCGATTTCACTTGACGTGCATAATGGATATAGGCTTTCAAGGCGATAGCGGACTAGCGACGGACCACGTGAAAAAAGAACGGGTCGTAATCAGCACGCATAACTCCACCATGCGAACAGCCCTTCGTCTGGCGGCGTTGCTCGCGCCTCTCTGGGCGGTGTACATTCCCGCGCTCTTCCTTGGAATATTCGGTTTCTATCTTGTTCCTGTCTTCTTCGATGTGAATGAGCGTATCTACCTGCTGCTTGGTAGTTTCGCTCTAGGCTCTGTTAGTACCGCTGCGCTGCTAATCAATACTCTAGTTTTGACAAAATCGAAAATTTCCTTTCCGCCGCTCAAGGCTATGCAGGTTCCAATTGTCGACGTCGACCGCCTGTGCTGGCATTGGGATGACTATGAGAAGGAAATATACCTGCGTTTCTGGGTTGGATCGGATCACGTCGACATACACCATTCGAGGCTTTCAGTCAGGAAGTTGCTGAATCTTCGCGCGGCCTTGAGAAAGTGGTCTCCGAAATGCCGGTGGGAGGCAGAACCGGAGGATCTTGAAGACCTGACCGCGCTTCGGGAGAGGTTTTATAAACCGAAAAGACGACTGCATACGACAGGACCTGAGTCGAAATCGGACTTTCTCGAGATTCCATATAATCCTCACGAACAGTTTGATAAATTCAAACAGTCGTTGAGCGAAAATGAGAAATACTTCTGGTATTGCTGGGTCGCAGGTTTGCTGCTCGCCTATCTGATGAGAATTCCTGATATCGTCTGGGGGTTCATAGCAGACGCACGACATGTGGAACGTTTCGTTGACGTACCCGTTTTTGTGAGAACTATAGATGCACTCGAGTCATTCGTGCTCGGACTTTTGCTAAACGGTCTTGGAAGCGCCTCTGAAGTGTATGTATCCGTTGCGACCAATCCATTCTTTATTTGCCTTTGTCTTGGGGTAATGTGGATTTCAACTATTGCGTTGGGCATGTTTGTTTTTCAACCTAATGGTATTCGGCTGAAATCTGATTGTTTGCAATTGTTTTTTAGATGGAAAAAGATTCCTCTTTTCCGTCGAAGCTATCGATGGGAAGACATGCTTGCTTTTGAGCTTGATCAATTTGGCGATGTTGCTAACCCTGAAAAGTGGCGCATGCAAATTAGGATGCAGGATAAGACGACGGTTAATTTGAATATCGAATCGATTAAGGGTCATGTTTCGCGCGAAACATTGTTGAGAACGATTACCGAGATGGCACCGAATGCAGTGCAAGACCCTGCCTTGATTCGAGCTTTGATGCCTCCGCAGAGAGAGAGTTACACTGAACTTTGGCTGCAATCTTTAACAACACCACCTAATCGTAACCGACTCACACCTCTTACCGATGGAGTGAAACTGAAGTCGGGTCGTTATGTAATTGAGCGCCAGTTGGCTACAGGCGGTCAGGGAGTTGCGTATATCGCGCGAGACTGCGGTCCTTATCTGCAGAATGAGTGCGAACGCTCAGATTCGAATGAAAAGGAGTTGCTGCGCGGCAAGTCTGGCTCTACGGTCGTGCTGAAAGAGTTCGTTTTGCCCGTTTACACAAGTCGCAATGTGAGAAAGCAAGCTCTGGAGCGTTTTGAGAATGAAGCGAGAATTCTGGAGGAGTTGAATCACCCACAGATTGTGAAGTTGACCGATTTCTTTTTAGAGGATCATCGCGCTTATCTTGTGTTAGAGCACATCGATGGATTGTCGCTCAGGCAGATTGTCCAGAAGTGCGGACCATTGTCTTTAGACGACATTATTGCCCTGTCACTGCAAATGTGTGATGTTCTGCATTATTTGCATGCACTGACGCCATCGGTAGTGCACCGCGATTTCACACCCGATAATCTCATTCTTGATGCATCCGGGCGACTTGTTTTGATCGATTTCAACGTTGCGCAGCAGAAACAGTGGACTACAACCAGCACTGTCGTTGGGAAACATGCCTACTTGCCTGCTGAGCAGTTTAGAGGCAAACCGGTTCCGCAGAGTGATTTGTATGCCATGGGAGCGACACTGTTTTATTTGTTTTCGGGGCGAGATCCTGAACCGATTACGAGTTCTCATCCCAGTGATTTTGATGCGAATGTGATCCCTCAGTTCGATGAAATAGTGTCGAAGCTAACGCACACGGAACCTGAACAACGATATCAGTCTGCGATCGAGGTGCGTGAGGCTCTCGCTGCCCTGCAAGGCACGGAGGTGAAGCTGCCTGATAACGTGATATCTATATTGAAATTAGACGTAGCTGGGTCGGATGTCATCGATTTGCAGAGCGTTGAGCCGATGCCTGAAGTGCGCAGATTCAAGAATCGTGACTGGAAGTCGAGGTCTTCTCATGGCTGATCTTGAGATTGTAGTGCGATATAACAGTCGCCCGGCGAAGCTAATGCTTGCCGTAGTGGTTCTGTTTCTGCCGTTGTGGGGAATCATCATTCCTGGCCTTTTGATCTGGCTGCTCGTTTACTTTTGTATTAATCCCGTCGATTCATGGCGAGTTCTCTCTTATTCGTTGATGCAGACAGTTGGCATTGTCACCGGGATGCTGTTGATTACCGTTCTCGGCGTCAAAAGCGTACTGAATTTATCTGATAACCGAATTGTTTTGAGCAAAAGTGGCATTGAATTGCCTTTCTTTCTTGGCAGCACCTTTGGATTGCGGAGAAACTTCGTTTGGAGTGCTATCAACTCCGCTCAGCTGGTTGACTCGCAGGTGAAGCGCGAGATTGTCATTCATACAACGGACGGTTTTCCAATGTATTTCGACGTGAAGTGCTTCGCACCGGAGGAACTCGAACAATTTCTTGTTGCTTTGAATGTTTGGGCTATTAATTGCAAGAGAACGCCGGAACTTGAATATCTGCAGGAGGAGTTGCAAAAACAATCGGATCAGGCTCTCCTGCCTAGCTACACGGCGATGTGGGACGATGAGTTGTCGCGTCGCTTTACTGCAACTGCATACGTGCCTTTAGAGCCTAACCAGACCTTGCAGGATGGTCGTTTGAAAGTCGTCAGTCAGCTTTCTTTTGGCGGGTTGTCCGCCGTTTACTTATGTCAGTACAAAGACCGTGAACTGGTTGTGCTTAAAGAATCGGTCGTTCCCGAAGATAGTGATGAGCAACTCAAGCAGAAGGCCTCTGAGCTGTTCGAGCGTGAGGCGCGGCTGCTCATGAAAATCAATCACCCTTCGATTGTGCGAGTGATCGATTGCTTTGTTGAAGAGTCGAGGCAATATCTATTAATCGAATATAGGGGTGGGCAAGACCTCAGCCAATTCGTTAAGCAAAACGGTCCTCAACGCGAAGATAAGGTCTTAGTTTGGGCTGCGAGAATCGCAGAAATTTTGGCATATTTGCACAGTCAAGACCCGCCTATCGTTCATCGGGATGTGACGCCGGACAACCTGGTGTTAGATAGTGACGGTGAATTGGTGATGATCGATTTTGGTGCTGCCAACGAATTTCTAGGTAATGCTACTGGTACTCTCGTTGGTAAGCAATCGTTCATCGCGCCTGAACAATTCAGGGGGCATGCCACCAGCCAGAGTGACTTATACGCCATGGGCTGTACCCTGAGTTTTTTGCTTACTGCCCAGGAGCCTGTTCCTTTGTCAGTCACATCTCCTAGAAGCCTCGATGAAAACATATCAGAGGGAATGGATAGGTTAGTTGCTGACTTGACTGCCATGGATTTGGAAAAACGAATTGGTTCTGCTGAGGAAGCTCTTGTGCGCATCGAGGAATTGCGAGCCAATTTTTTGCAGATGAGCAGTGTTAGCTGACAGCCACGTTTAGAACGGTAGCTGGTCGAAATGTCTCTGCGCGTTGTGGATTTGAAGCTGGTCCGTGGCTGAGTTGTACGTGCAGCCATCGAAAAGAGGTGTTTCCAGGTGATAGTATTTGGTATGTCTTTATGGAAGCCTTTATGAAGAAAGTTGTGATCATCGGTGGTGGTTTTGCTGGAATGCGTGCAGCCAAGACGCTGAGTTCAGCGCCAGTCAGTGTCACTGTTGTAGACAGAAAAAATCACCACACGTTTCAGCCTTTGCTTTATCAGGTGGCAACTGCAACTCTGTCGCCGGCAGATATTGCTCAACCCATCCGTGCCATTTTGCAGAAGCAGGCAAACACCACTGTGCTGATGGATGAAGTTCTATCCATCGATCCGGAAAAACGACTTGTTCATTTGAAGAACGAAGATGTTTTGCAGTTCGACTATCTGATATTAGCGACAGGAGCTACTCACTCTTACTTCGGACATCATGAATGGGAGCGATATGCGCCTGGCCTTAAAACTATAGAGGACGCACTTCGAATTAGAGGAAGAACGTTCTCTGCTTTCGAAGAAGCAGAACGCGATATGGTTCGAACCAATACGCACAAGCCCTTGAATTTTGTTG
Source organism: Candidatus Melainabacteria bacterium (assembly GCA_003963305.1). Classification (NCBI taxonomy): domain Bacteria; kingdom Bacillati; phylum Candidatus Melainabacteria; species Candidatus Melainabacteria bacterium. The sequence continues at coordinate 187,168 of RXJR01000028.1, read as the reverse complement.
TTATTGGCGGAGGACCCACTGGAGTTGAAGTTGCCGGGGCGCTTGCCGATACCTGTCACGTCTATCTGCGCGATGAATTTCGTCACATTGATACCACCAAAGCAAGGGTGATATTGCTGGAGGCGATGCCGAAGGTATTAGGACCGTATCCAGAGGACCTGTCCGCCAGCGCGACCAAGCAATTGAAGGATTGCGGCGTTGAAGTTATGACTAATACTCAGGTAACTGACGTGCAAGATTCTTATGTCATGACCAGCAGCGGGCGAATTGACGCGGCTGTGATTATCTGGGCTGCAGGAGTGCAGGCTTCGCCGCTCGGTAAGTCATTGGGCTTTCCAGTCGATAAACGCGGCTGTGTGATAGTGGACGAGTTTTTAAACCCGCCGCACCATCCTGAAATATTCATTTGCGGAGACCTGGCGCACCTTGAACTAAATGGGAAGTTGTTGCCGGGGGTGGCGCAGACAGCCATGCAGATGGGCGTTTATGCAGCGGAACAAATAGTCGGAGACTTAGCCAACCAGCCGCGTAAGCCGTTTAGATACTTTGACAAAGGCGATATGGCAACCATCGGCCGCATGCGGGCAGTCGCTAATATCAAATGGCCATTCAATGCTCATGCACGAGGCGTATTGGCCTGGCTGAGCTGGTTGATAATCCACATATTTTTTCTGATTGGACTGCGTAGTCGATTTCTCGTTTTTTGTCAGTGGTTGTGGACCTTCACTACATGCCAGCGGGGAGCGCAATTAATTACCGAAACCGAGATTGTGTGCGATCATGACCAATTGGAAGAGTAATGAAATTTGGAAGAAACCTCCTGGCTATCATGGCAATCGTTTTTACAGGCTCTGCCTGCGCGCCCGTATTCGCCTCGTTTGGCCAACCAGAAAATAAGCAACTCTATAATCTGCCCACTGTCTATGAGAGTAGTTTCGCACGGGTTGTGTCAGATTGTCGGATTCCGAAGGCTGAAGCCAAAGCTGTAGCGGCAATGGTAACCGATGCTGTCAATTTTGATATGGAAGCTCTAGGCTGGACAAGCAAATCTCTCAAGAAAAAATATTGCGTTGCTATTTTGAGTACCGCATACGCAAAGAAAACGCTAAATGCCGAGCCAGGTGGTGAAGCCCTGGAGCTCGATCTGCTGGCATCAAATTATGAAAATTACAAGAAGGACAAGATCAGATTTTCCACCGTTCTTGCACATGAAATTGCTCACCTTTTGGTTTACCGAACTCTAAACGGATTGAATCCCAGGCAATTGGGCTGGAGCCGTCCATGGGACGAGGGATTAGCACAAAGCCTGGAGTATCGTTTCGATCTGGCTAAGCACAAATATTTGTACCCGTCAGGACGTATCCCTGCCCGCTCGTATGACAATCGACTCACCGCCGATGATGCCATTTGGCTTTTTCAACAAGAAAAATTTGTAGCGAGGAAAGAAGGCTACGACCTGGACAAGAAGGAGCAAGAACGTTGGGCTGACTGTGTTTATCCGTTGGGGAGACAATTCATTGAATTCATTCGAGTCGACCTGAATGGCTCCGGGTGCCCTAACGCAATAACGAAAATTGCCAGGGTGGTTTATGAGATGGCAAATACACATCAAATGTTCGATGTTGAATTTAAAAGAGAATTCGGAATTGATCTGGTTGATGTTCAGAACCAGTTCGTTGAACATTTGAGAGAAACACAAAATAATCCAAAAATTCGTTTCATCAAGGGCATCATTTCTCCAAATTGAACTATCGCCTGCATAAGTGCAAACTGCCTCAGCACCTGTCCTGGCTGTATAGTTACTTGGTTTTCTCGAAATCTAGAGACGCGGAATTGATGCAATACCTCTTTCCTGTCGGAGCCGGACCATCGTCGAAGAGGTGTCCCAGATGCGCTCCACAATGTTTGCAAACAACTTCTGTGCGTGTCATGCCAAATGAATTGTCCGTTGCAGTGCTGACTGAATTTTTCTCTGCATCAGTAAAACTGGGCCAGCCTGTACCAGAATCGAATTTGGTTTTCGAATCGAACAAAAGTTCGCCGCAGTTACTGCATTTGTATTGTCCGATATCATGATTGTTCCAGTACTTACCAGTAAAAGCCGGCTCTGTAGCACTGCAGCGAGTCACTTGATACACTTCGGGGCTGAGTTTTTGTTTCCAGTAACTGTCTGGCTTTTTGACAGCATTTTCTGCTTGTTTTGTTTTGGATTCGTTGTCGCTCACTTGAATGTTTTCCTTTGCCTGACTGCTGCAGCCGTAAAGCGAAAGCAGTGCGCTTGTTATCAGTGCAGTTTTTTGCATATTATTTTTGACTGAATTTCTCATTTTTGTCTTCTTTGTTAGCTTTTGCTTTTTGTTTTCTTTTTTCTACTTTCCACTTTCTACTACATCAGTGACAGACCATTCCATGTTTCTCGAAGTAGTTCTGATGATATTTTTCGGCTGAGTAGAACTGCTTCGCCGGGACAATCTCAGTGACTATGGGCGAAGCGAATTTGTGCTGCTTCGACAGTTCGTCCTTCATTTGCACTGCTTCACGTTCTTGTTCAGGGGTCGAGTAAAAGATTACCGATCTATACTGAGTGCCAAAATCAGGACCCTGGCTGTTCAGCGTGGTCGGGTCATGGCTGGCAAAGAAAGTTTCCAGTAATTTGTGATAGGAGGTTTTAGTCGGGTCGAACTCGACCAGGCACGTCTCGGCGTGTCCTGTTGTGTCTGAACAAACCATCTTGTAAGTAGGATTTGAAACTTTGCCACCACAATAACCGACTGTGGTCTTCACGACCCCTGGCACTTTGCTAAACACGCTCTGCACTTTCCAGAAACAGCCCTCTGAGAACAGAGCTCGTTCGAGCTTTGTTTGCCCTGATGTCTGCTTTACCGACGTCTGGGCACCTGCCAGTTGAATGGAAACAAACGTTGATACTAAAAGCGCCGTGATATATTTCTTTTTTGCCATGATACTGTTCAACCGCCGCCCGCTATGATTGACACGACCAACCCCTACTTCATGAGGTCGCCTTGTTACTCTAGATTATAGGCTGTGAAATCCGTGTGGAGTTGGTCAATCCCTGTGGAGTTGGTCTGAACTCAGATGAGCCGTCAAAACGCTAATCGTTAAGGTTTACTCTGGGTTTTTCAGGAAGAGAGTGAATCTTGAGATGCGGATTTTTTCGCCGGAGGATAACCGCATCCTTTTCTGATATTCTTTTGCAGCGATCGATTGTTAGTTCTCTGAGCGATGGATTGCCGCAGAGAGCCTCAAGTCCAGTCAAGGTGACGTTAGTGTTAGTAAGAAGCACCAATGACAGAAATGGGAATTTGGACAGGGTTCTGCACGCTTCGTCATCAATGCCGGGATTATCGTTTAGCCAGAGTTCTTGAATCGTGCATGAATTGAGATGTTTCAATCCATCAGCCGTCAGTTGGGGATTATTTCTCACTTTCAATTTGTTCAATTTCGGCAGTTGTGCAACAAACTTGAGACCGTTGTTAGTAAGCTTAGTTGAGTCGAGATCGAGATAGTCTATATTTTTGTTGAACGATATCGATTCAACACCTTTATCAGTAACGTTGCAACCTCCAACTGAGACTGTAGTGAGAGTTTTTACTTTCTTCAGAGCCTCGGCACCAGTGTCGTCAAAGTTGGATGCCTTCGTACAAAGATAATAAAGACCCGGCAGTTGCGACAGAACAGCAAGCGACTTGTTGTCCAGGGTGCATTGCTCCAAATCCAGAAACTTGATCCAGTTCGCCTGGGCGATTAATTGGAGTTTTTGACGATCCAGGTTGGTATAGTGTAGGCCCAGACGCCCGTCACTCTTAGCGGCTTGCAATCGCAGCAGCAACTGGTCGTTGGGAATTGTCTGAATGTTTGCAATGGTTTCGTCGTCAAGTGGAAGCGCGCTATCTTCTGCGCGGAATTGCGCGCTCGCTTTGTCACGAATGACTTCGACGATGGGCTTTTCCATCTCCAGATGTTTTATCTGGAAGGCCGCGAAACCTGCTATGGTCGAGGACATTAGTGTTGTCGCAAGGATTATTCCAAAGAATAAGTTACGAGTGAGAGTTAGTGGCGTTGATGGTGCTGTAGTTTGCTGTTTAGGTTTGGATGCTGCTAATTTTGGCTTGACTTTCTCTCCCTGCATGACACTAGCGAGATCTCGGGCAACATCGGTAATTTTCTGATATCTGTTGTCTGGTGATTTTGCCAACATGGTAGCTACGATCTGTTCCATCTCTCTGGAAAATGATCTTCCCAGCGACGCCTCTCGAAGCGTTGGCACCGTTGCAGATTTGTGTTTCATTAGTGTCGTCAGGGCGTTCTCCCCAATGAAAGGCGGCGTACCTGTGAGTGTTTCAAACAGTACGCATCCGAGCGAGTAGATATCGGCGCGCTCATCTACCGCCGCTCCTGTACATTGCTCCGGGCTTATGTATAGTGGACTTCCGCAGATCTCGTTGCTCTGGTTGTCATCGTCTTCCGGGGATGAGAAAGTAGCGATGCCGAAGTCTACTATTTTGACACTACCTTCGGTGCCGACTTCAAGATCGTCTACAATCATGATGTTGCTGGGTTTGATATCGCGGTGGACGATTCCCATTTGATGCGCATGTGCTAAGCCTTCGCAGATTTGCAGAAACATGGGCACTGCTTCGTTGACCGGTAAGTTCACTTTGCGCTTCAGGCGTTCTGCCAGTGTTTCACCGCGGATTAGTTCCATGACAAGAAAGGGGGTTCCGTCATCGAGGAGCCCAAAGTCGTCTACTGCAATCACATTGGGATGTTTTACTGCAAAAGCAGTGCGTGCTTCTTTTTGAAACTGATGTAGCGTTTTCTCGGTTAGTCCACGTTTCTCGATTGTCTTCAGCGCCATGTCTTTGTTCAAGAACATCTGTGACACGTGATAGACAACGCCAACTGCACCGCGACCGAGAGCGGATATTATCTGGTATCGACCGCCAAGTGTTTGACCTGGCTCGAAGAGGTTCGAATTCTCTTGTTTGACGGATTTTTCAGTTTTCATTCTTGCCGCGGTTGCTCCTGTTCGGCATTTTTCGCAGGCGAATTTTCAGATTGTGTGATCGCTGATTCTCTTACTTGAATTACCTTGCGCGGCGCCACTGGCGTAAGAGCGTATACAGCGAAGTAAGAAATTAAGGCAGAAATTGCTACAGCTAAAAAGAGTAATGCTATGAAGGTGGGTTTGGCTATTGATATTTTTTCCTGTTCTCGCTTTGCTTTTTCCTGAGTTCGAGCGGCTTTAACAGTGCCGCCGTTTTTAAGAGCGCCAAGTTCGAGTGCTACTTCACCGAGACTTTGATAGCGCTGGTGAGGCTGTTTTGCAATCATCTTAGCGACAATGGCTTCGAGCTGCTTTGGGAAGTCTTTTCCGGCGGCGTCACTCAATGAGGGCGCAGTCTCGGTTTGGTGCATCATCATCGTGATCAGTGCGTTCTCGCCAACAAAGGGAGGCGACCCGGTGAGAGTTTCGAAAATCACGCAACCAAGTGAGTAGATGTCTGAGCGGTGGTCTACGCTACCTCCCTGGCATTGTTCTGGACTCATGTACAGTGGACTGCCAAAGATTTCGCCTGTGCGAGTCAGGGCTTGTACTTCTCCACCTTCTCTGGCTGAATATTTGGCGATCCCAAAGTCAACTATTTTGACACTGCCTTCGGTGCCAGGTGGGCGATCTTGCAAAATCATGATGTTATTCGGTTTAATATCCCGATGCACGATGCCCTTTTCGTGAGCGTATGCCATGCCGAAGCAAACTTGAATGAAAAGATCAGTGGCCTCGTCAACACTCAGTCGGGTTCGAAGGCGCAGGCGGTCTCCCAGTGTTTCACCGTCGAGCAGTTCCATTACGAGAAATGGAGTGTCATCGTCAAGTAGACCGAAGTCATTGACCATGATTACGTTGGCGTGATCGATGGCGAATGATGTTAATGCCTCTTGCTGAAATCTCCTGATCGAAGTTTCGGTAAGGCACTGTTTACTGATAGTTTTCAGAGCGAATTCTTTGTCGAGAAAGACTTGTTTGACTCTGTAGACAACTCCCATCCCTCCTCTGCCGAGCGTGCTCACTACCTGGTAGCGACCACCCAGCATGTCTCCTTGTCTGTATTCATCACCGACACCAGATGCCTGGAAGCCGATGTGTGTATGCGGAGACATATAGTCTTGTTTTGGCTGGGACACGATTTGAGTCTTATAAATACAGGGTTCCTAGAACTTTTATGCCCAAAACATTGTAGTTAGATGACTATATTCGAATTTATCCTGAGTGAATTTTATTGGAATTTGCTTGTCACGAAGTATTGATCAGATTCTGTCAGATACCGGTCAAATGCTGAGAGACGAGACGCTTCCGTAACCGATTGCGCTTCATCGCAGAAAGAAAACGAGCGGTACCATAGGTACCGCTCGCTATCACACTCAATAATTCCGATCGGATGTTATTGCTGATTTTATTGTTGTCTTCTGGTCAAACCATCGACGATTTCTGGTGCCAGTTCATGCATTGAGTGATGCGTCAACCAGCGTACAGCCATTACAGTAACTTCGTTGTCTCCATTGTCGAGGAGCAACAGACTTGCAATAACGTGTCCGTTGTGTTCAGCATTTTTGTGCTTTCTTGCCCAATCCATCGCGGCTTCCACTACTTCTTCATCATTAGTGTTGTCTTCCAGCCACTTCTTGATGTACTTGCTGGCATCGTGGAGGTGTTTGTCTTGGTTGGTTTCGTGCATCAGTGTCGCTCTAGCGTGTTGGGGGGCGGAGTTCTGTTGAGGAGCCTGTGCCTCGGGCTGAGCCGCTGGCTGAGGCTGTTGATAAGCAGCTGCCTGTGGTGCTGGGGCTTGCTGCGGCACCGGTGCTGGTTGTGGTGCCGCCATAGGCTGTGGTTGTGGCTGCATTTGCTGAACTTGCTGAGGCTGTTGCTGCTCTTGCATCTGCACCGGTTGTGGTTGCGGCTGCGGTGGCATCTGCGGTGCTGCATACTCGGGCTGCATTGGAGCCTGCTGTGGTTGCGGCGCTGTGTAATGGGGTTGCTGATACTCAGCGGTTACAGGAGCCGGCTGTTGCATCTGAGGAGGTTGAGAATACTGCATCTGGGCTGGAGCTGTCTGCAGTTCTGATGCCGCTTGAGGAGCACGGAAAGGGATCGGTGCAGGCGGAGTCGGCTGCTGTCTCTGGGCTAGTGGCGCCGGAGCCTGGTCTTGTGCATCTTCGGTTTCGTCTTCTTCATCGTCATCAAAAAAGTCGTCGTCGTCTTCATCCATGATCGAGACTGAATTTACAAGGGCCATAGCTGGTCCCGATCTGGCAGGCTCCATGGCGCTTTGCGCTTGTGTGCTTTCGGAAGGGCTTGCAGCGCGGATCAAAGCTGCCATGGCTGCATCGAGATCGTCTATCGATGGCGCCGTCGCTACTCCAGCATTGCCTGGATTTTCAGCGTCCATGTCGTCATTTTCATTATCAATGCTCATTTCGACTCGTTCTCCTATCCTTTACTAAGCGAATCGACCAAGGCGGCGGCGACAGGGCGCCCCTGCCTGCTTAATGTTCAACATTTGAGCCCGGTCTGGAATCTATATACCCGGGCGATGCCAGATTTCGACCTGATTGAAATATTTACTTCGTGATGCTGTAAAATGCCACTGCGTGACCATTTTAGGTGCTTTACATGGCTTAGAATTTGACTTAGCCGTTATTATCAAGGTTGACAAGAGGCAGATTTTAAGATGGTATTCGTGTCTCGACTGCGGAGAAAAGACGATTCGATTTCTAGATAAGCTCAACCAGATTGGTTTGATGTTGTCATTAGCAGGGCTTTTGACAAATTCCGTCGCACCAGCTTTTGGTGCAAATAAGGTTCAGGAAGCTTATGCGCACTATCAAGCGCATCGCTTCAAAGAAGCCAGCGCCGCCTTTGATCTATATCTACAGACTAGTCCTCGTGATGCCAATGCAATGTATTACGACGCATTGTGCAATCAACAGATCGGCAATATGTCTCGTGCTAGAAGCCTTTATCGACAGGTTGTGCAAACTAGCCCAGGAAGCCAAATTGCTTCATATGCTGAGTCTGTTCTAGTAAAACTAGATCCCAGTTATCATTCAACAGGCGCAGTTTCTCGCGGTAGCCAATCTGTTACCAGTTCTTCCATCACCTCCGTTACTTCCCGCTCTGAATCAACAATTCAAGGTCCTGATCAGGCGAATGTGTATTACAAAGCACAGGGAAAGAGGATGATGTTGACTGTCGAAATCAATGGTCACCCTGTTGAAATGATGCTTGATACCGGCGCTCCGGGTATTTGCATCGGCAGGCATGAGCTGGCTTCAATAGGCGTGCGTCCTCCGGATGGAGAAGCAACTGGCTCCACCGGTGGTTCATCTAATGCCGATAGAATTGGCACATGGCGCATGACTGCGGCCGTCAAAGTTGGACCTTTCATCGATCCTAAAGCTGATATCCAGGTAATGGATTCGGAAGATGGTCATGCGCTCCTGGGGCAGACGTTTGTCAAACACTTCGAATATCAAGTGGATCAGTCGGCGAAGTGCATTCGATTTACGAAGAAAGGTTCGCTTGCCTCTTCTCAAAGTCAGGGTTACAGCTTGCCTTTTACTTTTCGCGAGGCTGGAAATCGAATCATCGTCGAAGGCGAGATCAACGGGCGCAAGAACAAATTTATGATGGATACTGGAAATTCCGGCTCCGGTATTGCTTTTCACAGTCCTGAACAAGCCGCCAAATATGGTGCGCCTGTCCCGGATGGTTGCCCCACCGGTACTTTTACCGGTGTTTCTGGCTCAGGCTCTGCGTACGTCTATACGATAAACCATCTGCGCATCGGTCCTATAGACTGTAATGATTTGAGTGTCGCAGCCCATATGGGCGGCGGTTTTGGCGGGGAGGAGCCTCTGCTTGGCCATCAGGTCTTCGATGGCTGGCAGTATACAGTTGACTACGACAAGAAGGTGATTCACCTTCTGCGTCGATAATTGAGTCAGTGAATTTTCAGGTTGAGCGGACTCAGTCAATGCTAAAGTCTGGAACTGTTGAGTTTAAATCAGGGAGCTAATTGTGAAAAAACTTGCCCGCAAAGTTTGTTCAGTCATTCTTGCCATCGGCACAACACTACTGCCTTCGGCTACTATGGCTGCCACGAGCAAACAGCCTAACATCATATTTATCATGGGTGACGACGTTGGTTGGTCGAACATCGGCGTGTACAACCAGGGAATTATGGCTGGTCGCACTCCAAATTTAGATCGAATGGCTAATGAGGGAATGCGATTTACCGATTACTATGCTGAGGCAAGTTGCACTGCGGGTCGAGCCAACTTCATTACGGGTGAATTACCTATTCGCACTGGTCTGACAACTGTTGGTCAGGCCGGTTCTACAACAGGAATTCCGGACCAGGCGATAACGCTGGCTACTGCTTTGAAAGGGCAGGGGTATGAGACAGGACAATTTGGCAAGAACCACCTGGGCGATTTGAACCGTTTCCTCCCGACGGTTCATGGCTTCGACGAGTTCTTCGGCTATCTGTATCATCTCGATGCAATGGAAGATCCGTCCCATCGCAATTATCCAGAAGCATTGAAGACGACGATGGGTCCGCGCAACATGATTCACAGCTGGGCGACTGACGCTGATGATGCAACTGTCCAACCGCGCTGGGGCAAAATTGGTAAACAGAAAATCCAGGATGCTGGAGAACTCTTTCCAAAGCGCATGGAAACTGTCGATGACGAAATTCTCGACAATGCTCTCAAATTTATGGATAAATCGAAAAAAGATGGCAAACCATTTTTTGTCTGGTTGAATCCAACTCGTATGCATATTAAGACGCATCTATCAGATAAGTACGAAGCGATGCGTACTCCCGACAATGGCTGGTCAATCGAAGAAGCTGGAATGGCGCAACTCGATGATATTGTCGGTTCAGTATTGAAGTATGTCAAAGACAATGGGCTTGATAATGACACCATTGTCGCCTTCACCACTGATAATGGTGCTGAGAACTTCACCTGGCCCGACGGTGGTCAGACTCCTTTTGCCGGCGGAAAAGGTACCGCCCTTGAAGGTGGCTTCCGTGTGCCGGCAATCATTCGCTGGCCTGGACACATTCCGGCAGGCAAGGTGGAAAACAGCATCGTTTCGGGGCTTGATTGGTTTCCGACTTTAGTCTCGTTAGCCGGTAATCCGAACATAAAGAGTGAGTTACTGAGCGGGAAACAAGTAGGCGATCAAACCTACAAGGTTTATCTTGACGGTTACGATCAGACAGATTTGCTCACTGGTAAAGGTCCATCGAAGCGTCATGAAATCTTCTACTTCACTGAAGGTACTCTCAGCGCTGTCAGAATCAACGACTACAAATATCGCTTTACAGATCAACCGAATGGATGGCTTGGTTCAACCGATAAAGTCGACTGGCCGATTTTGACGAATCTTCGTCTCGATCCGTTCGAACGATGCGGCATGCCAAATGGTAAAACGGGTTCTCTTGCCTACTATAATTGGTTTGTTGATCAGTTCTGGCGCTTTGTTTTTGTCCAGGATGAAGTATCCAAAGCTGCACAATCTTTCGTCGCATTTCCACCAATGCAGAGGGGTGCAACCTTCAATATGGAATCTGTGAAACAGGCGATTATGGAAAAGATAAACTCACAGGGTAAGTAATGCGGAGTCACGCCGCTATCTTAAGCTCAGTGCTCACTGCGATAGGTTCGCTTGTTCTGCTTGCCGCGCCTGTCTCTGCAATCAATGAGGTTGAGAAAAAAATTTCAACCGCGTCGAAAGAAACTGCGTTTAAGGAGACCGTACAAAATCGAGTCAACTTAAAACAGAAAGCACCAGACGGTATGGTGCTTATTCCCGGCGGGGAATTTTCGATGGGCAGCGAGGACCCCACTGGGCTTGAACTCTGTGGTGGCGGGCACGAGCACATGCGTGACGCGCGTCCTGTTCACCGGGTCTTTGTCGATCCGTTCTGGATGGACAAGACGGAGGTGACAAACGCGCAATTCAGAAAGTTTGTGCAGGAGACAGGATACAAAACGGTAGCGGAAATTGCTCCAACACAGGAGGAATTTCCAACGGCTCCGAAAGAAAATCTTGTCGCCGGCGCGACTGTCTTTTCGCCCACACCGAATATGGTGCCGCTGAACAATATTTATCAGTGGTGGCGATATCAGCATGGTGCTGACTGGCAGCATCCGGAAGGACCAAAAAGTAATATTGTCGGCAAAGACAATTATCCTGTCGTTCAAATTGCCTATCCCGATGCCGAGGCCTACTGTCGTTGGGCTCATAAGCGATTGCCGACAGAGGCGGAGTGGGAGTTTGCTGCCCGTGGTGGTTTAAGCGGTGCTCCATTTGCGTGGGGCAGCGAATTCAAGCCTGGCGGTAAGTGGATGGCCAACATCTATCAGGGCACGTTTCCTGTTAAAGATGCCGGTACTGATGGTTTTGTCGGTATTGCACCGGTCGCTAAATTTCCACCCAATCGATATGGACTATACGACATCGCCGGAAATGTTTGGGAATGGTGCAACGATTGGTACCGAGCTGACTACTATGCCCAATTGACACCTGGTGTCGTCACCAGAAATCCCCAGGGACCAAGTACATCTTGGGATCCCGCCGAGCCGAATGAGAAAAAACGCGTGCAACGCGGTGGTTCCTTTCTTTGTACGGATCAATATTGCACTCGTTACCTGGTCGGCACCCGGGGCAAGGGAGAAGAAAAGACGGCAGCGAATCATGTCGGTTTCAGGTGTGTACGCTCGGTTCCGAAGTAGTTAATGTCACCTTGAAATCATCCGAAATAGTTTATGCCGTATCGTTTACGGGATTTGCTATAACATCTTTCTCGACAATGTACTAAAATGAACGCGCATAGTTGACCAGGAGTTGCAAATGCTTAAGAAATTGTTTTTGACCGCGCTCGTAGTAGCTGCAGTTATGCCAGTTGCACCAAGCTTCAGCCAGAGCGAAATTACAAACAATCAGCCTGTTAAAGGTTCAATGAACAAAGATGCAGCACGCATCCAACAGAAATTGAAAGATGATTTCAAAAACGGCTTGATCGATGCTGACCAAAATGCCCAGTTGCAAAGAGACTTCGATGGCATCATGACCAGAGAAGATGACCTCAAATCCAGAGGTAACGGAATGAATGCTTCCGGCAAGAAGGACATTTTGAAGCAGTTGGCTGCCTTTGAAGCAAGATTGGATAAGCAGGCTGGTTTGAACAAGACCACCAAAAAAGCAAAATAGTTCACGGCGATTTAAAACGCTTTGAATTGTTTATGAATTGAACGTCGCCCGAAAGGGCGGCGTTTTGATTTGCACCGCATTTGATGTCACCGAACAATTTCGCTGCTGTTAATTTTTCGAACCATACTAAATTCGTTTTTGAAAAATTTGTTTCTTGCCGCTTTAATTTCTGAAACAGTGGATAATGGAAAACCAGTAAACATGGATACTCGGAGCCCCGAATCACGGAACCGTATTCTCCTTTAGATAGGCTCTTCTCATGACTGCAGATAAGTCGGAATTTTTTACGTGTATGCTTCCGAGGCGCAATGTGCCTCGCTTCAGGAATTTTCGACTATGGATAACCGTCTATTGCATCGTTTCTATCCTTTGCCCTGTAGCTAATTTGCAAGTTTATGCTTCCAGCCAGTCGATAGGCGATGCTGACGGAGGGAATCAAAAGATTGCAGCTCACAAGTTGTCTGTCGCCCATTTTCCATCACCGGAGTTACCACCGCCATCAATTTTGCCGCCGCCTCCTCCCGCGCCTCCTCCGGTCAATAAACAACAGAGCCATTCAATACAAGTTTTAGAATTGACGGAGGAGAAATCGTCATCGGCTGTTTCTTCTGTGCCGACGCCGCTGGATCTTAAGGCACTTTCCCCAGAGAGATTGAAAGAACTTGCCCTGTTGATGCCTCCGATGCGGAAGTCTGAAGCAACTGCTAAGTTTCAACCGATCTCTTACATCAAACAACCTCCACCCAAAGCGAATGTTCAGATACAGGAGTTTCCTCCCCAAAATTCTGCATCTGATTTGCCGTCCAGACCAGAACAGGCTAAGAGCTTGCCTCTCAAGGTCAGACGTGTCAGCCATCAGGGGCAAGTTTCGGCTGTTGATGTTTTGAAGATATCGTTTAGTCAGCCTATGGTGGCGATAAGTTCACCAGAGGGAAACGATGCCGCTATTCCAGTTAAGTTGACTCCTGCTATTCCGGGAGCCTGGCACTGGTATGACGCTCAATCTATCGCCTTCCAGCCGAAAGCCAAACTCTTCCCCAGTGCCACAACATTTAAAATTGAAGTTCCAGCCGGAACTCATTCGCTCATTGGTGGAACTCTGGAAGCGAATTACACTAACACGTTCTCGACACCATCTCCACGTGCAGAGTCATTCAACCTGAGCGCTCCTTACAATACGGTGGCTGACTCATTGAATCCGCTTATGGTCTTTGGTTTTAATCAAAAGATCGAAGCCAGGAAAGCAGTCAATTTAGTTTCGGCCAGGATTAATGGCAAACCCGTGCCGCTCAGGCTGGCTACGGAGCAAGAGATCCGGGACTATGTAAGTAAAGAGGCTGTACCTGCGGATTGGACGGCCAGTCGAAAGCTCCGGTATCTATTTTGCAAGGCTCTGAACAGTCTGCCTAGAAATACTCGAGTAGATGTTGTGGTATCGCCTGGGGTGCCTTCGATGGAAGGTCCAAATAGAGGTCACGAGCGCCAATCATTCAATTTTCATACCTATCCGCCGTTGCGTCTGACAACGAAGCCGACTGAAGTCCAATCGATTTATGCAGGTGGCACAGCTTCTATAAAGTTTTGCAATCAGCTTGACGCTGATGTTTGTGAACCGAGTATGTTTAAAGTTTTTCCTGCCGTGAAAAATTTGAATGTAGAGATACAAGGTTTCGATGCGAGCTTGAGCGGTGCCTTCAAACTCGGTACTACCTACACGGTCAACCTGAGTAGCAGTCTTCGAGATATTTACGGGCAACCACTAAGTGGATCGCATTTTTGTCGCTTTACTGTCGTGCCAAAGCCACCGAAAATTTACCTTCCCGACGACCCGCTTGCACAAATATTGCCAGGTCCGAAGCCGGCATATCACATATTCACATATAATCAGCCCGGTGTTATGGTTTCGCTTCTGTCAGCCGATGTTTCTGATTGGAAAAAATTTCACGCCGCATATTCTAATGCCTCTGTTCATTCCAAAGAGTTTGCACAAGGTCTTTCCTCTCTAAAGGTTTTGCTCAAGCGAAAATTTGATTCTCGTGGAACTTTGGAAAAGTGGACCGACTTGCCGATTGATCTGAGTCAGTATGTAAAAGATGGTCACTCGCATTTCATAGTTATTGTCGAAGCCCCAGGTATACAAGCGCGCTTCTGTCAGTGGCTCGAATATAGTTCGACGCGCATTAGCACCTTTAATGACCGTAAGACGACTTATTTCCTGGTTACTGATGCTAATACCGGTCGGGCCCTTCCCGGTGCTGAGTTGGTGATGTTACCTGGTGGTGCTAAATCACTCACAGATGATCATGGTCTTGCAAAGTTTGCTTTGACTGATGATAAGCAATACCTGGTTGAATGCCGAGCTTCATTGGGCAAAGTAGTGCAAAGTACCATTTTGCCTAACAATGATGGATGGAGTTACACACCGCAGAACGGCGATTTTCTTGTCTACCAGAACACTGATAGAAACTTGTATCGCCCCGGTGAAAAGGTGCACGTAAATGGATTGGTGCGCTGGACAGATTATCTCCGCGACTGTTCGTTATCAGTTCCTGCCGTTCCGGTCGAGTTTACCTATGTGATTAAAAGCAGCGATGAAGTCGAGATTGCGAAAGGTTCAACCAGGACCGATAAGTATGGTGTATTTGCTTTTGAATTTACGCTTCCCAACGCGGTTGAACTTGGGGAAGCTACGATTAATCTCACAGCTAAAGACTCGGCTAAATATATTCCGCAGAATCGTGAGAGTACAGGTGACTTTCAGATTCAAGAGTTTCGGCGTCCGGAGTTTGAAGTAACTATCGATTCTGATAAGTCTGAAATGGTTCTGGGCGATGCAGCTTTGATCAAGGCAAAGGGCTCCTATCGGACTGGTGCGGTCATGCCTCACAGCAAAGTGCACTGGCTGGTCAAGTCTCAGCCGTCTTATTTTTCCAGCGCTGATTTTTCGAGTTTTACTTTTGACAGTAAATGTAATCGAATCAATTTTGATAGCGATAGTGATCGAGCTCAGAAGACTTTAGATGGAATTTCAGGCGTAGATGGCATAGATTCTGTGAGCTTGCGATGTTCGAAGCTTGACGTCATTGAACCGGTTGACCTGACAGTCGAGCCTACATTGCAGGATCTGAACAGGCAAGAGTGGAGCGCCTCCACTACAGTCAAGGTGCATCCGGCCTCAGTATATGTGGGATTGAAGCAGAAAGACGAAACGCAGCTGCATTCGAAGACACCGAAGACCTTCGAATTTGTTGTTGTTAACACTGACGGTAAAATTCAGTCAGATTATGCAGTACAACTTCTCGCCGCGCGCGAGGTGACTGATTCGCATGGCACAGTTGTGCAGAAGGACGTTCAAGTCATTGATGACGTGTCTGGAGCACAGTCCAAAACGTGCACTTTCAATTTCAGCGATCCAGGTCAATATTACGTCACAGCCAAAGTAACTGATAGACAGGGACGGCAAAATCAATCCAAGATAGCTGTCGAGGTTGTTGCCGACCAGAAGGACTCTCAGGAAAAACAATCAGCGTCCGACGATTCCGCAGATAGTGCACCAACAGCCACTGCCAACAAGGAAAGTTACAAGCCCGGAGATGTCGCTGAAATTCAAATTCACGTGCCATTTGCCACCGGTCACGGTGTGCTTTTAGCAAAAGGTCAGTTCATCCGTGAGCTGATTCCATTTGAAGTGTCGAATCAGAAAGCTGTCGTCTCTCTGCCGATTAAGGATACCTATTATCCGCAGGTCACTGTTGATGCGACAGTTTATGGTCCGAAGAATGTCTCCGCTGCTTGCAGCACCGACATCGTAGTGCCAACAGAACCGGTTCAATTGTCAGTTTCTGCTGCCGCTCAGGCTTCAGCTTACCAACCTGGCCAATCTGTCAAATTGATGATCAGTTTGAAAGATGCTCAGGGTAAAGCAGTGGAGGGAGGTCAGGTCGCTTTAGCTGTTGTGGATGAGTCGATTCTTGCTCTCACAAAGTACGACTGGGCAAACCCACTAGATACTTTTTATCGAAACGCCGCCTATCAAGGTGATAATGATCTTTCATCTAACATCGTCAATCAGGCAGAAATAAAGCCGAATTATGATAGCTTCGGTAGCGAAATAAGCGCTTTGCCGCCACCGTCAGCGTTGCCACCGCCACCCTTGCCGGGCGGTTCTGCTTCAGAAGATCGCAAGAACGCCGCAAAAGCTCCCGCTCCAGCTGAGAGTGTTCAGGAAGAGGCTGGCAAGGACACGGGGTCCCAGTCAAAACCTAAGGTTCGTTCTGATTTCAACCCTCTTGCTTACTTTAATCCCGCCATAGTGACGAATGCCGATGGAACTGCAGAAGTCAATTTCACCTTGCCGGGTAATCTGACGAGATACAAAGTCATGGCGGTTGCAGCCAGGAATGCTGGAGAGTTCGGGCTTGGAAGTTCGATGTTTACCGCCAGTTTGCCCTTGATGGTGCGTCCATCAGTGCCGCGTTTTTTGAATTATAAGGACAGATGCGATCTGCCCTTTGTCGTTCAGAATGGTACTGATAAGCCTGTGCAGGCGGAATTGGTTGTACGAGCCAATAACGTGATCAGTGAGGAATCAAATTCACAGCAGGCGAATGAGAATCTGTATTTAAGCGGAAAAGCATTTCAAATTCCCGCAAACGATCGCGTTGAAATCAGGTTTCCAGTTGCTGCGAAAACAGCTGGTTCTGCAGATCTCCAGGTGGCAGTTTTTGCTGATGGATCAAGCGATGCTTCCGAACTGTCAATTCCACTGCAGGCTCCACTAACCTCTGAATCTTTCGCAACTTACGGTCAAATCGATCAGGATGTAGTGTCACAGAAGATTGTTGCACCTGCGAATGTAATCGATTCAGTTGGCGGTTTGGAAATTACAACCAGCAGCACTGCGATGCAGCAGCTATCTGATGCTGGCTCATATTTGAGGGAGTATCCGTTTAGTTGTTCAGAGCAGATATCTTCGCAGCTGCTTGGGTTGGGCGCTCTGGCCGATCTCACCTCTAAATTCAAATCGGCCGTGAAGGATGCCAGTCTTCCAGACGTGATTGCGCTGCAAGATAAATTGGTTGTGGAGCTTTGCAAGCGACAGCAGGAAGACGGTGGTTTCGGTCTCTGGAGCAGAGAGGAGAGATATAAATATCCCTATGTATCTATCCAGTGTGCAAGGGCCCTTTATCGGTGTTCAAAACGAGGCATCACTGTTCCTTCTAATGTTCTAGAGAAATGCAAGTCTTATCTGAGGCATGCGGAAGCGCTCATTCCTAAGTACTATGGCAGTTCGTCCAGATTGTCTTTGCTGGCTGATTCTTTGAGCGTTCGCTGTGAGATGGGTGATGTAGACGTCGTGGCAGCAAGGCGTTTGGTGCAAGATGCCGTTGCGCAATATGAGAAGTCCAGGACGTCTGGTGTTAAGAGTAGCGTTGATGCCGGCACCGCTTCTAAGGAATCCTCGCAAGCCGCTGATAATCTTAGCTTGCAGGAACTGTTGCCTCGTGTCATGTCTCTTGAAACAATGGCGCGGTTACTGCCGGTGTTGGTGCACGATCGTGTTGCAAACAGCAAAGAAGTTGAAGCTATCGAAAATCTCGTTGCCGCAGGCATAGATGAAACCAGTTCGACGGCCAGCGCAGGTGACGATACATATGGTGAATATGGATATCTTCTTTACTATTCGCCCAATCGTCAGACTGCAATTGTTTTGGAGTCTCTGCTTGCAAGTCAACCTCAAAACGACGTAATTCCGAAATTGGTAAAAGGCTTGTTGCAGACACGCCGAAATGGACGGTGGCTGAATACTCAAGAGAACGCCGCTTCATTGGTGGCGCTGAGTAAGTATTTTGAAGTGTACGAAAAGGATGATCCGAACTTTCTGGCTCAATTTTGGCTGGGAGAACATATTTCGTTTGAGCAAAAATTTGTAGGAAGAAGTTTAGACTCAACGCAGATGAACATTCCGATGGATTATTTGCAGCAGCATCCGCAGGATGATCTGTTGACTTTAACTAAAAACGGAACAGGCAGACTTTATTACAGAGTCGGCATGAAGTGCGCGTCTAAGGACTTGAATCCGCCGGCAACGTCGCGAGGTTTCACGATTTCCCGTACGTATACAGGGGTCGATGCGGCAACAGACGTAAGTAGAGATGCATCCGGCAAATTGCATGTGCGACCCGGTGCGACTGTCAAGGTGACGATAAAAATATCGAATCCCGGTGCCAGATATCACGTCGCGATGGTAGACCCATTCCCGGCTGGTTTCGAACCTTTGAATCCAGCTTTGTCCGGTACACGCACAGTCGAAGACAGCGGGAAAGGTTCGTATCCAACAGAGTCGAGCGATGATTCGCAAGGCGAATCTGATGAAGGCGACTTGCGCTACATCTGGCGACCGACGTGGTTTGACCATCAGAACTTCAGAGACAATCGCGCCGAAGTTTTCACTACCTACTTACCTGGCGGCACGGCCGAATATACGTATTTCGCCCGCGCCACCACGCCCGGTGCTTTCACTGTGCCACCTTGCAAGGTTGAAGAAATGTATTCGCCAGAGACTTTCGGAAGAACAACCACAGAGGAAATTGAGATCCAATAGTCAAAGCAGTACAAAGAGTACAAAGGGTACTAAGCAGGACAAAGCAGGACAAAGCAGGACAAAGCAGGACAAAGCAGGACAAAGCAGGCTGTCAATCAGGATGTTCACCAGTACAAAGCAGGCTGTCAATCAGGATGTTCACCAGTACAAAGCATCTGTTCAACAGGTTATTAAGCAGGATCTTCCAGCAGCTCGAAGCATCGGTCTAACACTCGTCCGCCGTCCTGCCTGATGGCATCATGTTCGTACTCGTTAGTAATCCAAATTTTCATGCCGTGAATGTTGTTAGCCGTTTCTTCGGCGAATTTTCGGTCGACATACATATCGTTGTAATAAATGGTGGCGACACAAGGCACTGTGTTCTTACGCAGCGCTCCTACGTCATAGAGCCGGGGCCAGTTCTCGTAAGCCGCTAAAATTCGCGCCGCTTCTTTCAGCGGTTTAAGACATTCATATTCGTCGAACATCCATGGAAAAATCATTTCGCCGGTAAAAAATGTCGGTCGATGTTCGCTGCCAAATTCAGAAAATTGATTCATCATTCTCTCTGCAGACCAGTTAGATGCTTCGTTCTGACAGTAGATTGCCTCGTGCAGCAACGAATAGATCGGGTTGCTGTTGTAATTCATCATTCTTTCGACATTTCTTAGGAAGTTGTACGAAAGCTTTTCTTTTGGGCTGTGGCTGACGAAAGCGCCTTCGAGCAAATAGTGAATTGCGTTCATATTTCCACCGGCGCCGTTGAAGCCAAAGGCTATGCCTAGTTGAAGAAAGCGACGAGCGCTCAAGGGCTCAGTTGTTGGCAATTCGACGTGATTTGTGCGCAGGTGATTGACGATTCGCTCAACGGCTGGACCATCTGCAGGAAACCGCTGATAGTACTGATTGTTCTTCTCGATAACGCGGCGATAAGTAGCCTTGTACACTTCGTCCGGGTTGTTTACCAGTGGTGGCAAGCCGCCCAAAATGATGGCTTTGCTCAAGCCGTCAGGCGCGTATGAAAGATAAGTGGTGATGCAAAATCCGCCATAGCTCTGTCCTAAAACTGTCCACTGGGCTCCCTCTGCAAAACTTTTGCGGATGAACTCGCAGTCGCGGACGATATTATCAGCGCGAAAGTATTTCAAATAATCCGCTTGCTGTGCAGGGCTTGCAAACGCTTCCATCGTTTCATGTGTTACTGGAGTACTTAGTCCGGTGCCGCGCTGATCGAGGAGCAGCACGCGATGGTTCTTAAGCGCGCTCTTGAGCCAGCCATCCGCTGATTCAGGTCGGGGTGATGCAAACCCCGGTCCGCCCTGTAAGAACACGAGCCAGGGTAACTTTTTCTCTTTCGTTTCATTTGCAACAACTTCTCTCGCAAATACTTTGATGTGCGGTCCGGAAGGGTTGTCATAGTCCAGCGGAACATCGAAATAGTGTCCCTGGCAGGTCAGGCCGCGGAAGTGCTGAACTATAGTTTCAGGAGAATGCATAATGCTCTTTGAAAGTTGAATGGCGATTGCAACCGATATTTTAGCAACATCGGTCAGACCATTAGCGGCTTGAACAAACGTATTTAATAGCACCTCAAGCGTAAAGAGCTAATTTCTCATCCGCCTGCATTCCGTCCATCAGGTCGAGTAATGACTGTCGCACCTGGCGATCAATGGATTTCAGTCCAACGTCCTCTGCAATTTTATATTGGTGGAAAAACGGAACCAGATCAATTGCGTTTGCAGCTTGGATTAACGCCGTCCGGTGCCCTTTAGCTGTGGTTTTTCCAATTACTTGCAGTTCGAGCCTGTCCAACACTCGCCAGGCAGTTTGCGGGGAGAACGTGCCACTCTGCATTGTGCTGGCAAGTATCAAAAGCTGTTCTGCGAGATCGAGATCCTTCGTCAACACTGCGCATTTAGAGGTCACTGAGTTATGCAGTTTGATTTCATAGTCACTCGCAGATAGTAATTCAGACACCGCCGCCTTGCGCAGTGCGGCTCGCACGTCGTAAAGCAAAACTGCATCGTCCTCTGAGTCAGAGGGGTGTGTCAGACCGCACGATCGTGCTGTCGCTAGCGCGATCTTCCGGCTCAGTTCCCGCAACTCAGCCGACAGCGAATGCTTCTGGCAGAGCGCTAAATTGTAGGTTCTAGCGATGTGCCTGATATATTCGGAAACCAGTCGCTTTATTCTTTGCTCGAATGTCAGGTTTAGTGTATTGAGTGACGAGAGTGCGAGAGCTCTTTCCAATCTGTTTATACTGTCAGTCATCGGTTTTATCGAGTCATGACGCACTTTGTAATAGAACGCAACTGGTAAGACGAAAAGCGACTCGCCTGTCAGTTCAAGAAGCTGTCGCTGAGCTTCAAACAGATTGTGCAAACCATCTTCTTTCAGCGGCAGAATCGCATCGTCGCGACCTGTGACATCTCCCTCAGGAAACTGGGCGAGTTTGTGCTTGCCCTGGACAAGTATTTTGACCGTTTCCTCGGCAGATGCACGCTCAACTCTGCTGCCCCGAATCACAGAGTATGCGCCAAGATGCTGTAAGACCCAACCTGCGATGCCATGCATGCGGTCGAACTGTTCTCTTGAGGCAATGAAATTGAAGCTTTCGTTGCACTCGTTTGAAAGAGCGCAGGCACACAGCGGATCAAAACGGTCCGAATGATTGATCATGAGGACTGCGTGAGATTGTCTCAGAGAACGGATTCTCTCTTTGCACTCGTCTGAAATCTGAATGTCGAGTCCGTTTTGCCACTTCGCCAGCGGGAGGAGCATCTTCGCTACGGAGACGGCAAACTGGTCATCGATCGGCTGTATGAATTCGTCCATGAGGGTTTCGGCGGATGCTATCCGTCAAAAGTTCCCTGGCCGGTTCCGGATTAATCTGTTCAGACAACAGTTCTTCGAAGTAGACTTTTGCCTGACTGATTGATCGTCTGTGTTCGATTAATCTCAACGGAATGTATGAAAATGCTGCTGCAAGCCACGCTTGAATGGAGCAGACGCCAACGTGGAGAGAGTCGAGACCTGGAATAACGCCAGAGGTTAGAACTCCTACAGTACAACCGATGACGAGAGCCGCGAAGGCTGGAATCTTTATCGAAGGCAGAGATGATAATTCAGGAACGGCAGAAAAATCATTTTCCTGCCCGAGCAATTTTTTGACGACGAAAAACTCCGCTATCATGATTACCGTCACGGTCGGTAAAAATACACAATTCAGCGATGCAATAGATTCGAGTGACTTGGCTATTCCAGCAGTTGATAGCCAGGCGGCAAACGACGCACAGATAAGCGCCAGTGCGGCACAGACTTTGTGGTGGGAGAGTTTTTTCAGATTCTCTATAGCGTTAATCATTCCATACAAGTTTGAATCATTTGATGCGCAATAAGCAACTGACAGAACGATGGCTGCAACTGCGGCGATGCCGCCAAATGCGTAGCTATTCATGTAACTTGTCGCGGCACCGTATTCAGTGATTCCGGAGAGACGGGATATCATCCAGCCCGTAACTGGAAAGACGATCTGACCGATCGCTAGTGCAATAGTCAAAGGCAGCGCCGCCAGCCATTTGTTTGGTTTGCCATATCGCCAGTAATCAGGCTCATTTCCCCATACTGCAAATCCTACGACATAACCTGACACTGATGTCAGTGCAGTCATAATCGGCACCTGCGATACCGCATTCAGTGCAGTAGTTGGACACGTCGGCGCCACTTTCAAGAAGGTGTAACCGACCATGCATAACAATAGTGGTGCAGCCAGATAACGGGCAAAGTTGGCCACACCGCTGAATCCAAAGAAGTTGTTGAATGCCATTGCTACTGCCAGTGCGGCTGCCAGGAACATGACAGGAACGTTGAGGTGGAACAATCCGGTCAGTCCATCGGCTAACAGTAACGCTGTAAGACCGTACCAGGCAATGAATATCCACAATAAGTTGCAGGAGACAAGTCTTGAGCCCCACCGCCCGAAGACCTGCCTGCTCAAAAGCCCGTAGGTTTGTCCGCTTACAGCACCAAGATATGCTGCAGGAATGGAGTATGCCAGCAAAATTGCGCAGCTCAGGGCAGTACAAATAAGAACTTGCGAAAGTGTGAGACCTTCCTTGAACCATTGAAAGCCAATTAGAACAGATGGAAACGCCGTCACCATCGTTACCCACAGCAGACCCATAGTGCCTGCACCGCGCCGTTCATGCAGGGGCACTACCTCATGTGAATGGTCATCATGCTGCGGCGCAGCTTCATCGTCGGGAGAATGCTTTGCGAGAAGCATCAGACCTCCAGTTGAAGGGATGTTTTTATATTGTTGATTCACACCCATTGCTGAAGACAGGCGTGCGCACAAAAATGCGATTGTCAAACTACCATGCTAGACGAATTGCACAGCTTGACAATCGTAAAAACACGCAGGCGCGGTTAATTGAAAAGATCAGGGTTGCAGTTCAGGATGAGACGCCCATATTTCTGTGAGAAGTTCGCCCAGTTGATTGCCGAGAATCTCGCCCATATTTTTGTTGTACAACTCACGTTCTTTCTTCGTGAATTTGCCTTCGTTGACTAGCTCGTGACCCTCATCGATGATCTGGCAAATTTCTTTCAACAATTCGTGAAGCTCATAGGCTGATTCTTTGTTCTTGAACATGATCGACTATTCCTCTGTCTGTGAGCACCATATTTGGTGCGTGATTGCGATTGTGCCGAGACTATGCAAGCCACACTCTGGCGCCATTTGCTTGCCAATGCATGTCAACTGCTCATGCAGAAGCAGTAATTGGAACCAAAACAAAAATACCACCCGAATCGCTTCGCGGTGGTATTTAAGCTACTGCCTGACTGTCCGTTCGACGGGACTCAGTATCTATGCACACTTCAGTCAGTCCGTCATGTGCATCGGGCTACTTGCTACGGTTTCGGGTCAGCGCCGACCTGACGTTTCCGCAATGCCCCTCGGCTCAAAGCTCTCAACATTTAAGTGAGTGCTCACCGTTGATGTATTTATTATAGCCCGACAGGCACCACGCGCTAGTACCCCATTTTTCATTTAAGGAAATTTTTTCTCCGCTTGAAGATTGGCTTGGTAAGCGCTTTTCGAGTGGTGGAATGAATGCCAAGCTTTTGGGAAAGTTATCGATTCAAAGGTTCCGGAAAGCTATATTGTTTCGCTATAAAACACTCCTGTAGCCGATATAGAGAAGATATAACTTCCGGTCGTTTTGGTTTCAGGGCCTACCGCACATCGGCATCCTGTCGCGATGTCAAGGAACCAAAAGTCCCATATTGATGGGTATAGTCTTGTCATGGAGGCATAGATTGTCCATGGAACCTGGATTCGGACCTTGCTTGCGACTGACCTATAACTTCATGGATACCTTTTGGATGCCGAATCACTTTATCTGTGACCTTGTCGGTTGAGAAATCAATCTGAAGCTCGGAATGACCAAAGATGGACGAGCAGCTCGACCAAGATTCTGAAAATCTCCTGTCAAAATCATTGCCAATCGGCGCTGATTTAAATTTCCCTGGCGACCGTCGCCCGTCATATCCCCAGGGAGCATTTATCGACATCCGCTTTCGCGTGGTCCGAGAGCTGGGGCGTGGCGGCACGGGCACTGTGTATCAGGTTGAACATGTAATTCTCAGGAAGGATTACGCTATGAAGGTTCTGGATCCTGTTCACGTTAACGACGAAGCCTGGCCGAGATTTCAAAAAGAAGCCATGGCGGCGAGTCGACTGGACCATCCCGGCTTTGTCAAAGTGCACGATTTTGGTCTGATTGACAATCAAATTGCCTATTTCACGATGGATCTCGTGGCCGGCGAAACGCTGGCGGCGCGGCTGCGCAGAGAGGGTCCGATTCCGGTAGATGAGGCTTTGCTGCTCTTTATTCAGCTTTGTTTCGCCCTTGACTATGCTCACTCGAAAGGAGTCATACATCGCGACCTCAAGCCGAGTAATATCGCTATTGCTAAAGCTGAAACGACCGAAGGAGTACAGGTCAAGATTCTGGATTTCGGCATAGCCAAGCTAGTTGGTCTTGATACAACGAGCTTGACTAAGGTGGGTGCTGTTTTCGGAACTCCCTTTTACATGAGCCCTGAGCAGTGTATGGGACAGCCGGTTGATTCGCGTTCCGATATCTATTCTTTAGGCTGTGTCTTCTTTGAAGCGCTGGCCGGCGCGCCCCCATTTACAAGTGAAAATGCCCTCGCGCTTATGATGCAACATCAGATGGAGAAGCCTCCCACTTTAAAAGAAGTCTCCATGGGCGGGCAGTTCTCTCCACATCTGGAAGCATTGGTTGGAAAGATGCTCGCCAAGAATCCTCAGGACCGTTATCAGAGACTACTGGACGCCGCAAACGATTTAATAGATTTGCAGCAGGGCAAAGTGCCGGGGCATCTTAGCGCGTTAAAAGGAACGGTGAGTGTCACACCGCGTAAGGTCAAACCTCGCCTGGTCTTGTTCGTCTCGGTTGTGATTGGTTCACTGGTTTTGATTGCTGGCACGGCTATTTTTATGTTGTGGCGAAACAGTACTTTGAAAGGCAGCCCGTCTGCTTCCGTTGCTACCTCGCCTACCCACATCGCTCTTGTGCCGATGGTGGATGAAACATTCGATAAAAAATTCGACGAGAAATTTATGGCAGCTAAGTTTTTCTCCACTCCCAAAATTGAGAATGGTATCTCTTATCGCGTTTTCAATTTCCCGTCGTCTGAATCAATTGGGGAAGTAAGGTACAGGGATATTGCTACGAACAAGCTGCTTACCAGGAAAGCGATTGGACAACTTACGATTGCCTGTCAGCCCGGTGAGCCGTGTATTGTCATGCGACTCGGATACAACATGTGCAATGAAAAACCGCACTTTCTCAAAAAATTTCGACCCGATGAGATCGGTGAACTTTACTTTGAAGATAATGACTATCGAAAGCACATGCTTCCCGACGATATTTACGATAATACGCTCTCATTCATTGATGATTTAAAAAGCATCTACCAGATCGAACTACCCGCTCCAGTCACTGATGCAAGTATTGAGCACCTGTCGAAACTTTCGAATTTGAAAATTCTGGGATTAGCTCGCACGCAAATCACAGGCGAGGGGTTGCGAAAACTTCCTCAACTTTTGCATTTGAAAGCCTTGAAAATGAGCATGATCAAAGACGCCCATATTGTGCTGCCTGCGCTCAGGCACTCGAAATCACTCAAGATACTTAAAATGGCTGATGATGACCTTCGCGATTCGGACCTGAAGAATATTTCTGGCATAAAGAGTCTTGAAGTTCTGGCGCTGAGAAATAATCCCCAAATTACTGATGCTGGTTTGACCCATCTGACAGAATTGCCCAATTTGCAAGCACTTTCATTAGATGGTTGCAAAATTACTCCTCGCTCCATTAAGACATTGAGCCGCATGAATATTCAAGAAGCTCTTTCTCTGGATGTCTCTCAGTGGGCGAAGCCCGATGTGGACTCGCTGCTTTCTAGCGTCAAATGTGATGTTCAAAGTTGGAATGTCAAAGCAAATCGCTCTATCACATTGCGTTCATCTGGAAATGGTGGCGTAGGCGGTATTACTTCCGGTAACGTAACGGACCAGGATGATGAAATGCCTCACGACCCCATTGATCACGGTGAGTAGATCGAGTATTTCAAGGGCGATCATAACTATTCGCTCGGAATCTTACTTCTACCACTCGAGTACGGACTATTCGCAGGCGTTCAGGCACCTCTGATAATCTCTTCTAGCGTTGTTGTCGGCAACTTTGTGACAAATAGATAATCACGCCCATTCTGAGTAAATTTGGCAAACTGATATCCAGATTCTGTGCCCAAGACTACTTGCTTACCACCTATGTTTTGCACAGATCCGGAGGCGATTATGGTTCCTTCAATGGCCTGGTAACAGCTGAGGTGCTGGTTGGGATTATCGTTTCTGACGAAGTCAAAACGGGCGATATTGGCAGCGTCAGTGTATACTCCAGAAGATTCCATTTTCCATTCAGGAAGGGGAATGTACTTTGGTTCATAACCAAGTTTTTCATTCAACAATTGCTTATTCGGCTCACGATGCACAGCACCATCAGTGGTGAGACTATTTATCAGTTTTGTTGCTGATAAATGGCTCGCAGTAATTTGCGTTCGTTGTTCCCCGTTTGGACTTGTTAGCTGCGGTACAACTATCCAGCCCAGGATGAGAATCGATGCAGCTATTCCAACTAACGGGAATTGACGAGAGGAAGTGCGTAGCAGTGTCGATATGTCATCTCGTCTGAGAGTCAGTGAAATCTTCTCCACAAGCTCTGGCGGCATAGTTGTGTTCTTTTTTGCCGCCTTGAATCGCCGTTTCAGATCTTCCATACTCTCCCATTCGTCCTGACAATTGACGCAGTTTTGAAGATGGTCGATCACAAGTGCCGAGTCTTTTGTTTCCAGCAATTGGTCGTACAACAAATCTAAAAGTGGCAGTGCTTCACTACATTTCATCGTCTGCGAACCTCTGTTTTGTGAGCGATTGGGCGGGTTCAGTCAATCTTTCTCGGACAATTCTTCGCGCCCTGAACAATCTGGACATGACTGTGCCAGTGGGGATGGAAAGTACTGCAGCGATCTCTTCGTAGCTTAACTCTTCGATTTCGCGCAACAATAGTGGATAAAGCAGAGACTCAGGCAGTTTCTGCAATGCTCTCAACAAATGTGGATCGAATTCGTTCGAGGCTAGCTGAACTGCCGGATCTTGAAGCGACTGCGATTGGCTTTGCAAAGATTCCAATTCGTCGTTTTCAGATTCGAGTGTCACCGTATCCGGTTGTCGAATCCTTTTCTTCAAAGTATCGTTGATAACGTTCAGACAAATTCTTGTCAGCCAAGCTTTTGTATTAGTACCTGTTTGAAAAGTGTGAAATGAACGAAATGCACGCAGGTAAGTGTCCTGCACGACATCTTCCGCATCTTGTCGATTGGCAAGCCGCCATAATGCCAGTCGATAGATATCCTGACTGAATTGCCCGGTCAGTTCTTCAAACTGTTTTCGTTTGCTTCTGAAAAACTTCATGGCTTCGCAATCACCTGTGCGTTTGCAGGAGCGGTAATCGAGTCATGGTCATGTTGGCAATTGCACTTGAAAGTGTCAAAGATTGAGAATAGTCCCAGTAGTCCGAGCCCAACAAATGCCAGCGGTGCCAGGAGTGGTGGGTGGGGCGAAGCAATTTTTGCGCCGTCTTCAACATTGACCAACCATACCTTTACTAGCTCAGCAAGCCTCTCGAAAAAATGTCCTTCGCTATGAAAGTACACCCCCAGCACACCGAGCGCTACTGTTAGTGAGTAGACTATTGTCAGCATTCTTTTCCCTCCTCCGGCGCAAAAGACGCCTGCAAGGGGTAGTAATAAGACCATCGCACCAGACATTATGATTGGTATCCACGGCTGCCAGTCACCAGTGAGCACAGCCCGGTGTTCAAATCTAGTTTCAAACAAAAGGAATAAGAATCCACCTGATATTGACAGCGTTGGCATGACAATAGATTTTTCGTGTTGCCGAGCTTTTCGTAGTTGTTTGCTTATCATTATTGCCATCAAAAAAAGCTCCCTGGCGACTTTCGATAGGGTTAACTGTTTTCACCTGGAAATTATTCAATTTCCGAAAAATTGTTTTTTCAAAGGCTTTGAATAATATCGCTGCTCACGCAGTTGTTCCTATTGGAAGGCGATATTCAATAAGGTGTGCAACATGCAAGAAGATATGGACCGACGAGAATTCTTGAAACTGATGGGTCTTGGTGGCGTGGTCTTTCTGTCGAGCCTGGCAGGAAGCCCAGCGTTGAGCCTGGCAACACCAGGCAGCGATTTCTTTTTTGTGCAAATGTCTGATACCCACTGGGGTTTTGAGGGGGCTAAGGTCAACCCTGACGCGAAGGGCACGTTGATTAAGGCGATAAAGGAAGTGAACAGCCTCAAACAGAGACCTGACTTCATCGTTTTTACAGGAGATTTGACGCAGACAACAGATGATGTCAGCGTCCGCAAAGCCAGGATGAAGGAGTTTAGAGACATAGTGGGTGAGCTGGAAACAAAGGTGATCCATTTTATGCCTGGGGAGCATGATGCATCGCTCGATAAAGGTGAAACCTATAAGGAGTTTTTCGGCGAGACGCACTATACGTTTGACCATAAAGGGGTGCACTTTATTGTTCTGGACAATGTGTCTGATCCAACAGGCAGCATTGGAGAAGCACAATTGGAGTGGCTAAAGCAGGACTTATCGAAGCTGAAGCGGCATGATAACATTGTGGTGTTCACTCATCGACCATTGTTCGATTTGTATCCCCAGTGGGATTGGGCCACCAGGGATGGTGCTACCGCGATTGATTTGCTCATGTCTTATGACCATGTGACTGTTTTTTATGGTCATGTTCATCAGGAGAATCACCACATGACCGGACACATTGCACATCATTCCGCAAAATCTCTGATGCTGCCATTGCCTGTTGCAGGTTCTGTTCCGAAGCGTCAGCCGATTTTATGGTCGACCGAACAACCATATAAAGGTCTTGGTTTTCGCAGTGTGCTAAGCCGGTCGAAAAAGGATCAATTTGAATTGACTGAGTATGGAATCAATGCAGAGGCTAAAGTATGAACAGAAAAGTCGTTGTCGGTTTTCTTTTGACATTAACTTCACTGCTCTCGTTGTGGTCCGGTGCCAGTGGGAGCGCGCCGACTGTGGTCAAGATCACTGCAAAGAAATTCGAGTTTACGCCAAGTGCGATCACTGTGAAAAAAGGAGTTCCGGTTATTTTAGAGTTGACTTCTGAAGATCGGACTCATGGATTCAGTTCTCCAGGGTTGAACTTGCGAGCTGACATTGCGCCTGGAAAGCCAAGTGAGGTCAGGTTCACACCTGAAAAAACCGGTGAGTTCAATTTCTTTTGCGATGTTTTCTGCGGCAGCGGTCATGACACGATGGAAGGCAAAATCACTGTCGTTGAATAACTTGTGGCAGCAGTTGCCAGACGATCAGGCACCACGCTGAAGTTCTGGGTCGGTTGTCAGATTGAAGGTTGCTTTGCCATTGCGAATGCACACCGCACCGATGTTGCCAGTGCCAAGAATCGCGGCTCTGTGTCCCGGTGAATTCATCCACATCTGTACCAGACTTTCTGGAGTAAATGCTCCTGAGCCTGCGTTTTCTCGCCAGCCTTCAAGTCCGACCTGGCTCATGCGCTGCGAAACGTTCTGCCATCCCGGCGTGTTTTCGTTGTGTGTCATTCCGTGACGCACTTGGTAATCGGTGTGCCGGTTGGCAATCATTTGCAGGCGTGGGTCGTGCACCAGATCCGGCAATCTGTGCCGTCTACGTTCGTTGTTGATTAGCTCGAGCGTGCGTTGCTCGGCTGTGTTCGGTGAGAATGCTACCTCTCGTTCTTGCGCAGAAAAATGCGTCAAGCGGGCGATTTTTTCTTTGATTCGCTCCAGCCGAGCTTCAAGGCGATTGTGTTTTCTGTTTTGTGGGTCTTCGTAGTCGTTTGTTAATCTGTCTTGCGGGCGCCTCGGGTCGGGACCAAGGGGAGCGTTGATGTCTGTAGGTGAAGCTTGTCGATGGCGACTGAGAGCGCCATTCAATCTCTCTTCGAAATAGTTGGACGGTCTGGCGCCTGTATTCTGGTCTAACAGTCGGCCGCCGTCGAACATGAGAGTTGTAGGCACAGCGTTGAATTTGAATTGGCTTCTCAGTTGGGGGTCGCTTAAAAAGTCGCGCGAATGTATTCTGTATACCGATGCCTGACCCTGATACTTAGCGGCAATTTTATCCATGACTGGTGCAAGTGCGGTGCAGCCGTCGCATCGTTCTCGCCACACATCAACGAGGATGGGTCGATCTGATCTGGCAATCAATTCTTTTAGTTGTGCTGCCGAAATATCTGTAACACGTCCATCGCCTGGTCGTGGTGCCGGCTGACGGTAGTCTGTGGGCGGGCGGTAGTCAGCCGGTGCAAAGTTCTGGTCGTTCGTTCGCTGATTCGGAGTGCGATCTGGTGTGGGAGTATTGTTAATCGGCGGGCGACCTGGATCTGGGCTGTGTCGTTCAGGCAGGTTCAGCTGCTCTCTGAGTGAGCGTCGTTTTCGAGAGCCGGGTCCGGGATGATCATCAAATGCTTCCCGGTTAGAAATCTCTGCCGGCTTCGGAGGTTGGTTGGCATCGGTTTCGCGACGTGTTTGTGCGGGTGTTTGAGGCACATCTAACGGCATCTGCGGTAAGTCCTGGTCTTTTGTTGTACCAGGCGCCGGGCGATTTGGTTTGCCGTCGCCGTACTGGTAAAGGTCGCGCTTTGTGTTGCCCGCGAGCTCCGGGTCGGGCAATGGCGGAGGCGGCACTTCTCGAACAGTGCGATTTGGTTTGCCGTCAGCGTACTGGTAAAGGTCGCGCTTTGTGTTGCCCGCCAGCTCCGGATTGGGCAACGGCGGAGGCGGCACATCTCGAACAGTGCGATTTGTTTTGCCGTCGGCGTACTGGTAAAGGTCGCGTTTGGTAGTGCCCGCCAGCTCAGGGTCAGGTAATGGCGGTGGTGGCACATCACCGGGAGTGCGGCGCGTCTGTGGTTGTGTCCTGTCTGTTATGACAAGAGCCGGTAAGGGCGGATGCGCATCGTGAGAGGGCGCTGGCGTCTGCTCGGCTCTCCTTCCATCTCTTGCAGGCGGTGTATCAGTGCGTCTGGGGTCGGGTGAGTCTACAGCTGGTGCTGGAGGCGGCAGCTCCGTTTGACCCGGCAAGTTCGACTTACCTGTATTTGTTTCGATTTTTTGAGTTCTGATTTCTACAAATTGCTGGCGAGGATCTTCTGGTAAGCAGGTTTCTGGCTGAACAGGCGCGCACTCCGTTTGTTGTGGAATGCAATTTGCTCTCTCTGACCGTCTGTGAAAAAAAATTCCCATCTCAGCTGTGCTCCATGCTTACAACCCAAGCACAGGCATCGTACGGGTGAAGTGTGGACAAAGTGTGCCCAAACGACATTCCAAGCGGTTCCTCTGGAATTTCATATTAACTGTGGAGGAGCGCACGCACTTATGCGCTTTTTCGGCATCCCTCAAATTAGCGGTAACTGCATCGCTGGATTACAATTGCCTTCGAGTTAGCTATTCTATCGACTCGATGCAAAGCGCTTCGTCGGCTTGCCACCGATGCTGCGTGGAATCCCGTCCCCAGGCAGGTTCTAACAGGTAGTGATGAGTAGTTTTGAAAACGCCAGCGCAGGTACGCAGGGTATGGTGGCAGCCACGAGTTCGGCGCACTTGAGAACAAGGCTGGAAGTGGAGTCGCCCGATAATGCTCGACAGGCAGCCAGTAAAGCAAATTGGTCCAATCTCTTGTTCGCCGCCAAGATCGCTTACAGCAAGGGATATAAAAATGATGCATTACGGCTATATCAAGCCGGACTTGCAGCAGCCAGCCGTGCTATGGATGAGCGCGACGAACTTATTGAATTTTTGACTGAGAATGTTTGGAGTTCTTGAGGAAGCAGAAGCCTAGGCTTTAGTCGTTTCTTTGTGACTTTTAAGAACCCTCGACAGAATTTCGATAGCCTGGTCGACTTCTTCGTCAGTCACTGTCAGTGGTGGCAACAGTCGCAGCACCTTCTCGCCGGCGCCTACGATAAGCAGGCCGTTGTCCATGCACGATTGGATAATGGTCTTGCCAGGAAACTCCAGTTCGACGCCTACCATTAATCCGAGCCCGCGGATTGCAACAATGCCGCTCTTTTCCTTTTGCAGTTTCTTGAGACCTTCACGAAGGCGTTCGCTGCGCTTGCGAACAGAGTCGAGGAACTCTGGTTGTCCTATTCTGCTGACACATTCGAAAGCTGCCGCACAAGCCAGGGCATTGCCACCAAATGTGGAGCCATGATCACCGGGTTCGAAGGCTGCCGCGAAGGACTCTCCCGCCAGTAACGCCCCAATCGGAAACCCACCTCCAAGCCCTTTCGCCAGAGCAATCAAGTCTGGAACTGTACCGAAGTGCTGGTGAGCGAAGAAGTGACCTGTGCGTCCGACCCCGCATTGAATTTCGTCAAAAATCAGAACTATGTTTTCTTTCGTGCAGTAATCACGAACTGCTTGCAAAAAACTGGCATCTACAACGTGAATGCCACCTTCGCCCTGAATTGGCTCGAGGATAATTGCAGCAACTTTATTCGGGTCTACCGACTTAACTGAGTCAATATCATTGAATGTAACTGTCTCAAAGTCTGGAACGAGCGGGTGATAGCCTTTATGATATTTTGTCTGCGCCGTCGCGGACAGTGCACCATAGGTGCGTCCGTGAAACGAGTTGCTCATCGTTAAAATGGTGGTGCACTGATCGCCCTTATGTTTCTTCGCATATTTTCTGCTCAATTTGATAGCAGCCTCGATCGCTTCAGTACCGCTATTGCAAAAGAAGGCTCTGTCGAATTTACCGTTGCGAATCAATTCTTCCGCAAGCTTAATTCCCGGCACGTGCAGATACAGGTTTGAACAGTGGCTGAATTGATTCAACTGGGTGGTAATTGCTGCAACGTAGCCGTCATCGCGATGGCCAAGCGAGTTCACGGCAATGCCTGAAACGAAGTCCAGGTAGGTTTTTCCATTAATATCTTCGACCCGAGCGCCTTTGCCCTCTTTGATTACGACTGGATATGAAGCGTACGTATTCATAAACACGTTTTTGCCTCGGTTGAGCCATTCTTGCTGCTTGTCTGATGCAATCGTGTTCGTCGTCTCTAAGTCGGATGTCATAAATTTTGCCTGAGTCCTTTCGATAAACCGGTCTGTGCCGCGTTCTTATGCAGTTGACTATACGAAAAATGTTCGCAGCGGCATATGAGAGTTTTTTCATTGCTGACTATTTGCGGGCTTCAGCGGGAATAAACGATAAGGCTCCATATGATATTGGTCGTGATGAAGTTATTTGATAACGATGAATCCCTGGCTGGCTCCTGGTGTGCGCCGTTTAAAGAGGCGGCTCCGAAAGTTCGATTGAATTGTGATGATGCCCTGTCGGAGAGACACGACGGTAAAACAGTTCCTAAAGATCTGTTGCAGTTACACAAGCTTGTCGCCAATCCGAGCACTGAAGAGCACATCTGGATGAACGCCTGTATAGGCGCAGGCACTCGATCACTAACTCCGCAGCGCGGGTTGCTGGCGAAGATGTGGGACACCGCAATATCCGGTATTGCTTTCAACTGCTACTTGCTGACTGCGATTCTGGCTTTTCCCGTCAGTCTTTTTGTTTTTGCGCAGTTGAGTTTTTTCTCGCTTGGGATCAGCGTCGACAGTTTTATCAGGCCGTTTTCTGCGCCTGATTGTATGGGATTGCTTGTGGCAGCCGGTTCGGCGATATGTTTCTGGACATCGCTTCTATTTCAATTGAAATCGTGGCGCTGGCTTGCTGCTGTTCCTGCTATCGGCGCTGTCTGGATTGGAATTACCCTGGGCGCAGGCTGGACTGTGGGGTATGGTCTATCCATAGCATTCGCCACGGTTACGGCTCTAGCAATGGGCTGTTTGTGTTACGCCGGGTATTTGTGTCGGGAAACGCTGCCAAAAAGTTTTGACGCCCTCAGGATGGTAAAGTGCGGTCTGCCTTATCTGTGCTTTCCTGCTGTTCTTTCGGCCTGGATCCTCTTTGAGGCTTTCTCCACTCCCACTCATTCAAGCACCTACTCTAATGGAACTTCCGGGGGATTTCTCTTCCTCGCAGCTATCGTGGTCTATTGCTTCTTTGCGCCCGGCCTTGCAATAGGAATGTCGTCAAAATCTACGTCACGAGCTGCAGGCGCCTTTCTGAGTGTGCTGGTGCAGGCGCCACTTTTATTGAGTTTCACTGTTGTCGCTGGTTTGTCTGTACTTTTTGGATCGGTGAACGTTGATCCAGGCGTGTCTGCGGCTTTGAACCTTGAGTCATGGAAAGCGCTGGGATTAGAACGAGCTGCGTTTTTTCTGGCCGGTGCTTTGGTTGCAACCAAGTTGGCAGCGGCGGGTGGAAGTATCGGCGTCTGGGTCAATGAGAAGCGTTTCTCCCGTAAGTGTAAATAGCATGCGGGGGCGCAAGTTTTATACGTCTTAATTCTTTATCGCGTTGCCAGAAAAGTGCTTCGCCTGATTGAAGAGGAGTTTCGATATCGAACTGCTTTTCGATACCGCATGCAGTGGCAAATTTTTCCAGAATTTCTTTGGCTAGGTTGCCCAGAAGCAATGCTTTGTCTAGCGATGACAGCGATTCCTGTGCTAGATGATCCGGGTGTTCCGTAACGAAGATTGTGCCTGTCATGTCGCTTGCCGAACTTTGTGCGACATGATTTTCATGTTTCGGTATCATCTGATGAGCTTCATCGATTATTATCCAGTGAGGGCGACCCAGGGTAGCACGCATGCTTTTTAAGTGAGGCAGCAGTTCATTTAAAAACTCTGGTCTTTCCGCTGACGGCACACCCAGTAAGTTGATGATGATATTGGTACCGGGCAATTTGAAATGTTGAGCTGCCTCGGCTACTGTCGGCGCATGTTGGCTGTTTCCAGTGGTTAGAGCGTGCTCGAACAGCTCGAAGTCTCCCTTCGGATCGATCAGGCAAAATTGATATTCTTTCTCGACTAGACGTTCGATGATACCAGTTACTGTCTTGGATTTGCCACTGCCCGAGGT
This sequence comes from Candidatus Melainabacteria bacterium, assembly GCA_003963305.1. Taxonomy (NCBI): domain Bacteria; kingdom Bacillati; phylum Candidatus Melainabacteria; species Candidatus Melainabacteria bacterium. The sequence continues at coordinate 151,585 of RXJR01000028.1, read as the reverse complement.
GCCGGCAATCAGCATTCCTTTGCCATGCACATCAAGCATGACTTCGTTGCCTTGGCAGTCTGTTCCAATCAAAATGTCATGGCGACTGAGATTGACGTCCGTCAGTTCTGAGTTTATTACCATCTCCAAGACTTCACTCACCCCTTCGCCGCGGGAGTTGCTGGTGGTGATATCAGCTGCCTCTTTAACAGAGGGCAATGCATTTGCGACAGCGACTGAGCACTCACAAGCAGTGAGAAAGGCAAGATCGTTTTCAGCGTCTCCTGTGCCAACAACGTTATGTCGTGAGAGTCCGAGTTCTTTCAGTGCTGCTTCCATACCCGAGGCTTTATTTACGCCCGGTGGTAACACCATCACAGCGCCTTTGTTGAAGATCACCTGATGCTCCAGCCCCAGATTTCGAATCGTTTCGAGAACGACATTCTCGTGTGGGTGCCAGGTAGCTACAACGCACTTGCCGACCTCTAGTGGTTGAATATTTTTTTCTCTCAGTGCTGCCACCAGATTTGCTGGGGCCTCGCTCGCTATCAATCGTTCTTCCCTGGTGGCAGGGAAATAGAGAACGCCACCGTTTTCTGTAACGACCAGATCGAAAATGTCTATTTGCGGAAAGACCAGAAGCAAGTCTTTCAACTGCCGCCCGGTTACTAGAATCAATTTGCGACCTGTTTTGCTGAACCTGTGCAATGTGGCCAGGGTTGCTTCGTTAACAACGCCGTCTGCTGCTAGTGTTCCGTCATAATCTGTGGCTAGCGCTATGAACCGCATGTTTCCTCTCCAGGTGTTCCTTTTAATTAGCACGAAATGTGTTGTCAATCCAAGTGAAAACCGCGTTGCTGGCGCTCATAAGGATGTATAGCAACCACATCCTTATCTGACTCCAGTGTCGTATAACACCGGCTCTGGGGACAAGGATGAATATGAAATTTGGTTTTCGGCAGAACAAATTCGAGACGTTCACGTCTAAAAAAACATCGCCACAAAACTTGGCATCGGCGAGATGAATATTATTATGTTGAGGTGCGATATGAAACGATTATTTATGACGGCATTTGCGGTGGCCAGTTTAGCCGCCTCTGTAGTTCCTGCTAACGCTCAGTTTGCATATGGTGGTGGTGTTGATGGCACACAAGCAAGATTGCAGGCGCGTATAAACGCCGGTATCAGATCTGGAGCTCTTACAAGAGGCGAAGCATCACGATTGCAGAGTAAGCTGCAACAGATAAATCGATTGGAAATGAGGCTACGCATGTCGGGTAATGGCTTATCGTGGCGGGAGCGCTCAAGGTTGCAAGAGAAGTTGAACAATCTTTCCAATGACATTAATCGCCAGATGAGTGATTTTGAGAGAAACTTCGGCGGTTTCCGTCGTGGTGATTACTGGCACCACTAAGCTATGCGAACGCCCCGATTTGATTCTGTTTTGACGGTGATTGAGTCGGGGCGCTTCTGTTCTATCGAGAAAAGCGGCGCCAGCATTCCGTAGAGTACACCCTTCACTTGCACCCGGAACGGGTGCGTTCCATAGCTGAGTTGGCATGCAGCTTGTCAACCAGCGCATACACCGCGGGCAGTACTAATGACATAGGTCAGGATTGTTTGTTTGAGAGCCAATTCTATGAGCTTCAATGCTGGTAAGTCAATTCGGTTTTGAGCATCAAGCTGCCCTGCGTGGCAACTTTCTCACCTTGCTCAACACCAGAAAGAATCTCCACGAAATCCTCTGATTCTCTGCCGACTTTGACTTTCCGTTCCTCGAATCCATCCTTAGTCAGCACAAATACGATCTTCTGACCCGCATGTTCCTGCAACGCTTGTTTGGGCAACGCCAGCAGGTTTTGCTTCTGACCTTCCAGGTCAATTTCAGCGAACATATTAGTTCGGAATTTCTTGTCTCTGTTGTCCAGTCGAGCTCGAATGGAAACTGTTCTCGAATCGGGATGAACATGCTCGCTGATAAAACTGATCACGCCTGTGAATATCTTATCTGGATAACTGGACACCTTTACTTTTACTGTGTTGCCCAGTTTCACCCGCTGCAGATCGGCTTCAGGTAAATCCGCGCTGACAATTACGGTGCTCAAATCCGTTATCTTGAAGAGTGATTTGTCCGGATGAATTGATTCGCCCACGGCAACTTCAAAGTGACTGACCACACCCGTTTCCGGCGCAAGTACTCGGGTGGTGCCGACGATTTTTCCTTCTTTGATCAAATCGTTGATTTGTTGCTTGTCTGCGCCGAGAAATTCCAGTCTTTGTCTGAGGGTGTTCAAATGTTGCTTGTCGCGCTGCGTTTCGGCTACGGCCAGCTGATAGTCCCGTTTTAAAAGAGATCTGTTCTTGTATAACTCTGTTTCGCGCTGCAAGTCTAGCAGTGCTTGATCGTAATCAGCTGTGTCTTCTGCAACTTTGGCTTGTGCTGCCACGTAATCTTTTTGAGAGGAAATTTTTTCTTTGTACAGTCCTTCGACACGCCTGAATTCTGATTCCGACAGCTCTTTTTGCACCTTGGCTCGACGGAATGTGCTTTTGGCTTCGATTAGTGACTTAGGTCTGGCAATCAGCTCTTCATAGATCTGCCGCTCTCGTTCCTCATGGGCCCGGGCGATGTCGTATTTTGATTTTGCTTCGATGACTTCTGCTTCTAGTTCGCTGATTTCTCGGCTGTCTATGATCGCCATAACCTGACCGTTGTTGACAAATTGCCCTGGCTTGACGAGCAGATCTGTAACTTTGCCTGAAATGCGGCTGCTAACGTCGACTTCCTTGCCGAAATCGGGTTCGATGCGTCCGGTCAGGTGCAGTGGCACGGAAATGGGGCGGGTCTCGACAATGTCAGTCTGTACATCAGCTTGTTGTGCTGCTTCAGGTGTGAGCTTGATAACGTGTGGTGCGTTGGGGTCGGGGTGGGCAGCGGCAGGATGGGTTTCACTCTTTGTCCCGCTTCCACAAGATGAAGAGGCAACAGCTGTGCTTATAAGGGCTGCAGCAAGAAGCAAATTTTGGTGGTTTTTCTTGACCAAAGTGGTGAATGATTCCTCGACCTGGCTGCAAAGACTGCTAGCCTATAAAAAGCATACACCGAATAACATTTTCGATGCTGGGAAGATTCAAATTCGAAGGTCTATTCAACGATTTGACCGTTTCTTAGAAAGTCAAGGGTAGGGTTCCAATCTTTCACCGGGCTTTCCAGGCTGCTGGGCTACACAATTCTTCTTGCGCTGAAAATGAACACCCCGTGACACTACATACAGGGTCACTTATCATTTATGTTGTTGTTGTCGTTGTTGTTCGTTGATTGATGGGTCATTCGAAAAGTAAAAAGCCTGCTTTTGAGAGCAGGCTTTTAGCTATGTTTTAACCAGGACCGGGTGGTTAGAATGGGTAGACGTTAGAGCTACCGGCGATGACCCCGGTTGTTGGCTGATTGTTGACTCCGATGTTCTTTACCAGAGTCAAACTTGGGTTGAATACTACCAACCCAATCTTTTGTACAGTTCCTTGTATGCCTAACTGAGCCGCATTGAAGCTGACGCTAATGAAAGCGTTGCTCAAAACAGGAGTGTTATCGGTAGGTTGAGCTGCCGTTGCGCCTGGTTGGTTCAAACCGTTGAATCTATTAAGAGCATAGTTTGAAACAACCGAGCCCGCTGTGATGGGCAGATATCTGACACGATTTCCGTTGACGCCGTCGACGATGACCAGATAAGGAGCACTGGCGAAGTTGCTGGTGACGAGACCAGTTTGCAGTGACATAGGTGAATACTGGAACGTAACGCTTGATACGTTGGAAGGTGAGGCCAGATTGCTGATACTGACACCGCAGCTGCCGGTACGTGGGTCAGACGATGCAGCCAGATCTGTGAAAACCAGCACAGGCTCAGTCGTTGTGTAGTTTACTGTGTTCGAAGAGTATTGGTACGCAAGATTTCTGGCTCGGCTGAAAACACTGGGGCGCTCACCTGCAGTGTCAGCCGTAGGAGCTGTGCCCGAACCCAGGTTGATGCCACCGGCATAGACATTGGAGCCGTTGAAGAAGCTTGGAAGGTTAACATTTAAGATTGCAGATGCAAACAGAGCTGGGTTACCTACTGCAAATGGAGCTACGATGAGCCCGTTCGCGTTTTGTGCGTTTGCGCCGACGGTGGACGCCACATAAGCCATAGCTGTGCAAAGTAGCAATTTGAAACTACGCATAAACCCTCCGATTTTCCACACAAATTGCGGCTCGTGTGTCGTTGTAAAGTGTCAAACTCTTAGATCACTAAGCGTCTGATCCTCAGCAGGTGATTTTTACCCTATATATGCCGCAGTTGCAACCCGTTGACGACCGGTGCGGCTAGATTCTGTTGCTGATAGTCGACAGTCTCGGCAGTATGTGAGTCTGCAAAATTAGCTTGCCGGCTGAATTAAGAAATAAACGTGAACGCCGACCAGTGAAGTTCAATTTTCATCTGCCTGCTGGTTGTCAGCAGTGAAAAATACAGCCATTTCCACTGATTTGCTTTTGACGACATCTCACTTCCATTTGATGGCAGGGTCAAAAGTCTTTTTGGTGTCAAATTTGGTGGCATTTTGAAAGCGCTGATCGGCGTTTCCGTGACCAATTTATCTATGGTGGATAACCAGACGTGATTGCTTCATGGTCAAGTTGTAGCTGAACAGTAAAACGCTCTCCAGTTCGACTCTGACGGTTTGTAATATCTGGTAACAACTCGGAAACCTTCGAAGAATAGACTGTTTGAGTCGGAATTACTAACCAAACAAAGGGCTTTCCCCAATGAGTCGTGGTCACACAGACGCAATCCCTCCCCAAGAGCCTGGTCGTGGTCGTCAAACAGATTTCGGTCCGCATCAGTTCGAAAACGGCGCTCGCCGAATCGAACAGGGCATCGCCTCGGGTCACGGTGCCGAGGCTCTGCATGAAGAGCTGAATTTGATGCGGCAGGCGGCTATGCAGAACGGTTCTTTTAACCTTGCGCAGTACAGGGCAGACGTAAAAGCAATCGATGCGCAGCTTCATAAAGATGGTTACTTACCGCGACTCCATCTCGATGTTGATGGGCAGGGGCATGACATCGTCAAACGTGGAGGAGCCGACATCTCGGGCGAGTCAGCTCCAGAGTCGCAGGGCGGCAGACATGGACGCGGCCGGTCTCACGGTCGGCGGCACGGACGAGGTCACGGAGGTGGCGGCGGACACCGACGCGGACACCGTGGCGGCGATAGTCGAAGCGCCGGGGCCGGTGACGGGCAAGGTGAAGAGCAGGTGGCAAGTAGCGATACTTTGACCGACCAGGAGATGGCTCCAGGGTCAGGCCTGAGCGATCGTGGGCAGCAAGATTTTCGCGCCAATCGTTCAGCTGACCGTTTGGGAGACCGCTCAGGGGACAGAGTCGGCGACCGATCTCAGTCTCCGTTCAATGCGGACCCTTCTCGAGACCGTTCTGCAAGAGGCGGCGAACCAAATATCTGGGGACCACCGACGATCAGCGCCGCTGGAATCGACAAAGTCTTGCGCGACAATCATTCTCCCGCGGCAGGCATGGGTGCTTATATCTACGATCAGTCTGTGGCAAGGGGTATCAATCCTGCTTTCGCGCTGGCAATGTACGGGCAGGAGTCGACTTTCGGCACCAAAGGTGCGGCTGCACGAAATAACAGTTTCGGCAATATTCGCGCCGGGAGGCATGGGTTCAAACACTATGGCGACGTCAAAGAGGGCATTGATGACTGGATGCGCTTAATGGGCTCCGATGCATATCACGGAAAGTCGCTGGCTGGGGTTATTCACAAGTACGCGCCGGGTTCTGACCGCAATAATCCTCGTGGCTATATGGCATATGTGACCAACAACATGAATAAATGGGCGCGTATGAACGATCAGGGCGACGACGTTCGGTACGCCTAGGTAGTACCATATATGGTGCTATCTACGTCCGGTCCAGTCTATGGCGCGGCGCTAACTGCCGACTTACTTTTTGTCGCCTGGCTTATCGCCAGGCTTGAGTTTCTTGCCCAACTTGGGTGAGCGCTCTTCAAACCAGGCATCCAGCTGAGCTTTAGCCTTATTCACCAGAACGGCTGCCTCTGCTTCTCCGCCAAGGTCCGGGTGTACCGTTTGAAGTGCCATCTGTGAACGCCACGCCTTGTGCACCGTAGCTGGTGTCAGGTCGTCGAACGGCACCCCGAGGATTTGCGCTGCTTTGCGAATTTCAGTGGGCAGAGGAGCCTTTACTGTTTTGACAGGTTCATCGGTATCGTCCTTGGTCTTCAGGAGTTTCTTTTCGAGCCCTGACTGTGTTTCGTTGCGCTTATTGCCAAGCTTACGAATCTCTTCCATGGCGCCGACTGCTTCGTAAAATTCAGTCACCGCAATAAGAACTTGCATGTAGTAAAAGTGCTGCGGACCGTAGTGTGTTTCAGCGAGCTGCAAAGCCTGTCTGTAACGTTCTTCAGCCTGTCTGGTTCGCCCGGTCAAATGAAGTTCTTGCGCCGTCATCAAATGGGAGCGCAGAGAATCGTCACCGATTTGCGTGACGTCGAATTTCAATGGTTCGCTATTCGGGCCTGAAGTCATGAGTCACGCCTGGTTACTAAAACAGAATACACAATGCACTCACGTAATGACTACTTTGAGGTAGTAAAAGTCTTCCTGCACTTCAAAACCCAAACGGCGGTAGAGTCCTAAAGCCGGGGTGTTTTGCTCGGTTACCCACAAACTGACAGCGCCAATGCCCGTTTCTCGAAGATTGTGCAGGCACTGTCTGATTAATCGCTCGGCAAGTCCCTGACCGCGATAGTCCGGATGAGTCATAGCGAGGTCGAGGGAGCGACGCTCTCTGTGAAGACCGCGCTTAACTACGACCATTGCGCAGATTGGCACCTTTCCATCAAGTAAAACAAGCGATGATGTCCGGCAAATACCCCGATTGAAGGTACTCAAAGCAAGCTGTCGCCATTGATTGCGTGTCTGTCCCTCATCGTCAATGCTTCCCCTGAAGCTCTTAAACAAGAGATCGCCGACCATTATGCTGTCTTCCTCGTTTAATGGTCGCAGAAGATATCGTCCAAAATCATGCGGGGACGCCAGAAGCTCGGTCTGTCGACTCATCTTCAGTCGGCGGAGCGGCGTTGTTTTTACTCTGTGCACCTTGTTTTCGACCATGTTTCGATTGTAGCCGACAGCGGGATCTCAGCTTTGGACGCCCGGGGCAGCCCGATTGCTGCGGCTTGATCGGTTCACCGGGAGCCGAAAGGTCGCTGGGCGTCCGATCTTTGCGCTCGGAGCAGTTGTGTTCAAGAGTTTTTTCCGATATCGGAAGAAATTTGACTGTCAAAAGCTCGCCAGGCTGAATCCAGCAGGCTTAACCTGGGCATGGTGCTTCCCCCATTGTGGACGGGCCCGGGCACAGATAAGTTATAGGCACACTCGTTCCCACTTCAGCAGAACGAAGCCTCCTTCTCGTTGAGTTTGCCTACTGGATGCCAGACAATCCGAACGAATCAAAAGTTATCGTCGCCCAGCAGGTCAATCACGACGCTGCGTTGATTAACAGAATTGGCGCCGGCCCGAAATTTATTCAACCGTCGCAGAGCTATCTGGAAAAGGGCGTAGATCTTGTCACTTCCCGTCTCCTCTCGGATAACGCGCTGAGAATGTCGGTCGACCACTATGCCAGCGACTTTATTAAAACCGCTAGTTTGTTTACCGGTGGAAAGGCTGGAATGGTCGGAGCAGTTCTGGCATATGGCTTGGGACAGGCAAGCCCAGACACACCGCTTTCTCAGCAGGTCGAAGATTTCGGTCTGGGAGCGGCCAAGGGCGCCACTATGAAGGGCATCTTCCATGCGGTTGGAACTAACGTCACTTTCGCTCCCACGAAAGGGGTTCTCATCGGTATGGGCAGTCGAGCTGCCGATGACATTTATCAGCGAGACCTGTTCACGGATCCGACCAAAGCTCTGGCGCGCGTCGGAACGAATGTATTCGACAAGAAAGCGATGATCTTTGATGCAGCAACATGGGGAATTGGCGAAGGTGCGTTCGGCGCCATCAATGCTGCCACTAAAGGCGCGCTGGTCAAAAATCAACTGGCTGGTTCTGTTGCTATGGGCAGCACGTTTGGTATGGTCACTGGCGGTGGCGGGGAAATCGTCAGGCAGCGTGATGCTGGTGAGAGCTTCGACCTCGGTAAAGTGCTCAAGAGTGGTGCCGCTGAAGCTCTCGTTATGGGCGCGGCTGCCGGTACCGGTGCCAAGCTTACGCCATCACATGTGGTGCACGAGAAATCCACAGGCAGCAATGACAACAGCACAGGCAGGCGTCAGAGAAGCAATGTTGTTATCGCTGAAGAGCCGCTTGCTGAGCTGAACACTCACTCAAAGACAGCGAAAGTCAATACAGATAGAATCACGATCGATATGCTCGGTCGCGGCGACATGACTCCCCGCTCGCTGTTGCAGTCGGAGAGCTTGCCGTCAGACGGTGTGCTTAATGGTCTTATATCCAACCAGACCGCCGGTACAGGCGATGCTAAGGCACGGTCTCAGCCGATCGACACCACTCCTTATACAGATGTGCATTCGGTCGAGGTGGCGCCGTTGCCACCGCAAACGGTGCCGAAGCCCGTTGAGTTCGTTATGACGGAAGGAAAAGACGCGCTTGATGCTTTCCGCCAGAATAAGTCACAGTCCGCAATGCTGAAGGTTCGAGAGATTCTCGGAGGCGCCAAAGACAGTCCAGACCTCGGTCCTGAGAAAAGTCTGTTTGTTCAGCAGTTGGTCAAGACAGAAGGAAAGCTCTTGCCAGAGGCAGACAAGGCAGATCTTCTCGTCACTGCCTATCCTGAGACATTGGCTGAAGGCGATCGGGCTAAGCACGTATTCTCCGGACCAGATGTGCGCGGCAAGGTCTTCTTGCTCACCAACGACAGCAACCATCTTCTTGTTGCCAACGGCGCCCAGCCGCAAGAAGTGAAACTGTGGCGTGACAATGGCTTTACATCAGCTATTCGCCTTGACGGCGGTCAGACAAACTTCAATGTCATGGCGCCTTTGATGATAGGTGATCCGACGAATTTTGACAGTCCTGCATCGAAGGCTGCCTGGGCAGAATTCGACAGACAACTAGCCGAGGCTAAAAAGCTAGGTGTAGATAGCGTCTCTACAGATATTTGGTGGGGAATGATCGAGCCCGAAAAGGGCAAATTCGACTTTACCTATGCAGACAAACTTAGCGATCACATTATCAAGGCTGGCTTGAGATGGAATCCTATTCTTTCATTCCATGAATGCGGCGGCAATGTTGGTGACACTGTCAATGTTCCATTGCCTTCGTGGATCTGGGGCGATCTTGCCGCTAAGCTTCCGGGCGGAAGCGCAGAATCAGTGAAGTACAAGAGCGAACAGGGCAACACAAGCAAAGAGTATGTATCGCTCTGGGCTGATGAACTGGTCATGGACAACTACCGCTCCGTGATGGAAAACTTCCAGCAGCATTTCGCCGGAAAACGTCACAGCATAGGCGAAGTCAATGTCAGCCTCGGACCTGCCGGCGAGTTGCGTTATCCATCTTACAATTCGCATGACACTAATACAGGCTATCCAACGCGCGGCGGACTGCAAGCTTATTCCGACATGGCGATTTCGTCATTCCGCGACTATGTCAAAGAAAAGTATGGCGGCAGCGATGGGGTCGGAAAAGCCTGGGGCATTCAGAATCTTGACGATTCGCACATTCTGCCCCCCAGCAATGCAAGCGAGTTCTATCAACGTGGCGATCACTTCAACACGCAATACGGTCGTGATTTCTTTGACTGGTATAACCAATCGCTGATCGATCATGGGCAGCGTGTTATGACGCTGGCCGCAGATGTTTTTGCCAAACCAAGTTCTCCTTTTGCCGGTGTTGACCTCGGTGCCAAGGTACCTGGCGTGCACTGGAGAGCCGGGGAGCGCCAGGGCGACAATGTTACTCTGGGCGATCGACAGGCCGAACTCTCTGCCGGGCTGATTCGCACCAGTCGCGGTGACTGGGATAGAGACGTTGATGGTCGGGGATATCGACCACTTTTAACTATGTTCCGCCAGATTCAGCCAACCTTGAAGGGCTCTGACACTATTATCGTGCCGGCATTCACGGCCATCGAACTACCCGATGGTGATAACGGGCCAGCCATAAAAGCCTTGCCTCATACTCTCGCTACCTGGTTTGGTCAAGAAGCTGAGCGCCAGGGGCTGTGGCTAAAGGGTGAGAACGCTCTGAATGGAACTCTCAGCGACCCTGCTGCCTGGGACCGTATGGCATCGTTGCTCGATTTGCCCAAACAGGACGGCTATTTCCATGGCGTTACTTTCTTGCGCATGGGGGATGTCGTCAACAATCCTCTCGCCCGCGCCAAAATGTCAGAATTGGTCAATGCCGTAAATTCTGTGCAGCCAGTGCAGCCCAGCTTCTGGAATTACTTCTTCAGAACGAAAACGGTTAATTGAGCCGTGCCACTGCAGGCAGTGCAGGTGTCTCAGAGCAAATAGAAGCTCAACCCCTGGCTCATTGCCAGATTTCGCAGTGCTGTTTGCTCATGCTCGCTATGGCAACTGGGTTCGATTAGAATTCCGACCAGGGCAGCATCTGACAGCCGAATTTGTTTATAGACAAGCATGGCAATTTTCGAACGAATCGAATCATCTACCATGAATTCCTGCAATGTGTGCCCAGGTCTATATTGATCGATCCAGCTCCGCATGTTCTGCAGAAGTCCGGACTGCGAACCTGGTACAACTCCCAAAATAACTGGCATCGATCTACTCCTGATACAAAGTTAGCTGTCAACGGACCTGGTCAGATGTTCTTTAATCCGCTCAGCCTCGTCAGAACTTAACGCGCTGCTCGTTAGTTTACCGAAAAGCCAGCTCTTTAGTTGCTGCTTTTCAGCTTCGTTTATTGAACTCTGGCGAATTCGGTCTTTGAACCAATACAAAAACTCTTCGACATCGTTCGATTTGCGCATTATCCGCCGCTCGGTGCTTCCATCTTGCCTCTGCGTCAACCATTGCACAAATTCTTTCATTTCACCAGCGGAAAGACGAGCCTCCGCCAATTGGTCAGAGAGCCATTTATTCAGTTCTGTCTGCGCCGTCTGGTCTTCCATTTCCAACGTTTTGACTGTCACTTCAATGGCTATACCCAGAAGATTAAGCGCTCCAACCCTGGCTGGGTATAGAATTTTGAGGAATTACCTGGCTGGGGTTTTTGTGCGTCTACCCAGGTGGGAGGCATCCTGGGTATGTCCACGGTATGGCGTTTCGAGCGTATATGGATATCCAATCGATATTTATTCAATATATAAAGCATATTGAGCGCCTTCCGGAGTGGCATGCATTGAGTGGCTGATAATTGAGCGAGGCCGGATATGATGCGAATCTTGATTCTCTGCTTTGTCATCTGGTGTGGTTTTGGTGGTCTTCAGGTCGGGCGAAGGGTGCTTTTTCTTGAATCTTGTCAAGCGCAGGTCTCAGATGGATTGCTGGGGGGCGACGAGGAACTGATTCGCCAACTGAATCTGGCCGCGGGTGCGATGCGTTCCTATAGGAAGACGCATGAACGGTTTCCCCAACTTCAACCCGAACTCGACGATGCTCTGCACGCTATGTTCAAGGCGGTTAGTTTCACTCCCGCTAACACCGAAATCGTGCCTCAGTCGCGCGGTATTTTTAGAACCTACTACCAGTTTGCTATTGCCGTCGACCCGAGCATTCGCAGTCTGCCGATTATCAACGGTCAGTACAAACCTCCAAATAGTTGGGTCGCGCCGACGCATACCGTAGTCATCTTCAGCGATGGACAGAACCAGTTTGCTGCCTGGGTTGCGGGGCAGGATGGTAAGCCAATAAATGACCCGACAACACACGTGCCTTTGATTATTTACGAAACAATAGATCCTGACGCGGAAAAGACCCAGAGCTAAAGGGCGATGTGATACCACTTTTGATGGCTTTTGGGCAAAGGCGTCAAGACTAGCGAGATTAGCTGATTCATCTTGTTTTCAAGCGTGATTCGGATTATCTTATCGAGCTGATTTCGCTGGAGTTACACATGCACTTTTACAAGGGCTTGACTACTGGTTTTGCTTCCGCAGCCATTTACTCGGTTGCGCTGGCCGTCTCGTTTGCAGGTTTGCAGACTGGCGCGCAAGCGTCCAACCAGGCTGTTTCAGCAGCCAGTCCGAAAGGAAATTCGGTCCAGGCGGCGATCGCCCAACTGGAAGACAAACTGTATGAGCATAAGTATCCCAATGAGAGTGAAGATCAACGCTTAACTCGCCTTGAGAAGTTTGTCTTCGGCGCGGCCCAGACTGGCACACCGGCTGAGCGCGTGCAGAGATTGCAGTCTTCATTCGCCAGTGAAGCAGCAGCTATCGACAAAGTGTCTCAAGCTGGAAGTCAAACCCAGAATTCGTCTGGTTCGCCATCATCATCATCACCATCATCATCTTCTTCTGTGGGTTCGAGTCCTGTCGTGACTGCAACACCTGCATTTGATGGTGCAAATTATCCGCGCGTAACTGAGTTGGAAAAAGATATGCTCAACGCCACCTATGTGCATGAGCCTCTTCCGCAGCGTTTGTCGAGATTAGAGGCTAAAGCTTTCGGTAAAGCGTCGAATTCAACTGATCTTTGCGCCAGAGTCGATGACTTAGACGAATACGCTGAGACGCATCACATATTCAAAGATCATAAGGATCCGCTAAACAGTAGTACTGTTGGTTCAGCCAGCCGCCCAGGCATCTTCAGCAATTCTATTTTGAGTGGACGCGGTTTTCCCGGCATGTACGACGCGCCTGATGATGACAACGATGATTCAGAGCCACCTAAAGCTCCGGTTAATCCATTCGTAAATGGCGTGACCGGCACGGATCAAAAACTTTCAGCCATGGAAGAATTTGTTTACGGTCATAATTATGCGACCAGACCGGTGCAAGATCGGCTTGAGCGCCTTGAAAAGCGATTGGTGCCCTATCAACATAATCTGGCGCAGAAAGATGTCACCTACCGCGTCAACAATATCTGGAATATTTTGAGCGTCGCCAACACATTCAATAGTGCTCCTACCGCAGCCCATCCCGACAATACGGCTCTGGTGGCGTCGGCCCCGGCACCGACGGTTAGACCGATTTCTGCGCAGCCTGTCGTGACCAGATCGACTGCCTCAACGCCTTCGCAAGCTTCTTCCAGTCCTTCTACTGCGACTCACCACTCGTGGTTGCATCAGATCGGGAAAAGTTTAGGAGCAGTAAATGTTTCGAACAGTTCATCATCTGTGCCTGGTGTTTACCCGCCCGATATGGCGCCGAGACAGTGACACGTCTGAGTTCCATGACATCCGTTAGTCTTGAATGGCAGCGGCTTAAGGACGCGGCATCGCATGTGCATTTGTAGTCTATCTCCTACTTAATCGCGCTCCAATACAAGAGTTGGCTCGATGTAGTAGCATGTTCACCGTTTGCATGAACGGGTGTTTTTCCGCACCGTTCTTTGCTCCGGAAAAGTTCTTGTGCACAGAGGAAGGTATTGAATGTTTGTTCAGAAAAGTCAGAGGTTCGCAGTTTCCATGCTGGCTCTTGGAATCATGCTCGTAGGTACTTCGCCTATGTCATTGGCAGCCAAAAAAGAAAAACATTCCTCAAAAAAGAGTAGAAGTACAGAGGTCATTACAACCAACACCGATGCTAAAACTGCTGTCGCCTCGCAAGTTTCGCTGATCTCAAAATATTTGGCTGAAGGTGATGCGACCAAGCTGGCAGCATTGTGGGCCGTCGACGGAACATATACGGACGAAGACGGCATTATGTTGAAGGGGCGCGCGGCACTTGAAAAGCGTTTCAAAGAAAATATTGCAGAAGGCGGCCGTCACCCTGTCACATTCGTGCAGAGTCCTGTGCAGATGCTGGCCGAGACTGTCGCTCTTGCCGAGGGCGTTGTAAGCCGGAATGAAGGATTGGGCGACAAGCCTCAGACACGTTATTCGCTCGTCTTCGTTAAGCAAGACGGCAACTGGCTGATTTCCACAGCTACTGAAACACCGCTTGTAGTTGCTTCAGAGAATTCGAATCGACTCAGTGATTTAGGTTGGTTGATTGGAGAATGGTCGGCAGAACGAAATGGCAGATCAATCAAGATGAAAGCAGAATGGACTGCGAACAATAAATTCATCAATTGCAAGTATGAGACTAAACTCGCCCCTGACGCGCCCGTTGTCGAAAGCAGACAGGTCATTGGTTGGGATCCGCGCGTCGGTCAACCAGTGTCATGGCACTTTGACTCGAGCGGCGGTTTTGGTCACGGTGATTGGTCTAACGAGAAAAATAACTGGGTTGTTCAAGCAGTTGGAGTAGATCGCGACGGGAACACCACCGTAGCAACTGATATTTTGTCGGCTGTAGCGCCTGACAGCTTCTCATGGCAGTCGGTCAATCGGTCGGTGGATGGATTCCCCTATAACGATTCCGCCGTATTGAAAGTCGTGCGCGTAGCCAAATAAACCCGACAATATTTTCAGCGAAGGTTGATGAAGTGAGAACCAATAAATTTCAAGTATGTTTAGCGATTGTACTTAGCACACTACTGGCGGTGCCAATTCCTGTGCTTGCTCGCGGTTTCGGAGGCGGATTCGGAGGCGGCGGCGGACACTTTGGTGGCTTTGGCGGCGGCGGTGGCGGGCATTTCGGTGGTTTTGACCGGGGCGGCGGCGGCGGATTCGGAGGAAGATCCGGAGGCGGTTTCGGCGGCGGCTTTGGTGGCGCTGACCACGGCTTCGGCGGTGGCGGCAACAAAGGCTTTGGCGGTAGCAGCGGTTTCGGCAACGGCCAGGGCTTCGCCGGTAACAAAGGCATGGGCGGCGGTCAAGGTTTCGGCGGAGACAGAGGATTCGGCAACGGTCAAGGTTTCGGCGGTAACAAAGGCATGGGTAACGGCGCCGGGTTCGGCGGAGACAAGGGTTTCGGCAACGGTGGCGCTGGTTACGGCGGAGACAAGGGCTTCGGTAACGGCGGAGGTTTCGCGGGCAATAACGGTTTCGGAAACAGACCCGGTTTCGACGGCATGGGTGGAGATAAAGGTTTCGGCAATGGCGGTTTCCAAAATCACCCGAACTTCGGTAATGAGGGGCACTTCCCTACTGACGGCGGCTTTGGCGGTATCTCTGGAAACATGAATCGAACTCCCCAGAAGATCAGCTCCAGTTCGCTCAATGCACAGGGCGAGAGCATGCGTAATTCGTTCAATGGCAGCGGCAACACCGTAAACAATTTCAATCACTATGGTGGTTACGGCGGATACGGTGGCTACCACGGCTACGCTAACGGTTATGCGCATGGTTACGCCAACGGCTATTATCACGGCTCATGGGGATATCCTGGCGCCTGGGGCTGCCCTGGCTGGTCTGAAGGCGCTGCCTGGACTTTCATGGGTGTCAGCACTCTCACCAGTTTTTTGGGACTGAGCATGATTGCTGCGTCCAATCATGGTGGCGGCGGTGGTGGCTCTAATAATTCTGGTAACGTCACCAACGTTACTTATGAAGGCGATAACGTATACGTTAACGGTGTGCCCAGCGGAACCGCTGCTCAGTACTACACTCAGGCTCAGCAACTGGCCGCACAGGCAAGTCAGCAAAATCAGCAACCGAATTACACGAACTACTCATCGTTTTATTCCACAATTCCTTCCACTACTCAGCCGGACGGCAACGCTGCTTCGCAGCAGGCCGATCCTAATGAGAAGTGGGAACCCCTGGGTGTGTTCGCGCTTGCAGAGCCGGGTCAGACTCAATCAAACATGTTGTTCCAACTTGCCATCAACAAAGAAGGCATCATTCGCGGTAACTACATGAATCAGCTCACTAACGAAAAATCTCAGATTTATGGTGCGCTGGATAAAAAGACGCAGCGTATTTCATTTACGATTGGCGAAAACAATAGCACCGTATTCGACACCGACCTTGCCACCCTTTGCAAGGACAACAGTCAGGTTTTGGTTCACTATGGTCCGACTAACACCCAGGCCATGGCGTTCATTCGTATGACTCAGAACGGCGGCGGAGACTCTAAGCAAACCCCATCCGCGACGAGCTGATTTAGCAGATGTGGATTGTTCGTCTCGCCTTGTCTCAGCCCCACACTTTCATAGTGATGGCTGTGTCAATTTTGCTGTTTGGTTTAGTTTCACTGAGCCAGATGCCGGTTGACATATTTCCGCCCATCGACATTCCGATCGTCAGCTGCGTCTGGACGTACACCGGCATGTCACCTAAGAATGTGGAAAACCTGATCACCACGGTGAGTGAACGGTCTCTGGCTTCGACAGTAAGCGGCATTCAGCATCTCGAGTCGATGTCGCTAAACGGCATGAGCGTGATCAAGATTTACCTGCACAAAGGTTCTGACATCGGACTGGCAGTGGCTCAGGCTGCATCAACATCATCTGCCACCTTGAGGCAGATGCCGCCCAACATGTCGCCGCCCCTGGTTGTACAATCGTCGGCAACCGACGTGCCGATTCTGCAACTTTCAGTTGCCAGCAAAGAGTTAGGTGAGGCTCAGCTTTTCGACCTGGCCAATCAATTTATTCGCAGTCAGCTGGCCGTTGTGCAGGGCACTACGATCCCATTTCCCAGTGGTGGTAAGTATCGTCAGGTGGTAGTTGACCTGGATGAGAAGGCGCTGTTTGGATACGGTCTGACGCCAACCGATGTCGTTAATGCCGTCAACAACTCAAGCGTCATCGCTCCGAGCGGCACAGCCAAGATGGGTAAATCGGAGTTTGTAATTACTCTGAACAACAGCCCGAAAGTAATCGAGCAACTGAATGACATACCTGTAAAGCACCAGAACAACACGACCGTTTTCGTCAAAGACGTTGCTTTTGTTCATGACGGTTTTCAGCCCCAATTGAACATCGTCAATATCAATGGGCATCGCGGTGTGATCATGAACATTCTCAAGAGTGGTGGCGCATCCACGCTTGCAGTCGTTAAAAAGGTGAAGGAAGTTCTGCCGCACATTCGCACCATGTTGCCTTCATCCGCGAGTCTCGAAATTCTTACTGACCAATCCAAATTCGTGCAGGAGTGTGTCGACGATGTCGCATTTGAAGTCGTCAACGCAGCTGTCTTAACAGCGTTGTTCATGCTGGCGATTCTGGGCAGCTGGCGCAGTACTTTGATCGTTATTACATCGATTCCACTTGCTATTTTGTCGGCAATTATTTGTCTTCACGTCACCGGCAATACTATTAATTCAATGACACTCGGCGGACTGGCTCTGGCAGTAGGAATGCTTGTCGACGACGCCACTGTTGAAATTGAAAACGTGCATCGTCAAATGGAAATGGGCAAGCACGTCGAGCAGGCAATTCTCGATGGCGCTGCTGAAGTTGCTCTACCGGCAATGGTTTCAACAGTTTCGATTTGTATTGTGTTTCTGCCGGTCTTTCTGCTTTCCGAGCCATCGCGTTCCTTATTCGTTCCACTGGGAATGACGGTATGTTTCGCCATGCTCGCTTCTTACGGTCTTTCCCGCACGATTGTTCCTTTGATGTCGAAAGCTCTGTTTAAGAGTGAAGAGCACGTGCCGGCTGAAGGCAGTAAGGGCGGAGCTGAGCACGGGGCCGCAAACGCGGCCGAGAAAGCTGCAGGCGTTGAGAGCGAGGCATCCGGTGCCTACGCTGCTGCCGGTGCGCACGCTGAAGGCGGTGCTCACGGTGCAGCTGGTGAAGAAAGCCACCGCAAGCCACCTGGCATTTTTGGAAAGATCCACTTATGGATCGATGGCAACTTCAACCGCGCTCGCGATACTTATCACCAGGGTTTGATTTGGGCACTGGATCATCGCCCGATTGTGGCAGGATTGTTCCTCGGCTTTTATGCTTTGTCGTCGCTGCTGGTCCCATCTATTGGTCGGGACTTCTTCCCT
The DNA here is from genome assembly GCA_003963305.1 of Candidatus Melainabacteria bacterium. Lineage (NCBI taxonomy): Bacteria > Bacillati > Candidatus Melainabacteria > Candidatus Melainabacteria bacterium. The sequence goes on along the minus strand of RXJR01000028.1, from coordinate 133,613 downwards.
CCCATCGATGCCGGACAAATTCGCTTGCATGTCAACGTGCCATCAGGCACTCGCGTAGAAGAAACAGCACAAATTTACTCCAGGATAGAACGGAAGATTTCAGAGATTATTCCCAAGGAAGAGATCAAAATTATGACCGACAACATTGGTTTGCCGGTCAGTGGTATCAACTTCGCCTTTTCAGACAGTCAAACAATCAGTGAAGCAGACGGCGAAATTCTTGTCTCTCTGGAAGAACATCGGTCCCACCCGACTGATTACTACCAGGTCAAAATTCGAAACATGCTCAACACCGAATTCCCAGAGTGTGCGCATTATTATCAGCCCGCCGATATCGTCACTCAGATTTTGAACGCAGGGTTGCCTGCTCCGATCGACATCAAAATTATTGGTTTGAATGCTAAGGAAAACTATCAGCTGGCGCTTGATATCAAACGAGATGTCAAAAAGGTTCGCGGCGCAGTAGATGTTTGCTTGCATCAAGTCGTGAACGCACCGGAATATTTATTCAGCGTAGATCGGACTTTTGCCAATCAAGTGGGGTTGACTCAAAAAGACGTCTCCAATTCCATGCTTGTCAATCTCAGTTCAAGCTTTCAGGTAATGCCGAACTTCTGGACGAACGTTCTCACCGGCGTGCAGTATAACCTTGCTGCTCAGGCGCCACAGCGCACAATGCGGTCACTCAACGATCTCGCCAACATGTCGGTTGGTTCTGCCAGCACTCAAGAGAATCAGAATCAGCCCGTGCAACTGATGAACAATCTGGCTAAGCCGAAGCGGCAGTACACACCATATGTGGTGAATCACATAAACGTTCAGCCCTGCTACGATATTTATGCAGACACGGAACAACGCGATCTTGGTGGCGTGTCCGATGACATTCAAAAAATTGTCGATAAGTATAAGACTCATCTTCCGCGCGGCACGCTGATAAAGGTGATGGGGCAGGTTTTGAGCATGCAGACAGCTTTTCTGGGGCTGCTGGTCGGTCTGGTCGGCGCTGTTATTCTGGTCTACCTCTTGCTTGTCGTCAACTTCCAGTCATGGCTTGATCCGTTAACTATTTTGATGGCAATTCCCGGAGCGCTTACTGGAATTGTCTGGAGTCTGTTCGTCACTCAAACAACCTTCAGCGTTCCTGCGCTGATGGGCGCTGTGATGACAATCGGTGTTGCTTCCGCCAACAGTATTTTGATGGTCACATTTTGCAATGAGCAGCTTCGCGAAGGATTGACGCCGCTGCAAGCAGCATCAATGGCGGGATTGCAGCGTTTCCGCCCGGTTTGTATGACCGCCATCGCCATGGTGTTGGGCATGATTCCGATGTCGCTTGGTACCGGACAGAATGCTGCCATAGGACGCGCCGTTATTGGCGGTTTGACAGTTGCTACGTTTTCCACTCTTTTCTTTGTGCCTTTGATGTATAGCGTTTTGAAACGACCGAAAGAACCGGTTATGCCACCTCATTCGATACCTGCCGTCGAGACTGTAGAAAAATGATCAAACCAATTGTCACCAACCATAAACGCAGACAGAGATCGAAACAAGGACGCACAATGCTTGTGCTGCTGATTTTGGCTGTAATTGTTGGTATTCTCTTCGCCATCGGTGTCATCCCGAAATTGTTCGATAAAAAGGCGTTGAACGAAAAAGAAGAACAGGCAGCTTCGGCTGTTCCGGTGGTGCATACGGTGCTGACTAAAAATGCACCTTTCAGTGAATCTGCTGTTTTGCCGGGCAACATCGGGGCGATGCAGTTTGCCACTATCTACGCTCGTCTGGATGGTTATTTGACAAAACGTCTCGTCGACATCGGAGACAAAGTCAAGCAAGGTCAATTGCTGGCAGAAATCGATTCACCAAGTGCCGACCAGGATCGTTCGCAAGCTGCCGCCGATGTAGTGCAGGCGCAAGCACAAGTTGTCAGCGCACTGGCCACTCTTAAGGAAGCAAAAGCTCAGGCAGAAGCTGCTGCCGCGCAGGTCGTGCGCGCCAAGGCTGATCAGAATTATGCTGCGGTAACGGCAGATCGTTGGGACAACATGGCTAAGTATGGTGCGGTAAGCCTGCAAAGCCGCGACGAAAAGGATCGCTCGCTCAAAGCGCAAAATGCAAGTGTTGAAGCGGCTATCGCACAGAAGCGCGCCGCAGATCAACAAGTTGAGGCGGCTGCTTCGCAAGTGCACGTTGCACGTGCGAATGTAGAGGCCAAGCAGGCTGCGTTGGCTAAGTACAAAGCGCAGCAAAGCTTCAAATATGTGGTGGCACCTTTCGATGGCGTCATTGTTGCTCGAAAAGTTGACCAGGGCGCTCTGATTACCGCAGGCAGCCAGTCAAGCACGCAAGAGTTGTTTCAGCTGGCTAAACTGGATATTTTGCGTACGTATGTCAATGTTCCCCAGTCTCTATCTCGATATTTGAAGCCAGGGCAGGAAGCCGAGGTGAGCGTTTCGTCTTATCCTGAGCGGACCTTCGTTGGTAAGGTGACGAATGTCTCCGGTGCGCTGGACCCGCAAACCAGAACTCGTCAAACGGAAATAAAAATCGATAATTTCGATCACGCACTTTTGCCCGGCATGTATGGGCAGATAAAGCTGACCGTGCAGCGTCCAGAAAATTGGGTGCAGGTGCCCAGTGATGCTGTTCTGCCGCGCGACAACAATCTTGAAGTAGCGGTTGTTAGAGACGGCAAAGCTCACTATCAGAAGGTAATCCTGGGGCGGGATTTTGGGGACATGGTTGAGATAAAAAACGGACTTTTTGATAACGAAGTAGTTATTGTCAGTCCGCCCGATGATCTTCGCGAAGGAGATCCCGTTCAAGCCATGAATATAGCGGCTGTCAGTAAACCGGATGAAGGTACATCGGACTCCAGTAAGGCGGAAGCCAGTAAACCGGAAGGCGGTAATGCTGAAGGCGTTAAAGCCGCAGGTGGTAATCAGGATTCGAGCCAACCTGATGCGAGTAAATCGGACGCCGCTAAAGAGTAGATGGAATTATCGCGTCAAGTAGCTATGAAACCGGCAGATACACCTTATATAACGACAATCACTTGCATCGCGCTGGCGTTGTTGGGACTATTATCGCTTCCTGCCACTGCTCAAAATGCCGGTCATGCGCGTCCCGGCAAAAAGATTGCTGATGTATCGCGACCGAGCGCTCTGTCAGCTGACGAACTGCCGCCGAAGTTGCGCGGACCTGTTGGTGCCGCTACAACGAAACTGGACGAGATTGCTAATCAGGCTGAAGCTTCTGAAGGTGCCATGTTTGTGGATGAGGACAAGGTGCAAGTTAAGGCTCCGCTTCTCACGGCGTTGATTGAACTACACAGAAACGTCTCGCCTTACAGTCTGGATGCGCTGGGGCAGAACCGCCCGATCTCTTTGCGGGATGTTCTCAATCAGTTGATGCTCAATAACTTGAATATTCAGATCTCTCGTACAAATGCGCAGGCTGCCCATTATCAGTACAAGAGCATTCTGGGCGGTTTTTTGCCGAATGTTTCGAACCAGCTAACTTATCAGGGAATCACCGGTAAATATGCCAGCCCTTTTGGTGCCCTTACTAATATAGGAAGTCCTTATTTGACTATTCCGTCAGGGATGGTCTGGAACTTTTTTGATGGTGGCACAACCATATTCAGTGCCAAGCAAGCGAAACACACCTATCTGGCTCACAATTACGATGTACAGCGCACTGTAAATGACGAGCTGTTGTATGCCGCTCGGCTTTACTACCAGCTCGTGTTGCAGGATGTTCTTCTGCAAATTCGCATTAAAGCCGTCGAGACTTCGGAAGCTCTCTATCAGAAAAATGCGATTCAATATAAGTATGGCGCAAACACTCAACTGGATCTTCTGCAAGCCGAAACGCAGCTTGCTGACGATAAGCAGAAACTGATTTCGCAACAGATTGCGCGTAGAAAAGCGGCGTTAAAACTGGCGACGACCTTAAATGCGAACCTTGACGAGGATCTGATCATCAGTGATCGGCTTGTTTCTCCGAACCGTCTCATTGATGACGATACAAAAGTGACAGATCTTGTTCAGATCGCAATTGATAATCGACCCGAGTTGAAGAAGTGGGAGCAGCAAAGGCTGGCGGCCAAAGCTGCAATCAAATTGGCATACTCACCGTTGCTGCCGACCATATCGGGTACAGGCGCGTTAGCAACCACAGGTGCGAAAGTTGTGCCCATCAGTGCGGCCCAGGCTTCGAGTTCAGTAGCTACAGGTGGTCTCGCCGCCGGCGGTTTTTCCACAACTGCGGAAACATCGACTGCAAATGGTGGAAATCGTCCGCGAAAGTTCAGTCTGGCAGAAATTTTCACGATCGGTCTGGCCGTTCAGTGGAACGTTGGTGGATTAGGATACACTGCCGCCAACAACATCAAAGCGGCGCGAATGGAAGCACGGAAGACCCAGTTGGAGTTTGCGCGTGAACTTCAGTGGGTGTGTCGAGATGTTCGAGACAGTTACTTGAGTTCGATTGAAGCTAAGAATTTGATTGCTGCAACGACGGCAGCAGTGAATTCGTCGCGGCAGCAGTTGAAAGTGGCAGTGATTCGATTGGATGAAGGCGTAGGCACTGACCTGGACGTGGTTAATGCCCAACGAAGCTATACAAACGCGCTAATCGAGAAGGCTAATGCGATTGTCCAGTTTAATGAAGCACAAGTTGATCTATTGAAAGCGGTCGGCAAAATATCAGTCGATACTTTGACCTCCCCTAAAGCGCTGGTCAGGTAAGTTGATGTATAGAAATCTAAAAGTGCTTTTGTTGATCTTCTCTACCCTGGCAGTCTCAGCTAGCTGGCCACTTGTGGTTAGTGCTCAATCGACCGGGGCGGAAAAGCAAACCAATCAGCAAGGTGAAACTCAGCCGGAGCCATCGTCTAAAACTGAATCTGAGTCTCAGTCTGAGCCATCTTCCAAGTCTGAATCAAAGTCCCAGTCAGAACCATCGTCTAAGTCTGAATCGAATGCTCAGTCGGATACATCATCTAAGTCTGAGTCAAACTCTCAGTTAGAATCAAAGCCTAACGGAGAGTCAGATACGAAGTCCAATGTTTCACAGGATATACCTGTTACTGGGGAACAGATAGAAGGCATTCCGCTCAATATCGGTGGGGTCGAGGTTCTACGTTTTAAAGGCACCATAAGTGGTTTCACTCCCGAGCAGCGAGTCCGAGCTATTCTCTTTCGTCTTAAAGAGTTAGAGCAGAAGGGTCTGAATATCGATTCTATTGACACTAAAGAGACCGGCTACAGCACTGATGTTGTGGTTGGTAACGACACTATATTTACGATTACAGATCGTGATGCGCGATATGTCGGTCATCCTAATCGAAAAATTCTGGCTTCGGAGTGTGCGGATAGGCTCAAGCGCGGGTTGCTCAAAGAACGAGAAGCGAGCAGTCCGAAGGTGATCCTCATGGCGTCAATCTTTACCGTGGCTGCCTCGATCGCGCTCATGGTCGCACTTTCTCTTTTGGCAATTGTTTTCCCCTGGTTGTACAAACGCATCGAGCAGGCACGGGGCAAGTACATCGCCTCCATAAAAATTCAAAAGGCAGAGTTGATTTCGGAAGCGACTTTGACCGAAATATTCGTTGGTATGTGTCGATTGCTCAGAGCGCTGCTGACGTTGATCTTGCTCACAGCATTTGTTGAGGCAGTGCTCAGTTTTTACCCGACTACACGCGATTTGTCTGGTCAAGTGTCTGAGAAGTTTGTGCTGCCGATTGTACGCCTTGTGATCTCGTCGATTACTTCATACGTACCTAACCTCGTAATTATCGCCGCTGTAGCGGTTGGTGCTTACTATCTGATCGCTTTTACCAGATTTATTTTCAACGAGATTGGACGCGGAAGTATTACTTTCTCGGGTTTCGAGCAGGAATGGGCGAATCCCACTTATACAATCGCCCGCTTTCTTATTATCTCGTTTGCCATAGTTTTGATGTTTCCGTACCTTCCTGGCTCCGGTTCTCCTGCTTTCCAGCAGGTCTCAATCTTTCTTGGTGTGCTGATTTCGCTGGGTTCATCAGGCGCGGTATCGAATGTCATTGCCGGCGTCTTTCTTACCTATACAGGAGCTTTCAGACTTGGTGATCGTGTGCGCATTGCCGATACCGTAGGTGATGTCACTGAGAGGCGTCTTCTTTATACTCGTGTTCGCACAATCAAAGACGAATTTATCACCATTCCCAACTCGCTCGTACTGGGCAGCCATATCATCAACTACAGTGCTTCTATGCAGGGAAATGGATTGGTTTTGCACACATCGGTGACGATCGGGTATGACGTGGAATGGCGCCTGGTGGAAAAACTATTGATCGAGGCGGCCATAGCAACGACCAACATTCGAAGTGAGCCACCTCCATTTGTGCTGGTTACCAGTCTTGACGACTTTTACGTCACGCATCAGATCAATGCTTTTACGTCGGCACCGCATCTGATGGCCCAGACTTACGCGGATTTGCACAAGAATATTCTTGATAAATTCTTCGAAGCTGGTGTCGAGATCATGTCACCACACTGCCATACCGTCAGGGATGGTTCTGATGACGCTATTCCAGTTAAGTACCGAAAGGAAGATGCTCCAAAACGCGCGCCGATGTCCCCTGCAGCAAGAAAAAATTCGCAGTGATAAAATCGATTCTTGACAAGTGGCTTGAACGAGCGTAACATCTTTGGCCTTACTAACCAACTCCTTTATAGAAACAGGCAGGCGCCTTTTCGGAGTTTTGTCTTGAACATTTTAATCTGCCAAACGTGCGGATCAATCTCTGCCAGCAACGAGACCAAGTGTTCTAATTGCGGAACCGCGTTGACTGAGGATTCGGCTTTCGTTGTTACTCCGATTCAGGGGAGTAAGCCAGCGTCGCCGCATTTTTCATTTTTCCAGGACTCGCTAACGCAGGAAGACGCAACTAACGATCCTGGAGTGTACGATGATTTACCGGCAGAAGACTTGTATGTTCTGTCGAGGCCGAGTATCTCGAGCGCTCTAAGTAATTCGAATTCGAATTCTGCGGCTGCCAAATCAAATACGCCTGGTTGTGCTGACGCACAAAATGAACCGAAATCCGACGGAAGGCATGAGAGTCCTTCGGAAAAACAGAATATCGGTAAAGTTCGCACCGAGTACTTAAAGGAAACTAAGCGCTTTACCAACAAGGATTTGTTGGCAGTCACTCTTCTGTCGTTGTTAGTCGTGCTCGGTTGTACTGCCGTCATGTGGCTGCACGATGGTCCGCAAGTAAAAATTACTTTCTACAATCCGCTGGACGAACTCTGGCAATGGTTCCTACAACTAAATATGGCCATGAAATTCATGGTTGGTGCAGTGACGACAGCCGCATTCGGTTTTGTGTCACTGTTTGTATCGTTTAGTTTGTTCAGTCCCAACGGCAAGCTCAACGTATGGGAAAAGCAAAAGTACATTCCTTCACAGTTTCGAAAGCAGCATTTGCAAGAATTGAATCTTCTCAACAAGTCTCTTCAGCCGGGCGGGTTGCCGTTAGGTGTCCGTAAGGAATGGAAGTTCTGGCGACCATTAGAAGCCAGGAATCTTGTGCTTACCCCTGAACTGCGAGACGCGAATCCGCATGTCTTGATTGCAGGAACAGGTGACACCGGTAAATCTCGCTTGATGGCTAATATGGTCATACATGACATAAAGTCTGCCGATCGTGCTGTAGTTGTTGTAGATTCTGATGGAAACCTGACTGATTTAATTACTCGGTGGATTGCCGCTCAGCCCAATCGCGAACATTTGGCAGAACGCGTGACTCTTTTAGAGCCCACAAGTAAAGGAGCGTCAATCGGATACAATCCGCTTGAGTTTCCGCCCGACGGCGATTTGCAGAGTGCTGCGGCTGCCGTGGTATACGGCTTCAAAGCATTGTATATGGAGCCTCCCAACTCACAGAGCCAGTGGACTCAGCAGACTGCGAACATACTGAGAAGCGCAGCGATGCTGCTGATGGTTAATGGACGAACCCTGGTCGATCTGCCGGTGTTACTCAATGACAGTGATTTTCGAGATGTTTTGCTTGAAACAGTCGAAAAGCGAAGATTTGAACGAAGTGAATTTACAACATTGCTTGAGACCTGGGGAAACTATAAGCGCCTGGCTAGGGGTGACCAGTGGATTTCCTGGGTTGAACCCATTCTAAACAGAGTTACTCCGATGCTTGGGGATGATCGAATTCGTTCGATCTTAACCAAACCAGTAAGCGATTTAAAACTTGAGAACGTCATCAAAGACAGACGAATACTTATTGTCAAAATTCAGAGAGGAAAGTTCGATCAGCACGCTAATTTGTTGGGGAGTCTGATTGTTACTGGAGTCAAACAAGCTGCGCTTTCTCTGTCCGAAACTACATCATGTGAGCAGCCTCCAGTCGCGTTATACCTTGATGAATTAGATAATTTCATTGAAAAGGAAACCTTCAATTCAATAACTCTCGATTCCGAAGAACTTAAGATTGGCTTTATCGGCAGCATTAAGACGCTTCAGCATTTGCCTGAAGATTTTCGAAGTCAGCTTACCATTGGTGTTAAAACGATGTGTTGCTTTACTCTCACTAAGAAAGATGCGGACTCCCTTGGTCCGCAGATCTTCAGAGTCGATGGACGTAAGCCGAAGAACAGGACCATTCAAAACTGGATTAATCAGGTTAATACCTCTCCACAGTTTGAGCTGATTTCCGATGAGGAGAAGTTGAATATCGACAGATTGCTGGCGCAAGACACGCGCTCATTTTTCTGTTACCGTGTTGGCACCGCAGCTGGTGTGTTTTGCCTGAAGGCGCCCAACGTCAAAGATTTTCCGATGACTGAAGTCGTTAAAGGACTAGTTGCTCAGATGCGCAGGAACGTTTAGCTGGCTGGTCCCGATTTCAATTATCCCTATTCCAATTATGTTCCCGAGTTCGATATTCGTTCCGAATTAGGTTCCGACTTGCTGGGCGTGCTTTTTGTGGCAACGTAGAAGAGCGTGCCAGCCATGACAGTGAAGAAAACAACACCAAGAAGCTGGTAGCCATCCGATGAAAGGGCCTTAGTAATTGACTCTTCCATACTGACACGCTGCAACTGTTCATAGATTTGCGGTGGTATTGAAAGCAGTGCAACTATTACCCCTGCCAGCGCTCCTCCAGCCACCAGCCCTGTTGCGAAGAGGCTTCCACTGCCAATCTCTGCGTCTTCAGTTTTCTCGCCGCGTCGTTCTGCTCGCAAGTCAACTAGCTTCTTAACGACGCCGCCCACAAAAATTGGAAGAGTGGTTGAGATTGGTAGATACGCCCCGACGGCAAAATTGAGGGCATTGACGCCGCACAATTCCATTGTTATTGCTAAAAAGATGCCGACAAGAACAAAGTTCCAATCAAGGTTGAAAGACAGCATCCCTTTGATCAGAGTTGCCATCAGGGTGCCTTGCGGTGCCGGAAATTTGTCACTGCCAATTGCGTGCACTATTCCGAGAGCCTGCATGTCTGGTGACGGATAATCAAGCAGTTTGACGGTGATACCAATCACTATCGACGCTACGACTGCGCCGATGAATAGAGTGATTTGCTGATAGCGTGGTGTCGCGCCGACAATATAACCTGTTTTCAAGTCTTGAGATGTGGCACCGCCATTTGCTGCCGCAATACAGACGATACCTCCGACTACAAGCACCATCGGCTCAAATATACGTCCTGTCAATCCGAAGGCTATGAATACGAGCGATGTTGCCATTAATGTGGCGATCGTCATCCCTGAGATTGGATTTGAGCTGGAGCCGATGATTCCAACGATGCGACTCGATACCGTCACAAAAAAGAATCCGAAGAATACGACCAGGATCCCCAGCAACAGTTTCTGCCAGAGGTTTTCTCCTGGAATTTGAGGCAGAAGAACCATCAACGAGACAAGCGCAATCGAACCGAAGAGAACGACTTTCACAGACAGATCGTTTTCGGTTCTCAGTTGAACAGTGCCGTCATTTTGTTGCTTGAACGAGTCTAAGCTGTCTCGGAATGAAGAAACAATGGTTGGGATTGTTTTTATCAGAGTTATAAAACCGCCTGCTGCAACTGCCCCGGCGCCGATTTGTCGAATATAAGCGTGGTAAATTGCCTCTGATGTGCGCGCAAAAGTGTGAGTAGTCGGATCCCAGTGTCCGGGACCACCCGCTGTTGTGAGACTGTGTAAATTCCCAAGCTTTACCAGCTGAGCGGCAATTGTATCCATCGGGACTAAGGCAGCCAGCAGGGGAATCACCCCGAGCCATGCAAGAACGCCTCCAGCTACGAGAATGCCCGCGATGCGAAAGCCTATGATGTATCCGACTCCAAGATATTCCGGAGTTATGTCACCGGCGATGGTTGCAGATGGAAAAAACTTATTCATCTGCTGCGTAACGTAGCTGGGTGCTTCCGAAATTATGTGCAGGACATGTTGCAAAAAGGCATACGCCATCGCGAAACCAAGACCCTGATAAGCGGTTTTGGCAAAGTCGCCGCCTTTGTCGCCTGCGATCAGAACCGAACCGCATGCAGTTCCCTCCGGATAAGGGAGGTTGCCGTGTTCCTTGACGATCAGGGAGCGCCTTAGCGGAATCATCATTAGTGTGCCGAGAATTCCACCCAGCACAGCCAGAATGAATATGGTCCAGTAGTTGAAGTAAGCGGCACCAACACTTTCCCCGCCAGTTTCACTTGCTGATAGAAAGAGAAACCCCGTCAAAGTGAAAACAACACCCGCGGCAATCGATTCACCGGCAGAGGCAGTTGTTTGAATAATATTGTTTTCGAGAATAGTTGTGTTGAGAAACTTACGTCCCACAGAAATGGCGAGCACCGCAACTGGTATAGATGCGGATACAGACAATCCTGATTTCAATGCCAGATAGACTGATGCAGCGCCGAATAACACTCCGAAAATGGCACCCAATAGGACAGCTCTGGGTGTGAATTCTTTGATTTTCTCTTCGGGGGCTATGTATGGTTTGAATTCAAGATTGGTTTCGGACACGATTACCTCCGGTCGACGGCGATCGACCGATCATAGCTGAATTCGCCCATTAATAGATCAACTGCACACCTGCACACCTGCACACGGTCCTGAAGTTGAGCTATTGACTAGATCGCGATATAGTGAAAGTGAAAGCTAATTCCGGCTGAGAGCCAGCAGCGTGCCTGAGGAGAACTGTATTGGAGCTAAGGTCCCAGGAACGGGAAATAATTTCCAAAGCCGCCGCCAGGCGGACGATGGTTGGTCATTTCATCATTTATATATTGCTTATACCAACGCCGTTATTGCTTATGGGGCAATTAGTCTGGGCGTTTTTTGCAGTTTTGGCTTTCGTCACTTTTGCCTACGTCAATCCAGGTTTCTTTGCGCCCACTGAACAAGAGTTAAAGAGATTGATGCATTACGATTCAAAAGATCAGATGCGCGATGACAACCCGATGGGTGTAGTTGACTACGACTGATTATGCGCAGACAGCATTAATCAAATTCATCGCCGTGGTCAGGTCCTTTCAATTATTCCAGCGTTTCTGAAGCGGAGGCAACCATACGAGCGAAAGCGATGTGCCCGTGAATTTTGCTGCAGGTCGATTGTGATGCGACGCCTGTTGTTTCCTGGCGGTGGATCATTGCTCTGACACGGCGACGCTCGCGGCGAGGCAAGTTGATGCGCTCGTTGACGACGAGACCGGTAACTTTCTGCTGAGAAGTTTTGCGTGCCACTCTCAGCTTCTTATCGTTTACTTTGAAACCTTCCGATGTGATGATGTCGCATATGGTGTTGATTTCGGCTCTCGTGATCTGACCTTCGCCAGATACTGTTATGTCATCACAATATCTCGTGTAGCTCCAATTTCTTTCAGCGCAAAATTGGCTCAGGAGCGTGTCCAGCTTGTTACAGATCAGGTTCGCCAGATCCGGCGAGGTTGGTGCTCCCTGGGGAAGAAGCTCATCGTGGGTGCAAAGACGGCTTAGATAACCGGCAAACTTCTGGTCGTATCCGACTGATTCGAAAAATTCGTTGACTCTATCAATAGTTATCGATGGAAAGAAATCTTCGATGTCTGCATTCAGAACAAAATCTTTTCCTACGTGCGGACGGGCATTGTCGACTATGCACATCCCCACTCTGTACCCTGTGCATGCATCATGCACTGGCAGTGGCTTGAGGAGGTTATGAGCGATCCACTTCTGGATGCGTTTTAGTTCTCTAGATGGTGCTGAGATGTGCCGGTGTCCGCCGGACTTTTTGGGTATAGAGAAACGTTTGTATAGATAGTCGGCCCTAAATATATACTTGCTCAGTTCAAACTCGGACATTTCCAGGGCTTTTGCGAGACTGACTTTGCTGTTTAGGGTCATGCGATATTTCTCGTATATTGAAGTGGGGCTGGATATCTCTGCTAAAGATCTGATTTATACAGAGTCGTTCTAGAAACGATATACGCGAAGTCGTCAGGTTCTGCGCTTGCGCAAATCCTGCGATTTCGAGTGCGGAATGGGATGCCTTTGGAAAAATGGTTGACGAATCATCAACCGTCACCGCCCGCGCGGTCCAGAGATATCCATTCCCCTTCAGTTATGGATGCGATACCACCGATGATGTTGCGTCGGTTGGTTCTTACATATCTAAAAGCACGCTGAAATCAAAGTCAACAGAGACTTTCATTCCTTAGACAATTATCCTGATTGATATATAGAGCTGGTTTTTGCCGCATATCAGATCGTCTCATTTACGAGATATTGAATTTAGAAGCAGTTGCAAATCACGTTTTTGCCTGTAGAAATCTGCCCATATATCTCCTGTATCCGTTAGACGCGCGATCAGGTTGTGTACTGTATAGGTCGCCGGGGAGATTGACTCCAGCTCATCCCAGGTCACCGGCGTTGATACCGCTGCGTCTGCCGTAGCACGAGGTGTGTAGGCGCAAGCCACTGTTTTCCCTCGAGCGTTGGGGCTGTGATCGATGAAGATCTTTCCACTGCTCTTTGCCACCAGGGCAGCCTGCGTGACGGTGTCTTGATTCTGCGCGGTGAGGAAGCGACCGATCAGCTCAGCCATATTTCTCGCGATGTCAAATTCTAAGTTCCTGATAATCGGAACGGTTATGTGCAGTCCTGTGCGGCCGGAGGTTTTTACTCTTGCCTGTAGAGACATAGAATCCAGCAATGCTCGTAGCTTTAGAGCCACTTCACAGAGCCTTTTAGATTCGTCTTTTTCTATTGAAGGATTTCTCGCGCCCCGTCCGTCCTTATGTAAGTCCAGATCGAAAACGATATAGTCAGGGTAGTTCAGTAGATAGCGCGAGTCGCAGCTTTCCAGATGCTCCAAATCTGGTATCAGTTCCAGTCGGGCCGGCATGCAGTGAAATTCAATGACACTGTGCTGCGCAAAGTAGAGTAGTGCTGCCAGGTTGTTGCAAACTACATGCTCAACCGCTTCTTGTGCTGCGTCTTCCGGCTCGACGACCACTGCGTCAACAAATTCAGGAAGTGAGTAGCTCCAGTGTTTTTGATAGAACTGCTTCTTGTGCACGCCTGACGTCGCTCGAATTACTGTAAGCGGGCGATTATGCAACTGAGGCAGAATAAATGGAGAAAGCTTTGTGAGAAAAATCAGATAGTCTCGTTTTGTTATCGCCGGCGCCAGTTCCGTCGCTGGCCAGAAGGGGCGATTTAAGTGGGTGAGTTTGACCTTTTCATTAGCAACCAGCAGTTCGAAGGTCTCTTCTTTTGCTGATAGTTGATCTAGAACTTTCTTTATCTCGTCCCCATCAATAATTGTTTGTGCAGATTGTTTGATTTGCGACTTGATAGATTCATCCTGCTCAATGCGCGCGGCGATGAGCGTTTTTTCCTCCTGCTGAGGGCGCACTTCTGCCGGGTCTTTGTCATCACGAAATCGCAAGAAAACGGGAGTGCGCAGATGCCTGTCTCGTGTCCAGTCCATAAACTTCGCTTCAATAACAATTTCGGGTTTTATCCAGACGACTTGCTTTTTCTCGTCCGGTCTTTTCTTGAACGGACACTTCGAAATGTGCAAAGGCAGCATTTTACGCATGGTCTGGTTGAGAAGGCGCTCGTCGAATCCTGTTCCTACGCTGCCGCAGTAGATGAATTCTCCGGTCTCGTTGTACTGACCCAGCAGCAGTGCACCAAAGGTAGTGCCACGTGAGCCTTGTCCTGCTGTGAATCCACCGATCACGAATTCGTCAGTCTGTTGAGCTTTTATTTTGAGCCATGACGGCGACCTTCTTCCGCTCTCGTACAGGCTGTCTAAACGTTTTTCTACGATGCCTTCAAAGCCGAGATTGATGCAGCTTTCGTATGCGAGTTCAGCGTCTGAGTCAAAATGCTGCAAGATTTGAATTTGCGGATGAGAGCCCAAAATTGTCTTGAGGATTAACTTGCGTTCTCTTAACGGCACTGAAAGCAGACTTACGTTTCCCGCATATAGAATGTCGAAGACAAAGTAAAAGACAGGGACGCTTTTCTCAGCTCTCTCAACATCCGCCTCCTTCATCAAATTCATTCTTTGTTGAAGATGCTGAAATGAAGGTCGACCTGCATTATCTAATGCGATTATTTCTCCATCAAGCACCATGTCTACCGGACATAAGCTGGCGAGCGCGTCTGATAACACCGGGTACTGCGACGTTAGATTTAAGCCTCTTCTGGAATGAAGTTTGGTCTGTCCGGCTTTGACGAAAGCAATGCCGCGAATGCCGTCCATTTTCGGTTCGGAGATCCAATCAGCGTTGGAGAACGGTGCTTTGCAGGGGCTCGCCAGCATCGGCGATAAAGTTATCGGAAACGGTGCAACTCTTGCGCCCTTAAAACCGACTAAATCGAGTTCGAGCGATCTGGACGCATCTTTGTCCGACGGTGCCAACGAAACGAAACTCCTCCACGAGCGACTAGCACAAGTTCCGGATTGTTATCCAGCGGCTGCTTTCTTCTTGCTGCTCTTGGCTGCGCCTGCGGTGGCAGCTTCTTTTGGAGCTTTCTCGGCTTTTTCTGCTTTTTCTGCTTTTGTAGCTGCTGCTGCTTCCTTTTGAGCTTTCATTGCTTCCATGCTTGCTTTCAACGCGTCCATCAGGTCGACCACGTTGCTGCTTGGAACTGCAGGAGCTTCGACAACTTCTTTGCCTTCCAGTTTTGCTTGAATGGTCGTGAGCAGGGCTTCGCGGTATGTGTCTTTCAACTGTTCCGGCTCAAAGTCGCTGGTCATGAGGTCTATCAGGCTGTTCGCCATGGCCATTTCTTTATCGGACAGCTGAACGTCTGGCAGAGGTGTGCCTCGTTGAACACGGATTTCGTCTGGATAGAGGAGCGTGTTCAACATCAGTGTGCCATCCAGCAATCGCAGTGCGCACAGCCGTTGCTTGCTGCGAAGGGCGATGCTTGCTACTGCGACAACATCTTTCTCTTTCATCGCCTTAAGGAACAAGGCGAAGGGTTTCTTCGCTGCTGGGTCGGGCTCGATGTAATAATTCTTGTCGTAAAATATCGGGTCGATTTCATCTTGCTTGATAAAAGAAGTCACTTCCACAATGTTTTTGTTCGGCACAGGAAGTTTTTCGAGATCTTCCTTCGTAATTACGACGTACTGGTCTTTTCCGTACTCGTAACCTTTTTCGATTTCATCGTATTCAATCTTTCTGTCGCAAGTCGGGCAGAACGTTTGCTGTTTTATACGACCCTTGCAATCTCTGTGCAACTGATTAAAGGAGATGTCTTTGTTTTCAGTCGCTGAATAAAGCTTGACTGGAATGCTCACCATTCCGAATGTGATGACTCCAGTCCATATCGCTCTCGCTGCCATAACCTCTACCTTTCGCGGGGGATGAATATATTACTTGCCTTGCTTCGATATTCTTCCCGCCCTTAATGGATATTACTCATATTTGTGATGGACATACGTATGATGGGCAGCGTCGAACCTTCCTGCCTTCCGCGTTGAGTGCTGCTCCCTAGGCGTCCCTTCATCTCTCATGATTAGGACGCAGGTTTAATCGACCCACTTGAATTTGCCAACATGCGCCGAGACCTTGATAGCATCAAGGTCTCGGAGAAGAAATATCGCATGAGGAAGAATGAAATGAGCGACGAAAGACAAGAGAAAGTCGCAGATCTTTTTGCAGGCTGTCAATCTCGTCTGATCGATAAAGTTTCAGCTAAAGGTCATGTGGACTCTGCGACTTACGTTGAAATTCGCTGATCTTATCGTCCTTTCAGCTAGATCTTGTGTGCGCCGTTACCTCCGCGGCGCTCATCGCTTAAGCACTAAATTTGGTGGTGCATAGTTTTGATGATAGGATCTGTGTATTTATGACACAGCGTTTTGTCCTCATCAGCAAGAGGATTTGTTTTTGTCGAAAGTTCGGAGAGTCGCAACGATTTTCCTCGTGCTGAGTCTGCTGCTTGTAGCAGCGTTGTCGATCGCGTCGTTTTTCAGTGAACAGGATCAAGTTTGCGAACTTTTGAGTCATTTGAGACTTCTATGGATTCTTGTCTTACTAGTGCTGTCTTCTTTTCTTGTTCTCGTGCGACGGTTCGATTTTGCGGGAGCTAGTGCGATTCTCTTGTTGGTGAATGTGAGTGATGTTGCTTGGATGTATGTGCAACCGGATCGAACTCTGCATTCATCTGCTTCATTGATATCTGTATTGCAGTTTAATGCAGCCGGAGATAGGAATGCTCGGTTCGAGGATCTTGTTTCATTAGTCAGAAACAAGCAACCTGATCTCGTTGCACTGAGCGAGGTCAATGAGCGTTGGATAGCTGTTCTTGATGAAAAACTTCGGGATTATAGCTACCGTTATTCAGTTGATCTCGGACGCTCTGATGGTCTGGCTGTGTACAGTAAATACAGGTTGTCGGATATTGTAACTAGATACAGTAAAATCGCTAAGCGTCCACGCATTGTGGGAGACTTCGAGACAGGTCGAAGCAAAATTCGATTTTGTTTTGCGCATCCAATTTTGCCTGTGCTGCCGGAGTATCGAAACGAGGAATTGCAGGAATTAGCGACTGAAGCGCAGGTTTCGACAAATCCCGTTATTTTGATCGGTGATTTGAACTGTACTCCATGGTCGTTTTATTTTAGAAAGTTGCTTCGCGATGGGCGTTTGTTTGACACAGAACGCGGATATGGGCCGCAGTGTACTTTTGATTCAAGGATGTTCATCCAGTTGTTGCCAATTGATCATTGTCTGACCAGCTCTAACTTCTTTACTGTCAAGCGGACTGTAGGTCCTGATCTCGGATCCGATCACTTGCCCGTTTTTGTCACGTTGAGATATTAATGGGAGTATATGTTTTCGAACCAAAGTGTGGCATCAGTTTTACAGGGTACTTACGGGATTCTAGCCACTATTTTGGGACCTTTCTAATTTCTCGATTCCCTGATTTATCTCCGAGAAGAACTGCGCTTCGGATCTGCTGTTGGCTGGGAATGATTTTTGCGATCTTGAGAGCTTGTAGAGAAAAAGTGCCTTTTGTGGGTCTTGCAGACGTTTTTGAATAGCGCTGTCGTTATTTGATTCTCTAAATTTTTCAGGCGTATCGTAAAGTTGTGCAAGAACGCCTGTTTCCCAGAAATCACCATATTTAGTGACAAAGTCAAAGGCATTCAACTCACCTTTTGACAATTTCTTTGATGGCTTTGTGCCATAAATTGCCCACAAGATTTCCACCATGACTCTGGCTTGAGTTGAGCATTCGCCATTTGCAGCTTCTTCGTATAGAGTCATGGCTTTCGCTGGGTCTGTCTTCATTCCCAGACCATTCTGATACATTCTGCCAAGATCGATCTGAGCTTGCCCATCGCCAGCAGTTACAGCTTTTTGATACCACTTCGCTGCGAGAGCGTAATTTACGGGAACTCCCAGACCCTCTTGATACATATATCCTAGTTCCGCTGCTGCCGGTATAGACCCATGCTCACATGCAAGTTGATACCATTGCGTTGCGAGTTTAAGTCTCCGGTCGCTTAGCCAGTTACATTCAAACATTCTGTTGACTTGGTTGACCAGTTCAATATATTCAAGATCAAGGCACTCGTGGGTTTCAAGCATCCAACCAATTAAATACTCAGCATCAGGATTACCGCTGCGGCTGGAGTCCACTGCCATTTTAAGCACCTCTTCGAGTCCCAGCGCTGGAGCATCAACTTGGGCATTTTCATAACCTTCACCATGTCTGTGGATTTGTTTTATTGCTTCCCTGAATGCCTTGTCTGACCTGGTATCGATTGGCGGCTGGGTGTGACCGAAACCAATGTTTTGCCTGGGAATTGGTAAAGGAAGCAAAGGTAACTGATTCTTGGCGACCAGCATTATTGCCGCGACAAGAGCGAGCGCACAGGCAACATGTCGTTTTTTGATGGTAATTGCTGCAACTACCTGTTTAGGCAAATGCATAGACACCTCCATGGAACGCGATGCGACCATGAGTTCAGAGTATTGTTAGTTCTTTAGTAAGTGCGTACTGAGACGACAATATACTCTTCTCCGCAATAGTTACACTGGGAAAAGCCCTGAAAAAAAATCTTCGCAAGTTTAGTGCGATTCAAACTGACGCTGTTCAACGTCGGCATTTAAGGTACCAAATCACCACAATAGCTTGGGATCATTAATACGATGGATGCACTTGGTCGGGTTAGTAGGTTGCCGGGTTAGGTAATGGTCAGAGAAATTGAAGCACCACCGCCGCCGAACGACAGTAATGTTCGTGAAACTGAGGTGGTTCGCGAACAACCTTTAGTCCAGTCCCCCACCAGCGAAAAAGACCGTGAGGAGTGGATGAACAGTCTCTCAAGCATGCGCGACAGCGCTCGCGATGGGTCGAACGGTTTTTTGCCCTCGTTGGAGCTTACATTTGGTCAAGTTGATTCAGATCCGCACAAAGGTGACGATGACCCTGGCAGTCCGGATACGTCTGTAGAGGTCAATGGAGTCGACTCTAGTGCTCCACTTCACGCTTATGGTTATGCCGCATCTGTTGATAAGGTGGGTGCGGAACGCAGGGAAAGGCTCGGCCGAGAGCAAAATGGCGACAGTACTCTAGGTGCGGAACAGCAGTATTTAGCCGAACTGCAGGCACTTGCCGCAAGTGCTATCGCTGGTGATGCCGCCTCATTCGTCTCGCTTGCGAATTCTGGTTTTGCGTCGCAAGGTCTGCAGCAGGTATCAATTTACGATTTGAAGATGCAGAAAGGAAGTGATGGCCAGGTACTGCTTGTAGCGCCTCGTGGCGATGGTGCACCATCACAGCAAGATGGCGTTGCGTTAGTTCGTGATGACGGAAGAGCATTGAGCGCTATGGAATTGGGGCGATACTTGAGACCAGACGGCACAATTCTTATCGGTGAGCGAGGGCAAGCATTGCGCCCGGGTGAGGAATTGGCTGTGGCACCAGTCGAAGCACCCGAGAATACTAAATCCGCATCTGAATCTGGATTTGCCGAGCAAAGGCTGGTGTCCGAAAAAAGTGAACTCAATGACATAACGACAGCTGCTGTAAAAGAAATCAGTGAAACGAAGGACACACAGCAAGCTGGAGAGGGGCAAAAAACAATCAAGACACGCCTCGGCGAGACACTTAGATCTATTGCGCTTCGCGATTTGAACGATGTCAAAAATTGGCAGTTGCTTGCGGAGAAGAACAATCTCTCGACTGAAACAGATAGCAATGGAAATCCGCTTGCTGCGCTGCAGCGCGGCATGACTCTAACTCTCCCAACCGCTTCTGAAATAGAAGATTTCCAGGCTCGCGCGTCGCTGGCTGCATCGTTACAGTTGACCTGAGCATCAGTTGAATTGAGCGTCGATAATTAGTTTTTTTCTTTTTACGATGTACAGGTCATCCTGACTACCGCCTCTTTTTCGGCGGGCCGGTCTTTTCATCAAACGTCGCCTGCCCATCAAAGTTTAAGTCGATTGAATGGGTGTCTGAATCGCTTCTGAAGCTCTATACTTGTAAGCTTCATAGCCCGTTAGCATCTTCAGGTTTTAGCCATATGACCGCACAGCGAAAAGACGTCAGAGTCGCCTTGATTGGTTTCGGTCTAGCCGGTTCCGTTTTCCATGCACCACTTATAGATTCCGTAGACGGTTTGCGTTTAACGGCTATAGTCACGGCAAACTCACAACGTCAGGCGCAGGCTGGATTCACCTATCCCTCTGCGCAGATTTTTTCGTCGGTCGACGAAATTTGGAAATCGGCAAATGATTATGATCTTGTTGTAGTCGCTTCACCGAATCGTTTTCACTACGATCATGCATATGCCGCGTTGAATGCCAATATGCATGTGGTCGTGGATAAACCAGTTGCTGCCACTGTTCAGGATTGTCGAGACCTGATCAATCTCAGTCAGAAGAAAGGAAAGATTCTTTCTGTATTCCACAATCGACGTTGGGACAACGATTTCTTGACCGTGCAAAAGTTGATTGAGGAAGGCACGCTCGGTACGCTTACTCGTTTTGAATCTCGATATGAGCGTTACAGACCTGAGCCAAAAGCGAACGCCTGGCGAGAGTCTGCTGATGCGAAGGATGCAGGCGGTTTATTGTTTGATTTGGGCAGCCACTTGATTGATCAGGCTTGTACTCTCTTTGGTGATCCTAAAACTGTTTATGCCGAACTAGATGCTCGCAGAACAGGCGCCGAGGTAGACGATGATGCATTCGTGGCGCTGCAGTTTACTGATGGCGTGAAAGCGCATTTGTGGGCAAGTTCGGTTGCTCGACTAAAAGGACCGCGCTTTCGCGTACTGGGTCTGAAGGGCGCATACGAAAAATACGGAATTGACCCGCAGGAAGAAAAGTTGAAAGCTGGAATTTTGCCGAGTTCCGCAGACTTTGGACGCGAGCCGGAAAGCGCCTGGGGGCGACTGAGCGCTCAGGTGGGCGGGCTGGCGTTCGAAGGACGGATTGAAACGTTACCGGGAGCATATAAAACCTTCTACAGCTCATTGCGTGATGCGATTTTGCACGATGGAGAAATTCCAGTTCAACCCCGAGATGCGCTGAGAACAATGCAAATAATCGAAGCCGCATTGAAAAGTTCAGCATCCGGCCAGGTGATCCAGCTTGAAGGTTCAAAAGTTTAGGTACGTACAAACAATTGGTGAATATGCACAGTCTGTCAACGGAATCAACAACTCGAATAACTATAAAGATCCACCCAGGGAGGAGTTATCCTCTTGGCGCCTCGCACAGCGAGCAGGGCACCAACTTCTGTATATTCTCCAAGCACTGCACGGGCGTGGATCTTTTGCTTTTCGATGAGCCTACTTCACCCGAGCCATCTACTGTTATAACCCTTGATCCTCAAATCAATAAGACAGGATTTTACTGGCATATCTTTTTAGAAGGAGTGCAAGTCGGTCAGGTTTATGCCTATCGAGTCGATGGAGATTTCGCTCCTGAAAAAGGCGAGCGCTTCGACCGCAACAAAGTGCTGCTCGACCCTCATGCGCTTACAGTCGTGAACTTCGAAAATTATGACCGCGCCTCTGCGACTGCACCAGGTGATAATTGCCACAAAGCACTGCGGGCGGTGGTAACTGATACGTCCACTTATGATTGGGAAGGTGATACACCGTTGCGCCTGCCAAACGCTGAAAGCGTCATTTACGAGATGCACCTGGCTGGTTTCACGAAGCATCCGAATTCCGGAGTTTCGGCGGATAAGCGTGGTACCTACGCCGGGTTAATAGAGAAGATTCCTTATTTGAAAGAACTGGGCGTGACGGCAGTTGAGTTGATGCCGATTCAGCAGTTTGACGAATTTGATGCCCGACCAGGCTTGAAGAATTATTGGGGTTACAGTCCGCTTGCGTTTTTTGCGCCGCACCGTTCTTACAGCTCGAACCAGGAAGTTTTTGGACCAATCGACGAATTTCGCGACATGGTCAAGGCATTGCACAAAGCCGGTATCGAAGTAATTCTCGATGTAGTGTACAACCATACTTGTGAAGGAAATGAATCCGGTCCGACTCAATCTTTTAGAGGTTTTGATAATTCGACTTACTATCTTCTCGAAGACGATCAGACTTACTACAAGAACTACAGCGGTTGCGGAAATACCCTCCGAGCTAATCATCCTGTCGTCGGTCGTTTCATTTTAGACAGTCTGCGCTACTGGGTCTCCGAGATGCATGTGGATGGATTCAGATTCGACCTTGCCTCGGTCCTGACGAGAGATCTGATCGGGCAACCGAATGATATGCCGGCAGTATTGTGGACTGTTGAATCAGACCCTGTTATGGCAGGAATAAAGCTGATTGCAGAGGCATGGGACATAGGCTTGTATCAAGTTGGACTGTTCATCAATCGCAGCAACTTTTTTGGCGAATGGAACGGACCATTCCGAGACGATGTTCGCAGGTTCGTCAAAGGTGACAAGAAAACAGTAAAGAATCTTGCCGCGCGCATACTGGGCAGTTCGGATATCTATATCAAGCCGGATCGTGAGCCCAACCGCACCGTTCACTTCATCACTTGCCACGACGGCTTCACGATGAACGATCTTGTTTCATACGACAAAAAACATAATGCTGCAAACGGCGAGTTCAACGCAGATGGAAGCAATGACAATCACAGTTGGAATTGTGGCGTCGAAGGTCCTACAGCAGATGATCAAATAGACAAATTGCGCGAGCGGCAGATCAAGAATTTCCTCACCATTCTCTTCACTTCACAGGGCACTCCGATGCTTCTAATGGGTGATGAAGTAAGACGCACACAGCAGGGCAATAACAACGCTTACTGTCAGGATAACGAACTGAGTTGGTTCGACTGGTCTCTGGTGGAAAAGCAGAAAGACATGCTGCATTTCACGAGAAAGTTGATCGCTTATACTCAGGCGCTCGAAATTTTTAAGGAGCGGAGGTTGCTCGTTACTTCTCCTGAGTCTAACGAACCGCACATCGTATGGCACGGCGTTGAGCTGGAAGAGCCTGATCTCGGTGACAATTCTCATAGTCTCGCGTTCACGCTTTATCATCCAGATCATCAGGAAGAGCTGCACATTATGCTCAATGCTTTCTGGAAGCCACTGTTTTTCGAACTGCCTAAACCGCTGAGCGGCTATACCTGGCATCGAATTATAGATACTTACCTTCCTACCGGATCTGATATCCGTCTGCCTGACGAGGCACCACAGATAGTGCACAATCATTATCGCGTGCAAGCCAGATCTGCTGTTGTACTTATGGCTCTGCCCATCAGGTAGAGGTTTTTCGTGCTTTCCATAGTCCGGGTCTCAGGAGGCTGCGGTGCCTTGAGCTGGTTCAGCCGGTTCAAGTAGGTCGCTATCTCCGCTTGTTCTGGTCCGTCGAATTCGCCGGGGTCTGGTCTGGCTAGCGGGGCTATCACCGGCAGCAAAAGTTTATGGTCAAGGGGTTATATCCTAAACGCAGCAATTGGCTGTAAAATTGGGTAAGGCAGTATTATGCGAAGTGGTTTTTTCCCTGGCGGAATCCATGACAAACGACAATTGGCAAAAGTACAAAAGTTCCGGTGAGCAAGCTCTGATGCGGGGGGCTCTCGGCGAGGCTGAATCGATGTGGCTGGCTGCCCTCGAAGAAGCGGAAGATTTCCCGGAAAACGACAGCCGGCGTGCTGTGACTTACGAAGGTTTATCGGAAGCGTATTTTCGTCAAGGCAAGAACAAAGATGCCGAGGCTACTTGCCGCAGGTTGCTAAGTTTGTATCGCCGCGTCCACGGACCAGACCACATTGACGTCGGCATAACGTCGAGCAATCTCGCCATGCTGTTGCATATGAGCCACAACTACGCGGACGCTGAGCCGCTCTACAAGCAATCTATCGCTATCAAGACCAAGGTTTTAGGGGCTAACCATCCAGATGTCATGCGTTTGCTGGAAGGTTACGCCGATTTGCTCATGAAGACCCACAGAGAGGACGAAGCCCGTCACTTGCAGGTGTGCGCACAAGGGCTTTCCACTGGCAAGTGGGACCGGACGAAAATGGATATGCCGGCAGCCAAAGCTCCGAATGGACAAGCAGGTGCACCGACCGCACCGCAGCAGGCTGCCACACAGACCGGTTCGCAACCCGCTTTGCAGCAACCCAGTCAATCTCAGACTAATTTACCGACCGCGGGGACGGCTTCAGCCTCGGCTGGCGGCTCAAACAAGGCTGGCATTCAGACTACTCCGGCGGTCGAAAAAAAGGCGCCAATCGTCGCTCCATCTGCCCCTAATGCCAATGGTCAGGCGGGTCCAAATCCCATAAACTGGTTCGTATATAAGGAATTCGCCGAAGAAGCCCTGCGCCGCGGGTTGATGCAGGTTGCGGAAACACAGTGGCGCGCCGCTTTGCAGGAAGCTGAGAGCCAGAATCTCGACAAGCAGAAACTAGCGTATGCCCTTGACTCGCTTGCAGACATTTTGTGCCGTATAAAGAAGTACGAAGAGGCCGAACAACTGATGACACGTTGTATTGGCTTGAAAACCGAAGTCCTTGGGCAGCTTCATCCGCTCGTGGCGATGAGTGTTTCGACATTGGCACGTCTCTATTATCAACAGAAAAATTATTTGATGGCAGAGACATTGATGGGCGATTGCATTCAGATTTACGAAAAGGGTCTGGGTGATCACACCGAGACTGCCAGCGCTCTGTACAATTTCGCCATGATTTATCACCAGCAGATGAAGCTGCAGGAAGCAGAGTCTGTTTATCGCAGATGCTGGGAAATGCGTAAGCGCATGCTCGGTCCCGATCATCCCGACACGAAGAAGGTTTTTGATAATTACGCAAAAATCCTGGCGGCGAAGAAGCCCGTTGCACCGGTCAAGCCAACGCAAGAACCTGTTAAGCAACCTGAAAAAGCGACGGCCGCGCCGACAGCACCGTCTAAATTGAGCTATAGTGAGCAGGCTATTACCGGGTCATGGAAGATTCTGGAACTGCCGGACGTCATGCGACTCAATCCGGACGAGTAAGCGTCAGCAAATAGGCGAAATTGATGAAAAAGGTTGCGGTTGTCGGTGCTACCGGCTATACGGGACAGGAGCTGATTCGACTCATCCTCCAGCACGACAAAGTTACTCTACACACAGCTGTTTCGCAGAGCAGTGCCGGTAAGAAGCTTGCCGACGTCTATCCGAATCTGGCTAAGTCGACCGATTTGACGCTCACTGATGAGGATATCGAATCAGTGGCAGGCAAAGTCGATGTGATTTTCATGGCTTTGCCGCATGGTATCGCAGCCAAGACTGTGACGAAGAAAGTGCTGGATAAATGCGCGGTCATCGACCTCGGGGCTGATTTCCGACTGCAAAATACCAAAGAATATGAACAATGGTACGAGTACAAGCATCCCAATAAATCCATTGTCAAAGAAGCTGTTTATGGGCTTCCTGAGCTGAATCGCGACAGAATCAAAGGAGCGCGCCTGGTAGCAAATCCAGGCTGTTATGCCACTTGCTCCATTCTGACCCTGACGCCTCTATTGCGGGCCGGCGTTATTGACCTTGAATCCATCATCATTGATGGTAAATCGGGCGTCTCCGGTGCGGGAAGGTCTCTGGCGCTCGGCACGCACTTTGATGAGTGCAATGAATCGATCAAGGCTTACAAAGTGGGCTGCCATCGGCACACGCCTGAGATTGAGCAGGAGCTTTCACTGCAGGCCAAAGAAGCCGTGCTGCTATCATTCACACCGCATCTGGTGCCCATGCATCGAGGCATTTTGATCACGAGCTATTCCATTCTCAATCGCGAAATGTCAGACGATGAGTTGTTTGACATTTACAACTCAGCTTACAGTAAGGAGCCTTTCATAAGGCTTTTCGACTCGGCGAAAGGCGAATATCGCTTCCCTGAAACTCGCTGGGTAAAAGGTTCCAATTTCTGTGATATTGGGGTCACCGTGGACGCACGTACTGATCGAGTCATTGCAGTTGGCGCCATCGATAATTTGATCAAGGGCGCCGCTGGGCAAGCTCTACAGAATATGAACATCCTGTTTGGTTGGCCTGAGACCACCGGAATCACCCAGTTGCCTACTTTTCCGTCTTGATCACAACTTAACGTTCTGTTGACAGATTTGCCAAGTGGGTTGTAATCTGCAAAAGTTGGCTCGAACACTACATATAAAGATATGGCTCTTATCGCTCTCAACTTCAACCGAACTCTTCTGCGACGACGCGTGCGCTCGGGGAGCTTTTGGTAGTGTTGATTGACCGTTCACCATCCAAATTCTTCGATCCCCGAGCGCCTTATGTACTCGGGGATATTTGTAAGCTAGGGGTGCAAGATGACGTTATCTACATTGAAAAGTTCAACAAGCTCAACTTTGCTATTTGCGTCTAAGTCTTCAGGTGACAGAGAAATGCTCAATTCGATGGATGGGAAGGTAGTAATCGTCAAGTTCGGCGGGAATTCTATAGGCAACGAGGCGGTTTTCGATTCGTTGATAGAAGATACGATCGAGCTTTTGAAGATGGGCGTGAAAGTGATTGTCGTGCACGGTGGCGGTACTGCCGTTAACGATGCGCTGGCTGCGATCGGCAAGAAGACCGAAAAAATCAACGGACTGCGTGTCACTGATTCTGAAACGCTGGAGATTGCAGTTAAGACGTTTATGACTATCAATGAGATGCTGACCGAAAAATTGCGGCAGCGTGGCATTCAGAGTCTGAGCTTCTGCTCGAATTCAGCTAACCCGATCATCACCAAGAAGATGCAGATGGAAGACAAAGATGGCAAGCCAGTCGATCTGGGCTGGGTCGGTGAAATTGTCAGTGTCGAGTCTGCAAGTCTCGAGAGCTGGCTATGGGCAGGTTGGGTGCCAATCATTTCACCAATCGGACGCGACCTGGAAGGCAATTACTACAACATCAACGCAGATCATGCGGCTCTGGCTGTGGCAACGCATCTGCAGGCTGATGCATTGATCTTCTGCACTGATGTTCCTGGTGTTATGAAAGACTTGAAAGATCCTTCGACTCGAATTGGACATTTGACTGTTTCAGATGCGCAGAAGTGCATCGATGAAGGAACCATTAGCGGTGGCATGTTGCCGAAGATCAAAAGCTGTATGGGCGGAATTCAAGGCGGCGTCGATAAAATAGCGATTTTGAACAGCTTCGAGCCGCACGCGCTGCTAAATGGATTCAAGGCACCGCAGGAGCATGGCACCTTGATCACTGCCGATCCGGTTCTTGAGCAGGTGCCTCAGTAGGTGGGGGCTGTTCGTCCTTGAACTGCCGTTGTTTTTGAGTCGAGTTTTGTGAGGGGACTTATGAGCAATGATCTAAAAGACTGACAGTAATAATGGCGTGTATGTGAGTGGTCATATTGAGTGCTTGATGAGTTCTTGCGGTCTTTGAATACCTGGTGTGGACAGCGACAGGATTTGTTGGGTCTGCTTTTAATCGGATCTTATGCCAGAGGGACTGCGAAGCCTGATTCGGATGTTGATTTGATCTTGATTTCCATGCAGCCACTGGCGTATGTGGATAATTGCCGATGGGCAGAAGTTTTTGGAGCAATTAAGAAAGCCGAACTGGAAGACTGGGGTCTGGTGAAAAGTTGGCGGATAATTTTTCAAACCGGTCTAGAGGTTGAATTCGGCATAACCGATATGGATTGGCTTTCTCAGGAACAGCTGCAAGGCAGCACCGGAAAAATTATCGCAGACGGTGCACAAATCATTTTTGATCCACGAGGGGAACTTGCAGAGAGCATTCGCAGCGTAAAGTTGTAGCAGAATTAGTGAATAAGTTTTTCCGTTTGTAGGAGAAAGTAAATCACCGACTTCGATACCACTCCGTGATCAAGATCACTTATCCGGGGGTGAATAATTTTTCGACGTTTGCATATGATGGGAAAGGGAGAAATATCTCAACCATCGAAATGACTGCAGCAGCGTAATTAGCCAAAAGCAATTTGTTTGGGCTATTTGAAATCGGACAGAAGAGAGGGACGCTGCAGGGGCGCTAACAAAGAAGTTTTTTACTAAGGGCAAATGAACAGTGCGACAAACTATTTTTACACGCTCGATCAACTGAGCCTTAGAACGATGCTTGGGTGATTGGCTGGCGGAACCTATTGCAAGCATACAAAAGCGATGGTCGACTGACTGCTACCTGTCGTTGATGTCGAAAGGCTACGAGGTTTCATGGAGAGAATATCGCAGTGTTTTTTGTGCTTGTTCGAGGGGGATGCAAGTCCGAAGGACCGCTTCGACTCCAGTGCGCCTGCAGAACGCGAAGAGAACTGATGCGGTATACTGGAGGAGTAAGGGAGCGCGCGAATGGTACAACGAAAACCAAAACCTCAATTTACGGTCGATCAACTTATTCAGTTGGTCGATAAGTTGTCTCCTGCAGATCGTGAAGAGCTTTACAGAAAATTGGATCTAAAATCTTGGAGTGACAAGTGGCGAGCACTTTGCGCCAAAGTCGATAGACAGGGAAAGGATCTGCCACCACTAACTGAGCAGCAAGTATTTGCGGAATTGAAAGAAATCCGCAATGAATTGAAGGCAGAACGTGCTCAAGGTAGTAGTTGATTCGAACATCTGGATTAGTGCTCTTTTAGTAGCTGGTGGCAAATCGAGAGAGTTAGTTGCTCGATTCGCGCTGGGAGAATTTACTGTCATTTATCCCAACTGGCTATTGGATGAAATTCGCAACACACTCTCTAAGCCTAGATTGGCTAAACGGATAACAGCCGACGACATATCGAACATCATTTCGCTTATCGAGGATCAAGGCATTCTCGTAGAGCCCAGTAGTTTACCAACCGTGAGCCGAGATCCCAATGATGACGCCTTTCTTGCTTGTGCTTTGCAGTCACACGCGGACTACATTGTTACTGGCGACGGTGACTTACTGGTAATCGGGGAGTATCACCGAACAAAAATTATTCCCGTGGCTGATTTTCTCGAAATTCTCACCGGCGGCAAAAGCTAGTCATGCAAGTGAGTTTTAACGCCTGAGCGTAAGAGCGTTTTTGACAAATCAAATTCAGATCACTTTTCCGGGGGTGAATAATTTTCTCGACGTTTACTTATGATAGGAAAGGCAGTAGCATTACAGAAGCCGCCACAGCAAAGCCATCTCTGTGCTGAGCGCCGCGAGCACAGTCAGTTCACCCAGCAAGTCAACTTTCGTTGTTCGCTTGTCTGGATACAGCCAGAAGCGAAACACCTTAATGAAAAACGGCATCGTCACCCAGGCTACAAGTGTGCAGCTCATCATCATATTGAGCAGCATGCCGATTGCTGGGCTCAACTGATTCAACGATGTATACAGCGGGTTGCAGTATTTGATTTGCAGCATCACAATCGGAAAAATTCCTAGCAGAACAAGTTGTGCTGTTTTCCAATTCGGTGGACTCTTTCCTTTTGCATCCACCGCAAACCAACCAGGGAAAGCGCTGTCAACCTTCTGTATCTGCGTGCCTTTTACAAATTGCTGCTTCTCGTCCACCAGTTGTGCGCGCTCTGGCGATGTGAACCATCTCTCAAGATCCTCAGCCGAGCGAAACCTAATTAACGTCGCCCAGCGCGCCGGTTGATCCTGGCTCGGGGGGCGAATATGTGTACCGAGGTAACCAGGGAAGGCAGCCTGTGTGCTCTGCATCTTCAGTTCCCAGTCGAAATACTGATCTTCCATTCCTGGTTTCAGGTCTGTGAAGATGACGGTTGCTACTTCATCGACAGGATCTCCGGAGCTCACTTCCTCTGAGATTTTGGTTGACTTTGCATTTTGCGAAGTTTCGAAATCGGCGAAAATTGCCTTTCGCTCGGGTGACGATTGCCAGGCTTCAAGATTCTCTCTGTTGTTGAAACGCTGTGTAAGACACCACTCCAGATGGGCACTATTCTGCGGCGGTGTAATCTCAGAGCTGACAAAACCTTTCGACTTCGCGCCTGCCACCATGAGATGCACCACTAATGGTGTGAAGCCCTTCAGGGATAATTCAATTGGTTTCTCTATTCTCGTTACAAGAGACACAAAATCATCAGACAAATTCTATTCTCGCTGTGTCACCGTAATGCGGCAGTCTCTTCTGCCGATGCTTTCTTGTACGCACGTTCAGCCATGATCCATGTTTCATCGACGTTCCTGTCGTCTCCCAGAATCATCATGGAGAACAGCAGTTGTGCTGCTTCATTCATTGTTTTCGGCCCGCCTTTGCTTATTAGCAGTGAATCGTGCCAGGCGATGGCTTGCTGCCCTGCAGACCAATCGAGCACTACAAAATCTGCTTCTTTTCCGACGTCGAAATTGCCTATGCGATCGTCCAGACACAATCCATGCGCTCCACCAAGAGTGATCGAGTAGAAAGCACGATATGGAGAGAGCTTATTTCTCTCCGCCTCAGCGTGGTTGTGATGGCGGGGATCAATGCTTCCATCGAGCACTGTGTTGTTGCACATTCCGACTTTGTACGCTTCGTCAAGAACATTCAGCATTGAAAAACGATTTCCGGCGCCCACATCGGTTCCAAAAGTCAGTCTGATCCGATGTTCGGGATCTGTTGCTCGTCCCAGCCTGAACATGCCGCTGCCGAGAAACAAATTCGAACATGGGCAGAACGTTATTGCCGCATCAGCTCTGGCGATCCGGCGAAATTCGTGTTCAGACAAGTAGACGCCATGTCCGCCCGTGAATTTCTTTCCGACAAGGTCATATTTTTCGTAGACCGAAAGATAATCGTTGCACTGATGAAATTGTTTGAGTTGGGTAATTTCAGAGGGGTTTTCAGAGATGTGCGTGTGTATCCAGGTGTCGGGAAATTCGTGCTTTAGATTTCGGCACGCCATCATCAATTCGTGACTGGCGCCCAGGGCGAATCTTGGCGTGATCGCATAGAGATTGCGAGCCACGCCATGGTACGTTTTGATCAAACGCGCAGAGTCTCTTTGAAAATTCTCAGGGGTGTCGATGTAATCCTCGGGCGCGAAGCGATCGATGCCCGTCAAACCTGCTATGACAAGCATATTCCTTCGAGCTGCTTCTTCGAAAAACTCTTCTGTCGAAACGGGGCTGCTAGTTGTGAACGCCTGGCAGGTGGTGGTGCCTGCTGCCAGCATGTTGTCGATGCAGTGGCGCGCACCCTCTTTTGCGTATGGGCGCTCTTTGTATTTCATCTCCTCCGGAAAAATCCACTCTTGCAGCCAACCGAGCAGTTGGTGACCAAATGAGCCGATGACCCGTGTCTGGGGAACGTGCACGTGCCCGTCGATAAATCCCGGAAGAATCAGCCGGTCCTTGATTTGGGTTATTTTGAGGTCGCTAAATTTCTGAGAGACCGTTTCGAACGGTCCAAAAGCTTTGATAATTCCGTTTTCGGTGACAAGAAGCCCGTCAGGATAAAACCGCGCCGCCTTTTCCTCTTCGCCGACATGCTTCCACGGGTCATCGACGAAATCGAAAAATGATCCCCGAATGCCAACCAGATTTTTTGCCATCACCATGTGCCTCTTAGCGCACCAATGATACTATCCTGGGGAATTTCTTCCCATCCCGCCAGCATGATTTCGATGTCAAGATCAGGCATCCACTATAATCTGCCTGTCTAAATAGCTCGAAGGTGCCCTATGACTGCGAAATCTGGAAAAAACTACTGGTTGATGAAATCCGAGCCGTCCGTTTTTTCTATTGAAGATCTGGAGAAAGCTCCTGACAAAACGACATTCTGGGACGGCGTCAGAAACTATCAGGCTCGAAACTATATGCGCGATTCGATGAAGATTGGCGATTTAGTTCTGTACTATCACAGCAATGCCGAACCTTCTGGAGTTGCCGGTGTCGCTGAAATTGTCAAAGAAGGTTATCCGGATTCGACCGCTTTCGATCCGAAAGACGTTCATTTTGACGAGAAGAGCGACCCTAAAAAACCGACCTGGATGATGGTGGACGTACGGCATGTTGAAACTTTCAAGAATCTTTTACCGCTGGAGGAACTGCGCAAAAATCCGGCGCTGAAAGATATGGTTTTGCTGCAGAAGGGCAGCCGATTGTCTGTGCAGCCAGTAACAGCACCGCAGTTCAAGGCGGTGCTGAAAATGGCTAAATCCAAATTGACAGAATAAGTATTGTTTTGAGCTCCTTAAGCTAGTTGTCTCGTGGCGTTTTGGCTCGAACTCCCGGATTAGAAGACCAGACGATTTTGTTCTAGATATTCGGCACGAGTTATGTCCTGCCTGTTGACGCGTTCGGGTGTTACACCGAAGGGACCGAAACGAAATATCTCTTTCAGCATCTCGTCAGCTCGTTTCTGCAGTTGCACGCGGTCTGCTTTGGTGAAATCTGCAGACGGGTCGTTGAGCGCATGTTCAATTTCCTTGAGGCTGATACGCCCGTTATGATTGGTGTCTATTTCGGTGAAAACTTGTTTGTTGTGCGCATACTGCTTTTGTTGAAGATCATGCCAATGCTTTGCAATTTCCTCTGGTGACTCCTTCTCGGCAACTTTTTTCTCGTTTTCTTTCTGATCGACTAGTTTCTTGTCGACGACGGTCGAGTCTTTCTTTTCTTTTGCGACACCATCCACACTTTCGGATTCCGCACCCGCAGCGCTCATTGCCAGTTTCTTGGCGACCGCGGTCTTCTCTGCTGCATTTTTCTTCTCTTCAATTGTGAACACAGGCAGAATTTCATTACTAATTGAATTGACGGACTGCAATTTTTTGACTGCTTTGTACTGTTCTAGCAGGTCTACGGCTTGGGCTGAGAACTGGGTGCTGTCCTGAGTGCGCTCGAATCTGGCAGCTCTTTGTTCTGGGTTGGAGAATTCCTGGAATGGTGGCATAACGAGCTCTCCTGCGAAATCGGTGTTGACTCTCTAACCATAGATTTTTGTTGTGATGATTGGTAAACGGAGTTGTGACGAAGATGTGACGAAACTGTGGAGACTGAACGCGAAATTTCGTCGAACGGGAACCGAATCGCGCCCATCGCTATCTATAAGCAAAACGCTATGGAGAGACACATCATGCTTAACAAACGATCTTTAGGCCTATCGCTTATCACAACACTTGCGATGTCAGCGCCAGTATTCGCGCAATCCCAAATCGACAATAATCAGCCTGTCCAGGGCACACTGCACAGCCGGGAAGTTGAAATTCAGAACAAGTTGAACGCATCTTACGCCGCCGGGCTGATCAGCTCTACCGAGCTCGCATCTATGCAACGTGACCTCGACGGTATTCTGGTTAAGGAAGACCGAAAATTGACCAAGGCAGGTGGCTTGGATGGCTCCAATTTCGACAGTATTTCCAAAGACCTCGACGTCTTCGAGGCGAGAATTTTAACGAGCAACCGTAAGGTTGCGTCTAGCACGGAAGGGAATGCAGTCGCGATTCCGGCAGTAGTTCCTGTGACACCAATAACAGGTAACCAGAGTTCAATAGTTCAGCCATCAGAACCAACAGTTATGGTGCCCGCCACTACTATTGTGCCCGCTGCCGTCGTACCTGGCGCGACTACGACGCGGACTGTAATAACGCCTGCCCCAGCAGTGACGAAAACGACGACAGTGCGTACAGAAGTGACACCTTAGTTGGTCCGACTGATTTAAGTTGCGAAGTCCATTTAAGTAGAGTTCATTTGAGTGGAGCAATTTGAAAGGAAAGACCGATCGTCAGTAAGAGATGACTCTCTGGCGGGTGAGTGAAAGCGGAGTGGCGTTAAGCTGCTCCGTTTTTCTTCTGTTCTTTCAGGACCAGGTTAGTACCTTTGTAAAAGCCGAGTATAAACATCGCGTGGGTTCTGACCGGTTAAGTTCTGAATTGCCGCTTCGAAATTGCCGCCATTAGCACGTGCTGTCTTGATGAGCTGTCCATATATGCTCAGCGGTTTATTCGCAAAAATTTCGCTCACCATCACATCGCCAATTAAGTACTTCAAGTCGGCATCCTGCTGGGGCTGTGAACACATTGCTTCATAGGTTCCCGGCATTCTTTGTGAACCGAGTTGCCGCAGCTTTTCTCGGGCCTGAGTAATTCCATCTGCTTTGTACTTCCAGCCAAAGTAATCTGCCATTCCTTCGTTTAACCAATGAGGCATATGAAAGCGGTCACCGTATGTGGTGTTGCAAAGAGCGTGGCTGTATTCGTGCAATACACGAAAGTACAGATCGTTAATATTGTTCGCCCCAACTTCCTTGCCTGTGGGATAGTAGCGACAGTACATGACTATTTGCATGCCGCCTGTGCCGCGGTGCAGAATGTTCTTTGGTTCGACTGTCCAGCTGTCAAAAAATTTGTCGTAGATGGCTCGATTTTCGAATAGATAGAAAGAAACGTTTGCATAATTATCTTTCCCGAATGCTTCTCGGGCTCTCAACAGAAAGTCTGGAAACTGTTTCGATAAGTTTCTCGACCATGCTGAATCTCTGGCAAAAACTCTGATTTTGTAGGCACCGAGGATGTAATCATGAAAGAAGGGCGGTCGCAAATTTTTTAACACCGCAATGCGGGCCAGAGCAGCAGCGGTTCGGTCTTGTTGATCCCTGGACAACCCGGTTATTTGAGCTTTCTTCAGATAGTCTTCTGCGTTTTCAATATCATGTCTGCGCAGATATGATTGCCCGACAAAAAAGTAAGCCTGAGCATTGTTGCGCTGCTCCGCCGGAAGATGCGAATACTCTGATAGCACCTGGTCGAATGAGCCCTGGAAATATGCGTCTCTAATATTCTTAAGCTGTTGATTCTGGCAATATGCGACCGGAGAAGTGCTGAACAGCAGCAATGTTAAGGCTGCGCCAGCACCTGCAGTTGCAGTTGCTATCTTTCGGACGTTCTTTCTTTCTGAGAGTGATTTGAAGTTGCGATGCATTCCCTTATTGTTGCATTTCAGGGAGTCACAGATTTGCATAATGATCCATCTGTATGTGTGTCATCCAGCAAAATCCACGCCAGCACTGGATATGGTACCAACAGAGAAAGCGGTATTATGCCCTGCCAGATCATGAATAGAAATTGAAAGATTTTCCAAAATTGCATTTTAATTCTCCTGAATACAGATTTACCCGACGATTTACTGCTCTTGCCGACAGGAGCAGGTTTGGGGTGTATTGCGGAGAATGTCCAGGACCAGAAAGATTCGGGCTCGAAAGATCGTAGAAATTCTTGACGGTTCTTTCGCACCAATTAACAACGCGATCGAATCTATTCGATTGAGGGGGATCGCTGAAATTTGGTTGCATTTTGTCCATGCCATTATCTTCATCGATGTCGACTATCGAACTTTAGCTTCTAAATTTGGCAAAATCAGGGCTGACTATTTGGAAGGCGATGGAGCCCGTTCAGGATGTTTGTAGAGTGTGCTCATATCGAGCTTGCGCAGCTTTGGAGCCTTAAACGCTGTGACCGCCACAACCAGAAGTGTAAGGGTGCCGCCTACAACTACAGAGCGAACCACGCCGAGCAATTTTGCCGCGACGCCTGACTCGAATTCGCCGATTTCATTGGACGATCCTATGAAGATATTGTTTACCGCTGAGACCCTGCCTTTCATGTCGTCAGGAGTCATGAGCTGATAAATGGTGCCCCGCACGTAAACGCTGACGCCATCCAGCATGCCGCTCAGTCCCAGGAGGATGAGAGCTAGGTAAAAATTGGTCGTCAATCCGAATCCGATCATGCATAGCCCGAAGCCGGCAACTGAGTACAAGAAAATGTATCCCGCATCTTTTGTGATCGGTCTATGTGCTAGATACGCAGCGATCAGTAACGCCCCTACAGACGGTGCGGCTCGCAGCACGCCAAGTGCCTGTGGTCCCATATGAAAAATCTCGTTGGTGAAAATCGGCAAAAGGGCTACCGCACCGCCAAAAAGAACGGCGAATAGATCCATCGCCATTGCTCCGAGAATAATTTGATTGGAGAAGACGAACTGCAATCCTTCTTTGATGTTTTCA
Source organism: Candidatus Melainabacteria bacterium (assembly GCA_003963305.1). Lineage (NCBI taxonomy): Bacteria > Bacillati > Candidatus Melainabacteria > Candidatus Melainabacteria bacterium. The sequence goes on along the minus strand of RXJR01000028.1, from coordinate 97,669 downwards.
GATACCGTCGCTTCTTTATTTTGCGTGAGCTTTGTGCGTGTTTTAATGCGGAAAAATAAAACTAACGAGCAGACAAGTAAAATCGTTGAAATTAAATAAGTTGCCGAAGCGCCCATTGCTAGAAAAAGAAGTCCTCCGAGAATCGGACCCGCCACTGCTGATGCTTGCCATGATGCACTGCCCCACGCCGCGGCATTCGCGTAAAGCTCTCGAGGCACGATGTCACCCGTCAGCCCGAATACGGCTGGTCCCTGGAAGCCCCGCGCGATACCGGATAGAGCAATGATCAGGTAAATCAGTCCGGACAGCAGGGCGTTGTCATGAACGGCTGCCGAGCAAGCCGAGAGGGCGCCCAGGCAGATAACCAGAGTTAATAGACACCAGAGTGCGATTTTTCTACGGTCCACTCGGTCAGCGATGTGCCCGGCGTAAAGCGCCACGCCAATCGCTGGTAGAGCTTCAGAGAGCCCGACCAGACCGAGAGCTAATGGATCTCTGGTCAGGGCATATATCTGCCAGCCCACAGCCATGCTTTGAATCTGTAAGGCGATGGTTGCCAACAGGCGCCCTGCTAACAGGGAGCGGAAGTCGGCTATTTTCAATGAAGCGTAAGGGCTATCGGTATTCATTTTCAATGGAAACTTCGTTCGAAGTACCCATTGTCCAGATACCGCTGCCTCGGAGCTTGAGGGGAGGTTAATTGTGAAGAGATTCGTATCTTTCCAGGTAAGTCATTCCCCGGGCCGGAGACCAGGCAGGGAATGTCACGGTACTATGGTCTAACCGGTGACAATAACGTTTAAGTCCAGAGGCGAAATCGTAGGTTGAGGTTGACGCGACTCAAGCCTGCGGAGTAAGCGAAGTGTGAATGGTTAGCGAGACCGTATCTCAAGCAGACACTGAATTTCAGCAGGGCAATTTCGACGCTGCTGCGACGCTCTATGCCGAGGCTGTGGCTAAATGCGATAACGGCGACGCTGATCCGAAAAATCTAGCTAGCCTGGTACAGAAACTGGCTGACTGTCAGTATGCACAGAATAACTTCTCAGCAGCGCGCGAGAGTTATGCCCGTCTCGTTGTTTTGCAGGAAGGTGATGGATTCGCTGCCAGGGACAGAGTTTCGGCATATCTCAAGTTGGCGAGAAGTGCCGACAAATGCGATGAGCACGACGACGCATCGAAGAATTTTCAGACTGCCTATGAATTACTCAGCACGTTGTCGGCGACACACTTTTTGAGGCGTTCAGTGATCGACGCATACGCCGATTATCTGCGGGCGCAGGGATCAAACGGTGAACTGCTTGTAAAGCTGGAAGATGAGTTAGGCATCAAAAGAAATGATGCTGTTGTAAAAGATGAAATTGAGGAAGTTTCACCCGATAGTATTCCGACTCCGATTACGCCGAAGAAACCTGCTGGTGAAGAATTCGTCGTGTTGAAGTCACGGTTGGACAGATTTAGAACCAAAAAAACAGCAGAACCTGAGTCTGAAGAGAAGGCGCCGACGGTTTTGGAGAAGAAGACAGATAAAACTGTCGAGCAAGAAGTTGCAGAGCGGAAATTCTTGCGCAAAGGTGATTCGAAAAATAAGAGTTCTAAGCGCTCGGGTCAACGTTCTAGTCTCAGGTCCGCAATGTCGAAAGATCATGGTGGCAAACCTGCAGGTGACGGTCTGACCAATGCGCCGGACATTCCAGACGTTACTGATGACGCTGCTGCTGCGCAACAGACGGGATCTCCTGCACGTGGTGAATTCGATCCCAGACGCACCGGAGAGTTTGACGCATCTCCGCTGCCGGAGCCAACCCCTTTGCCTGTCACGTACTCGCCATTTGCGAGCGGAAATTCTCGTCCGCCTGAAATCGATCCGTCATCTTTGCCCCAGGACATGTATCCCTCGGCGGCAGCTTCGCAATTAGATGCGGACCTGCCCAAGTCAAATGATTTTTACCAGGGCGATCTGGCTAAATTTGTTGGAAGAAGACCGAAGCGGACTCTCAGATCTACGGGACTCGTAGGCGACGGTCAAATCGCTGCTCCGTCACTTGCAGTAGAGGCTGTTTCGATGCCGGAAGCAACCCGCAGCTTTTTGCAGCAAGCTGATGCCGTCAAGAAAGCAACTGATGTTGAACAGCCGGCACCCGATGTGGATCAATTGCGTGTAGATGGTCGCGTCGAAACAATCGTTCCGACATCGCAAAAAGCCCTTTCGACACTGAAGCTGATTTCACCAATTATCGGATTGGTGTTAATGCTCTGTGCCGGGTTTTTCATCGTGCAAGGGCTAACACCTCCAAAATCAAGCGGAAATTTGCCGGCATTTGTCATTGATCTTGTCGGACGTAAATTTGTCACTGCTGATGGTGCGCTCTCGTTGACCATCGATCGTTCTAAAGTGGGTATTAGCGGTGGCGTTAATCGTGATGCCCGGCTGAAGATCTGGAATGGTGACTGGCGCGATGAGCTGGCATTGCTGCAAGGTGCATTCAGTCATTCTCGCTGGTTGGTGGTAAAGCAGGGCGTGCTTAAGGATCAAAATGGCGCGACATTTTATTCTCTCGATGCGCCTGAGCGGAAAACCATTTTTTATTGCAATGCCGTAGCTGAAGCAGCCCAGAAGTATTTCAACGACAACAAGAAATTCCCCTCTCTCTCTACTGATTTAGGCGAGCTGGCTAGCTATCCAAATCCTTATTCCGGCAAAGCATCGGCGCTCGTGCTTCTTTCTACTGTCGATAACAAGCGAGTTGATTCCCGACCTGATTCGCCTCTGGATGTTACGTATCAATCCGGCGAACTGTTCAAGAATGAGCCTGCCGGTGCACCAGGCGAAGTGCACGCTCAATCTGTGAGCGGTCAACCAATATTTTCCGAAGCCGAAAATACCTACACATGGCAAACACAATGTTTCTATGTACATGCATTCGATCGTGACGGCAAATTGATTGGCGGAAGCGGACCTGGGCGGTTTTTCTTGCTGACAGATAAGAATGGAAACATGTACTCGTCAACCAGTCAGAATTTTTCCAAAGATTTTGGTGACTCGGATATCTGTCTGTCCGAAACTGAGATGCCGAAATCAGACAGCATTACATTCAAGTATCTGGCTGCATTGATGGCTGTTTTTGTTTTGATTGTAATTGTCGGTGTTTCTTCTCGTATGAGATACAGGCGTTGAAGCCTGCGGAATGCGCTTCGCCTGCAGAATGCGCTGAAGCTGGCAGACTGCGCTGAAGCCGGCAGAATGCGTTCAAGCATAGCGCTATGCGTACTGGCGGTTCCGCTTTAGCTGTTAGGAAATTGGTGGAAGTTGCGCGGGTCATCGTAAAACCCTTCTTCTTTTTCAAGCGGTGCTATTAGCTTTATTTGCAATTCGGGCTTTTTATCTCTGAGTTTTCGAACGCTTTCAAGGTCGATTGCCAGGTCGTAGAGTATTACCTTTTGCAAGTTGGGGAGAGCCGCTAGTTTTTTCACACCCTTGTTGGTAACTCGGCTGCCACCAATATCAAGAGTACGCAGACTTTTCAGTTTAACGAGCTCATTGACGCCATCATCGGTGATGTTGGTGTTAGCGAGATTGAGAGATTCGAGTCGAGGAAAGTTACTCAGTACCTTAAGATCTTCATCCTTGAGTCTCGTGTTGTAGAGACCGAGTTTGGTCAAGTTTTGAAGCGGTGCAAGATTTTTCAGCCCATGACCGGTGATTAAGGTATATCCTAAGTCAAGCGCTTTAAGGTTCCGTAACTTAGCCAGGTCAGACGTGGCTTTGTCTGTTACTACTGTGCCCGCCAGTCCCAAGGTCTCGAGCTCGTCCAGTTTTGCAAGGTGGCTGATGCCGGCGTCTGCAGTTTTTGTGTAATTGAGTTGCAGTTCTTTTAGAGAGGTCATATTCGAGAGAGCGGCTAGACCGGCATCGGTAACCGCGGTATCGTCTGCAAATAAATGCAGCAAATGAAGATTACTCAACTTGGAGAAGCCTTTATCGGTAAATGGCAAACTGCTGATGGCAAGCGATTTCAGTGCTTGCAAGTGTTCACCAATGCTCGCTACGGATTCATCCGTGATCCTCGAGCAACCTGTGATAGCAAGTGATTCAAGACGTTTGTTTATGGAATGGTGGCACAGTTCGAAGATGCCCAAATCTGTGACGAGCGTTCGTCGGAGTGATAGTTTGGTGATGGGCAAATTCTGCACAGCCGCGAGAGTTCTGTCCCCAATTCGGTTTTCGTCGAGGTCCAGGTCGGTCAGACTTTTTAAGTTGCCGAGCAACACTCCCGACTGATCGGTAATTGGCGTTTTTGCCTCACTAAGATCGACTCGTGACAGACCAAGATCGTCGCCCCTGAGTGCTGCTGCAAGATCTTCGTCTCCATGTTCAAGTGTTCTCTTCACTTTTCTATTGCGTTTTGCATAATCGGCGATGTCGATTTTTTGCTGTTCGGCACCTTTTGGTGCGCCCTGTTGTGAAACTTCCTGTCCACCCGATTGTTTACCGGTAGCGCTGTCTGCTCCATTCTGCGATTTTTCGTGGTGTGACAGCATCGCTGAAACTATGATGCTGGCGAGAATGAATCCGGATACCGCCGAAACGGCTCCGACCAGTACGGTTTTTGGTATTACTGGTGCCTGAAGCTTTACTTTTGTCCTGCTAGATTGTTTACTACTGCTCTGATTTGGTTGAATCTGCATTAATGCATATTCAAGCTCTGTCATTGATTGAAATCTATCTTCAGGATCTTTGGCAAGCGTCTTTGCAATGACAGCTTCCAGTTCGTCTGGAAAGCTGCGGTTTACGCAGACTTTTGACATTGGCTGAGGAATTTCAGTCATCTGCAAAACGAACGTTTCTACCATCGAGGCGCCTTTCAATGGTGGCTGACCAGTCAGGGTCTCATACATGACACAACCCATTGAATATATGTCTGAGCGGGCGTCGACATGACTGCCACGGCATTGCTCGGGGCTCATGTAGAGTGGGCTTCCGAAAAGCTCTCCTGTTTTTGTCAGGTGACCGGAATCTGTTTGTTCATCTTCTTTGTCGAGAAGTTTTGCGATACCGAAATCCACAATGCGTGCATCTGCGAAGTTGCCATCACGATTGGAAAGCATTATGTTGCTCGGCTTGAGGTCGCGGTGGAGCACACCCACTTCATGTGCATGTTCCAGTGCATCGCATAGTTGAATAAATCGATGCAGTGATTCTTCCAGGGTCAGGCCGCCTTTCTCTTTGATAACATCGGCCAGGGTGTTGCCTTCGATAAAGTCCATCACCATATATGGTTGCCCATGCTCGGACACGCCGAAGTCGTGCACGTTAATAATGTTCGGATGGCGTAGGCTCGTTATCGCTTTTGCTTCCTGCTGAAAGCGCTTCATCGCCTGTTCGTTCATTAGCAGAGAGTGCAACATTTTTATGGCAACAATCTCACCACTGTCGCGTCGGCGAGCTTTGTAGACGACGCTCATGCCGCCTGAGCCGGTGACGGTTATAAAGTCGTACTTGGTCGCTAATATTCCCGCCTGGGTTTCAAATATCTGCGTGCCATCTTGAGGGCAGTTAGTGGTCGAGTCTGCGACTGCCAGCCCACACTTGGGACAGTGCCGAGCCGCAACAACAGTCGGGTTAGATGACTGAGCCTGAGCCGAAACTATAGTTTTTTCATTGTCGTCTAATTGAGCCATCGTTCAAGCCAGGCTGGGCAGTGTCGTAATTACTTTTTGCCCAGAGCAAGCAATGAAACCATGGGAATTTCCAATGATCCGCTCTGCTCAAATTGCAGGGAGGTCTCCAGCACCGATTTTTTAATGGCAGCCAGACTCTCCGCAGATTGTGCCCGCAGGGTGCCGCCCGTCCTTGGGGTGCCCTGAAAGAATGCGTTAAACAGTGCTTCTCCGTCGGGAAGCTTCCAGGTCATGTTGATGTGGCGAAATTTGACATCTTTGAAGCCTACGTCCGTAAGTTGATTTAAGAACTCGTATTTATCGCTGAAGCGAAAGAACGCAGGACCTTGTGGCAGGGTAACTGTTGAATCGCCGTGTTCAGCAATGCTTCCTAAAATGCATCGAAAGCCAGCCGATCTGTCTGGTGGCGCCCATACTGTGAAAGCGGCTATTCCACCTTTACGCAGCACCCGAAAGGCTTCTGATAGCGCCTTTTCCGGATGTTCGAGGTGCAGGAGTCCGAAGTTCATCAGAAAGTTATCAAATGATTGATCGTCGAAGGGAAGACTCTCAGCATCACCTTCGACGAACTTGATTTGCGGGAACAATTTCTTCGCCCGCTCCACCATGACTTTGCTGAAGTCAACGCCGGTTACACTACAGCCTTTTTCAGCAGCGGCAGCAGCCACGTAGCCGGGCCCGGATGCGACGTCAATAGTTTCGGCGCCGGGATTCAGTACTTCCATCAGGGTTGGAATTGTCTGCGTGGTAAGTTGTTCGAAATATTCGTGATATTTCTCAGCGACTAATTCCCAACCTTCGTGTTCGAACTCTTTGAAACTTGTCAAATTTGCAGCCTCCAGGTGCACAGATCGTAGCATCGCCGGAAGTCCGGCGAGCCACAAATGACATTATTATCGTCACTTTGATTGCTCCGTCATGGGCGGCGCCATGTACACTAATTTTTTGTCGACTACATGTTGAGGAAATGTGAGCAATCATCGAGGAACCACAGTCTGGATTACAGGCGATCAGTGCACATTGCAGAATTCCGCTCTGGCGGGTTGTGACAAAAAGACTACGACCGTATTGATGATTGAGTCGATTAAAAGAGCTCAGCAACGTTCTTACCATAAACGCAAGTTGGTTCTTATCTATTCTGTGATGCGACATTTTGCCGCTGAGCTGCGGAAAGCTGGTTGGACTGTCGATTATTACGAGGAGAGAGAGAACTTTGAAGATCCTCTAAAAGAACATATTGAGACTCGTAAGCCAACCGGATTTCGAATGATGGAGCAGTCTGAATTCGGCGTCACAGAACGAATGGTAAAGAATTTGGGTCCTATTCCCTGCCAGGTAACTTCTCATACTCAGTTTATTTCGAGCGCGGAAGATTTTGATTCATTGCATAAAACACCTGATTCGCGTGTCACGATGGAAACCTTCTATCACAAGATGCGCATGAAAACGGGGTTGCTCATGGATGGCAAAGAGCCGTTTGGTGGTAGTTGGAACTACGACAAAGAAAATCGTCAGCCGCCTGGAAAGTCTGTGCATTTTTCGCAGCCCTTAGCATCGCCTGCCGATAAGATCACCGCTGATGTTATAGATATGGTTAACCGTCATTTTGCTTCGCACATTGGTTCGGTTAGTAAATCGACGTGGAATCTCGCTGTTACTCGCGAAGATGCTTTAAAAGAAGCAGCAGACTTCTTTGATAATCGGCTTGATTTGTTTGGTCCATATCAGGACGCCATGGTCACCGGTCAGGTTTCGATGAATCACTCGATGCTTTCCGCATACATCAATGTGGGCTTGCTTCATCCTCTGGAATTAGCGCGTGAAGCTGAGTCTCGCTATTTGAATGGCACCGCAAGATTGGCTTCAGTAGAGGGGTATGTCAGACAGCTGATCGGTTGGCGAGAATACATCTGGCGAGTTTACTGGAGACTTATGCCGGAGTACCGTAAGCGCAATACACTTGATGCAAATAATTCACTGCCGGAGTTTTTCTGGACCGGTGACACGGATATGAAGTGTATGAGCGAGGCTCTGAGCCATGTGCGAGAATTTGCATATGCCCACCACATCTTACGTTTGATGGTCCTGGGCAATTTTTCGCTGCTTGCCGCTCTGGAACCGGTGCAAGTGAACGACTGGTTCTGGGCGATGTTCATCGATGGATACGATTGGGTAATGGTGCCAAATGTAATTGGCATGGTGCTGCATGCTGATGGTGGTTATGTCGGCACAAAACCTTACGCTGCGTCAGCAAATTACATCAATAAGATGTCTGATTACTGCAAAAAATGTAAGTACAATCCCAAAACAGTGGTCGGCAAAGATGCGTGCCCATTCAATTCTTTGTATTGGGATTTTCTTGCGCGTAATTATTCCAAATTCGAACATAATCATCGCATGGTCATGATGATGCGCAATCTGGATGGCAAGGGTGAAGAGCAAATTAGCGAGATTCGAGAGCAAGCCAAGCATTATTTGAATGCGATGGCTCGCGGCGAACGAATTTAGAAAATTAGACAAACAAAAAAGCCACCCAAATCGCTTTGCGGTGGCTTTTAAGATACTGCCTGACTGTCCGTTCGAAGGACTCAGTATTTATGCTCGCTTCAGTCAGTCCGTCACGTGCATCGGGCTGGTTGCTACAGTTTCTGGTCGGCGCCGACCTGACGTTTCCGCATTGCCCCTCGGCTCAAAGTACTGAACATTTAAGTCAGTGCTCACCGGTATGAAATAAGTATAGCAAGGCAAAAATGTTCTACCAGTACCCCACACTCGATTTAATGGAAGGAATTTGGCGTCGTATAGAGCAGCTTTTGAAGCGCATCTTCGCTGTCTTACTGCAATGACAAGCGCTCGGCCCATGGCGCCGAGTATGTGCGAGAGGATCGTATATTCGGGACGTATATCTGGTACGTATGTCTGGTACGTATATCCGGTACGTATATACGGTAGGAATCGGTCCTGATTCCTACCGTGTCACTAGTTGTGCACCCCGGCGAATCTCTTCTTGCGTACTTTGACTTATATCTAATTACGCACTTCGTGCCCTATTCAGCGACAGCTGCGTTGAGGCAGTTGTTTATTTCGGAATTCGACTGTAAGTCCTTCAGGGTTAGGTTTGAGTTTTGCAGGCGAGACAAAATCATGCCGCTGAAGATCCACTTTTCTTCGTTGGTCAAGCCGAGGTTTCCGTCAATTAGTTTGAAATCACTGGCAAGATTTTCAACGTCTTGCGAATGATTGTTCACCGAGGGCTTGCGCATGTGATTGACCAGTTCGAGAACCAGTTTCTGTCTGTCATCTAAAGTGCTTTGAAATTTGAATCCGATGTAGCTGCTTTTGTCTGCGATCATCTTTGCGTACACTTCTTCCAGCCAGCGGTCGAATTCGGGTCCGAAATCGTAGTTTTGCAGCATACTGCGCAAATTGGTTTCCGTCACCAGTCTGGGTGCAGGGGCGCCGGCGTAGACAAAGTTCAAGGGCTCTCCTGTGATCATTTTTGAAAATGACTGGTAGTAACCCCAGGTGTTTTGGGATCCAAGTTCATGCGCCAGCGCCGAATTACCATCTTCCAGTTCGCGCACGAGTGCATCTCTGATAACAAAAACTTCGTGCGGATTGTCGTTGCAGCCGCTGAGGTTCGACAGTTTCTTCTGGGCACCCACGTGTTCGCCCTTGTCGATGACCATTCCTACCACTGCGTTGGAGGTTGCTTCAACGACGCTGTCGCCTTCAACCCAGTAGTGCACCGAATTTGGTGATACTTTGTCGAAGTTGGCGGCAAAGGTCGGATCACCTGGTATGGGTTGAGCATATGCAACTAGGGAAGTCTTATCCCACGGCCAGGCGCTCACCTTTTTGCGCAGTTCATCTCCAAAACTGCCCTGCTCGATCGCGCTGACAAACTGACTGGCCAGCCCGGCACCGAGACTATGGCCGGTGACGTAAACATGTTCCGGTGCTGGATAGTCCTGGGCAAGATACTGGCAAGAAGCTGTTATCGTTCCCAGCATTGTCGGTAGCGCCGCGGCGAATCCTTCTGTTACTTTTCCTGTCTTGCTAATCAACGGTTGGTCGATTTGCTTGCTGCTGCGCAGATCAGTGATCCAGTCTGGATTGCCCTTAGCATCACCAATGGCGTCCTGGGCATTCCAGACTGTCTTGGCAAGAGAGGCTCCACTGCGGCTGCCACGAAAGACGATATGGGCATCATATCCGGTGGCAGTTTTTCGCATCAAGACAAAACCCATCGGGCTCCAGCCTGGTTGGCTGCTGCCGACGATGCCGGTTCCTCCCTCGAATACCAGCAATCGATTTTCACCATCTGGGTATTCGCGAATCTGATATCGCTCCACGTCGTAATGTGGAAAATTTGTCGGCTGGGTTTTGTACCGGAAACCTTCAATCGATTTGATTCGGTCGGTAATGTAAGGCGGTGCAAAGATTGCCATGTACCTTTCTCCGTCACGAGTAAAGGCTGGCAGTTTTGCATCGATGTGTTTGTAGTTGGTAATGATGGGATCGAGGCGCAAGTTGCTATTCTTCCAGCCACGCGCTGCGTTCGGTCCGCTATAGAAGGCATCACCAGAAGGCAGGTTGCCTAGTTTAACAGCGTAATCGTGGGTGAATCGACAAATGTTGTTGCGGCGGTCGCTGCCCACGCGAGACACATTGTCGTACCAGGGGTCTAGTGGAAGACATAGCGATTGATGATAGAGCTGATAGGCGAGGGTGCACAGGTCGATGTTGACTATTGAGAGCGGTGGTTCTGATTCCGGCGTAGCGGGCAGTGATGCGATTGCGGACTGTCTTGTCTTTGCGGACTGCAATGTTACTAAGGACTGCGTTGTTTCGACGTATCGTGTTGTCGCCTGTGACTGCATTTTCGTTGTTCGCGAATCTTGTGATTTAGCTGCGGGAATCGCATTCATTGCAAAGAAGATTACGGTAAAAAGCGCAGTGAGAAAATTGCAACCAACCTGACGTTGCAGCCTTGAAAGCATATCTAATTCCTCTTTTGGTTCCGTTCTTGCTAACGCATCAGGCGCGATCTTTCACGAGTACACTGATCGCCACGCTTAAAAGTACTATTGCTATCCCGACATAAGTTTCGGTGGTCAATATTGTACCCTTTTCATAAACTGCATCGACTGCCAGAGCAATGATCGGTGTGACAAAAGAAAGCGTCATCGCTGTTGACAAACGTACATGTTTTAGCAGGTAGAAAAAGCACGCAAACGCAATCAACGTCCCAAATATAGTCAAGTACAGTAGGGCCACTGTTGGAGCCAGGTTCCATTCCGTTACGCTGTATTTTCCGCTGATGATCGCGGCTAGCCACAACGTCACAGATGCCGCGGTGAAAAATACTGTATTGCAGGCTATTGCTGCGACTTCCCTCGCATATCGTTTCATTACCACATTGGAGCACGCGTTAAGAATGCACACGAGAGTGACAATGCCAACTGCCGAGGCTTGCGCAACTGACACTTGAAGTCGGTCATGAAAGACGAGGGCGACTCCGGCTATAGCGAAGATGGATCCAAAGATTTTGATTCGAGAAGTTGCTTCCGTTCTGGTTGCCATCGCTATCATGGCGGCTATAAGTGGACCAGTTGCGGAAAGCACGGCGGTCAACCCGCCTGAGATTTGTTCTTCAGCGGAATAGAGCAAACCATATGCGATACCGCTGATTCCTCCTGCGCAAAATAACCATTTTAATTCAGCCTGTGATGGCTTCTTGTATTTCCGATGTCGAACGAACCAGTAAATTCCTAAAATTGCTGCTGAAAAGGTAAAGCGCAATGCAGCTGCTGGATAGGTTGGAAATCCGTCCGGAGCAATGCATACGCGAATTGCATACCAGGTGGTCCCCCAAATTGTGGCGCAAAGAAAATAGGCAAGGATTACTTTCGCCTTGGACTTGTTTGTTGATTCGGATGTTTTGGCGTCTATAATTTCTTCAGACGTGGCTGTCGACAGACTGGCCTCGTCTTTATCACATCTTTGCATGGTCGACCCCTGGGCCTCTTAATGGTAGAGAGCACCGCTTGAGAAGTCAATGAAAAGAAAAGATTCAATTTATAACAGTTCGATTTTTTGCGCTTTTGTCGCGGCGCTGCTGGCACTTGCCGGACAGCCTGTCTGTTCTCAAAGCGATAAGTGGACGCCTTTTGACATGATTGATATTCACGCTCACATAGGGCAATTCAGCGGTTTTGATATCGGCACTCAGACCTTGATAGACGAAGTGCAGCGGGCTGGCATCAAGCTGGCGCTCGTTTCGAATATAGACGGCGCAGATGTACCGAACACGCGTCAGCTGAATGAAGCACAAACCAACGAAATCACCGCTGAGCTGGTGCGTAAACATCCAGATTTGTTTCGAGGTTTGGCGTGGTCCAGACCCGAAGATGGATCAGTCAATAACCTGGCTCCTTTATTTGCTATGAAAGATGACAATGGCAAAGCAATTTTTGTCGGCGTGAAATTTCATCCTGAATTCAATCAATTCAACGCCGATGATCCGCGTGTTGATCCGTACCTGGACTTATGCGCTGCGAACAACGTGCCTGCGGTATTTCACTGCGGTGGTAAAAATTCAAAATCGTCGCCGGAGCGAATCTACAACATTGCTAAACGGCATCCATCAGTCCCGATAATTTTGTATCACATGGGTTTCGGCACCAATCACGGTGACGCTATCGAAGTCGTGAAAAAGTCAATTAAGCGTAATGATGCAAGATTGTATCTTGATACTGCGCAGGTGGATCCTGCGTCAGCACTGAAAGCCGTGACAGAACTAGGTGCCCAGTACGTATTGTTTGGAACTGATGCAACTTACTTCGGCAAGGGGCATTACAAGCAGTATCAGGAGCTAATTGAGTTTCTGAAGGGTAAGCTGCCGAAAGATCAATTTGAGCTTGTCGTGCGTGGCAATGCACTCCGCATTTTTCACTTATTCTAAAGCTCTCACGTTGCCACAGTTTGTCTAAACTACGAACATATTTCGAGTCACTGTCCAACTGTCGCCGAAAAATCTTGATCCATCCTGGATTACGACCAGGTGTTTATCATGCATCTGCTGAGAAACTACCAGCGTGGTCTCGCATTCTGGAAACATCTTGCGCATGCGTTCGTTGATCATTTCAGCAAGGATAACAGCGCCATCTTTGCAGACTTTTGCCTTTTGTCTGTATGTTTCCAAAAAATCTTCGTACATGCCAGCCTTCAAGAGATCGACTAAATCGTCTGCAGCTTCACCAGGTACTTGCTGAGATACATCGCTGAGCATGGCTTGGTCCTCAATGGCTTTGTTTAAATATTCCCAGGCAGGTGCAATTATATGCACCCTGGCTGAATTCATGATTTTTCCGAATATACGGCGCGTTCAGCCATCAGTGGTAGTGACTGAGCAAATCGACTGTCAGCAGCATCGCTACGAGATCGGTTAAAAAGGCATGAACCAGGATAGGAATGAGGATTGAACCTGTTTTGCGATAGAGAATGGCGAGAATCCAGCCATATATGGCAAGCATGACGAAACCGACCTCAGCCCAGCCTGGATACACCACTAGCCGCAGGATCAGATAGTGAAAGGCTGCATACATCACTGATGAAAGAATGATTCCATAGTGTTTGAATGGTGCGCGCATGCGATCGAGCTGATTTAGAATCGAGCCTCTCCAGAAAAGCTCTTCAAGGGTGGAATTGACAAAGATAAAGTAAAGGCTGAGCGCAAGAAGATGTCCCTTTTTGAAACCGAGTTCAGTAATCAAAGTCATTACGTTGTCGTTGTTCAAAAAGAGAGAACCGATGTGGTCATAGAGCCAAATTGTCAGGGCATTGAATGAAACAGCGGCCAGAAACAAAAGCAGCCATTGTTTCGGGCTTGGAATCTTGAAATCATTTCGCCACAGAGAAGACCCAAGTATGATGCCTGGCATCAGACAAAGCATGTGGTAGAGCGCCAGGGTGATGTTGGTGTTTCTCAGGACGTAGAGCCCGTACCACATTGCAATGCATGGCAGAATGCAGAGCGCGTAGATAACTGGTGCTGTAAGAGCATGCTTCTCGTGCGAATTCGATTCGGGCGTCACAAAATCATTTGCCTTTGCGCAGCCCCTGCAGTGCATCCCATGGATTCGAGCTTTTCGCGGATGATGGCGTCGCGTGGGTAGCAGCGCTACGCTGATTGGTGGCTGTGTGGGAAATGGCTGCCGGATGGGAGGCTGGGGTGTGGGCAGCTGCTGGTCGGGAGGCTGTCGGGTGGGACATCGCAGTGGCATGCGGAACCGCGGCGGGACGTGAACCAGCGGCAGGATGTATACCAGGGGTGGGATGTGAACCAGCGGTGGTATTTGAAATCATGGCGGGATTTGATAGGGCTGCTGCTGGGGGAGCGTCTGTTTTGGGTTGCCCAGCAGTCGTTGAATGCAGTGCCGATGTTGAGTGCAGTGCCGGTGCCGTGTGTATTGCCGGATCTTCAGCACCCTTTGGTACTGATGTTGAATCTGTTGCGGATTTATCGCCGGGGGTTTTGTGCATAAATTGAGGTACTGCAAAGATAAAGGCCACAATCATTCCAGCTCCTAAAAGTGCGCCAGCAAGCATTGCGGGCAATAGCGGTTTCTGAGTCTCGCTTTGCATTCTGCGAATGTTACTGCCAGCCTGCGGCGGCATTCCCGCTGGCGGTTTGGCATGTTTAACCGCAGAGTCGCTATCGGCGGCGGTGCTGCTGTGATTGGAATTGGCAGGTTTGGAAATGATGTCGGGTTGAGTACTGTTCTCAGTACGTGCTGAGCCTGGGCCGGCGGTGTTTCGACTGGAAAACTCAGCACTATCTGCGGTGCCGTCAAATAATTGATCAACATTGATACCGCGCATGGGATCGAGTGCTCGTCTGAAATGTTCACTGGGACTCGTTGAACGGTTTGGCTCTGCCGGTGTGAAATTTGCAGCTCCGGGCGCCGGAATTATTTCTCCTGTAGAGTTAGATCTTTTGCCGGCTGTCGGTAGCGCGAGCAAGTCTCCTGAATGACGGCCCATGCTGCTGCTTACTGCTACCAGTGCATCCCTCAATTCAGCCGCGGTCTGGTAACGATCTTCCGGTAGTTTAGCCATTGCCTTGAAGATGACCGTCTCGAGTTCAGCCGGTACATGCACGAGTGGATTTGCCTCTGCCAGCGATGGTGGTTGAGTATTGATATGAATTTGAATCAGCTCGTAAACGCTGGTGGCAAAGTGGAAAGGGTCTTTTCCTGTGAGCATCTCGTACATCACACAGCCAAAGGAGTACAAATCGGATCGCTCGTCTTCCGGTTTGCTCTGGCAGTGTTCCGGGCTCATGTATGGAGGGCTGCCCCAGAGTTCACCTGATTGTGTCAAACGCCGATTTGTGTCGTTCAATTTGGCTAGACCGAAGTCCACGACTTTTACAAAATCTGATTCATCATCCATCAACACGATATTGCCTGGTTTCAGATCCCGATGGATTACGCCTTTCCGATGGGCGTGATCGAGGGCGCCGCAGACCTGCACCGCGATTCGCATAAAACGCTCTACTGATATCGGACCTTCTTGACCGATCAGGACCTCCAGGCTGCGACCTCGCAGGTAGTCCATGATTACGTAAGGCTGGTCGTCGGGTCCGATAACACAATCGTAAACAGTGACGATATTGGGGTGACTCAGGGCGCAAAGCAAGTTGATTTCGTTTTGGAATCTTTCCCGATAAATGGGCTTAGAATCAAGCTGCATGCGCAAAGTCTTGACAGCGACATGTCGGTTAACGCGCAGTTGATTTGCCTTATATACGACGCTCATGCCGCCTGAGCCGAGAACTTCCTCAATCTCAAAGCGTCCGTCCAAAACTGTTCCGACCAGAGGATCGACCCGCTTTCGGCTTGGAGGTGACGTTGATTCGCTTTTCGGAGGCTCTGAAGTCATGAAAATTGTTGGTTCCGACAGTGGTCCCGCCCTCTATATTCCCTGTGGCGTGAACCTATTGCAATTTATCACTTCAGACCGGAGTCCGCACGAAAGCTCTGGTCGGGCTTAAAAGCCGCCGGGTCCGTTGGGACCGCCCATGGGACCGCCGCCGCCGTTGGGTCCGCCGCCGTTGGGTCCGCCGCCGTTGGGTCCGCCGCCATTAGGTCCGCCTCCGGCCTGACCTCTGCCGCCGTCACCATCTGGTCTGAACGGATCAAATCCGAGGTCCTGCTTGACCAGAGTAATCATGCTGCTGAGCTCTTCAAAAGCTGCAGCGTCTTGCTTGGTGGCAAATTTTTCGTCCACAGATTTCTTCATTTTTCGGAAGGTCGCTGCCTGACTGCTGTTCTTAGCTTCCAGATTGCGCAGCCAACTTTCGCTATCCTGGGTGTAGATTCGTTTGATTCTCTCAGCATCTGGAGGAACAAAGCCGGAGTGGCCCCCGGTAGGAGCTGTCGATTGGCTGCCTGACCCTGCGGGTGTCGATGCAACTGATGACCTTGATGCAATGGACGGAACGCCGCGACCCTGAGCTGATTTCTTTGCCTGTTTGACCTGTTCTTCCTGGTCGCTTAGTTTGGATTCTAGATAAGCGACTCTTTCACTGACTTTGGCTGACTCACCGGATTTTGCAACGTTTTCGATTTCGCGAAAGATATTCTCGAAGGGACCGACTCCGGTTCCCTGTTGGCGCAATCGTTTGATTCTATTCCAGGCTAACAATCGTCTCTCGAATTCCGGACCGGGCACTACATCTGGTGCTCGTTCGGGCTCTACATCAGAGAAACGCAAGGAGGCAAGCATCTTTTCTGGAGAGATTTTGCCGTGGCCGAAATCTTGAATCTCTCTATTGTCGATAATAATAAAACGCCCACTGTGACCACTTTGTGAGAAAAGCACTTTCACTTTTTCTATCTGCCCTGGCGCTGCTTCCATCAGCGTTTTCGACAGAAGGAGCGCGTCGATTTTCAAGTCCTGGTCCGCTGTTTTCGCATCTTCTTCAGTGAGGACGGTAACAATCGGTCCCGTACCCATGACGATGCTGCTGGTTGCCGAAACCTTGAAGCCAGGGTCCTTGAGGAGTGCGTTTAACTGAGACGTACTCAAAGCGGCTGCCTCCGCCGCAGTTGAGAGCGACGGCAAAAGTAGCATACTAGCGAGGAGTACGCGGCGGTTCACAATTTCGAGCATGCGTTATCTTTTAAATCCTAACTGGAGTAATTCTCGCAGCAGTGTAAATTGCTTTGGAATTTTTGTGGCGAAAGTGTCAAACAACGTTTGATGAGATTCCAGTTCTTTCTGCCAAATTTTCTTGTCGACGGTCATGACGGACTCGAATTTTTCTTTCGAAACGCTCGTGCAGCCTGTCCAATCGATGTCATCATAAGTTGGCATCCATCCCAACTCAGATTGTACAGCCGATGCTTTTCTCTGTGCTCGCTCAAATATCCACTTTAAAACGCGGAAATTCTCGCCAAAGCCCGGCCAGATGATCTTTCCGTTGGCGTCGATGCGGAACCAATTGACTGAAAAAATTGGTGGCGGTGACTTGACTTCGCGTCCCATTTGCAACCAGTGGCTGAAGTAGTCACCCATGTTGTAGCCGCAGTAGGCGAGCATGGCCATCGGGTCACGGCTGACTTCGCTGACTGCACCCATGGCGCGAGTGCGCTCGGAACCGCTGACGGAGGCGAGATAAACGCCGTAATCCCAGTTGAAGGCTTCGGTGACAAGTGGAATTGCGGTGGCACGGCGGTTGCCAAAAACGAATGCACTGATTGGAACACCTTTCGGGTCGTTCCACTTCGAGTCCAGCGAAGGGCAGTTCGCTGCTGGAACAGTGAATCTCGCGTTTTTGTGGGCCGCCGGTCGACCGCAATATGCTGTCCACTCGTTACCCTGCCAGTCTGTCAGTTTGGCTGGCGGTTTTTCTGTTAATCCTTCCCACCAGACATCGCCATCTTCTGTAAGGGCGACGTTGGTGAAAATGCAATTTTCGCGCATAGTGTTCAATGCGTTCTGGTTCGTTTTTTCGGAAATGCCTGCCACGATTCCAAAATATCCAGCTTCCGGGTTGATGGCATAAAATTTGCCGTCGGCTCCCGGTTTGATCCATGCTATATCGTCACCAACAGTGGTGACTTTCCAGCCGCTGAGAGCAGCTGGAGGAGCCAGCATAGCCAGGTTGGTTTTTCCGCATGCGCTCGGAAATGCTGCGGCAATGTACTTCTTATCACCCTGAGGTGATTGAATTCCTAAAATAACCATGTGCTCTGCTAACCAGCCCTCGTCGCGGGCCATGGTCGAGGCGATTCTAAGACCAAGGCTCTTTTTGCCGAGCAGAGCATTGGCACCGTAGCCTGAGCCGTATGACCAGATTTCTCTGCTATCGGGAAAGTGAGCGATAAACTTTGTTTCTGCGTTGCAAGGCCAGGCGGTGTCAACTTCACCAGCAGCAAGTGGTTTTCCAACGCTGTGCAGGCATCGAACGAAATCACCGTAAACACCGAGAGCTTCGACAACTTTCTTGCCGACTCTGCTGATCAGGCGCATGCTTGCCACTACATATGGTGAGTCGGTGAGCTGCACACCGATCTGTGAAATCGATGAACCAAGCGGTCCCATGCTGAAAGGAACGACATACATAGTGCGACCGCGCATGCAGCCTTCGAAAAGACCAGTTAAGGTGCTTTTGGCTTCAGCAGGAGCTTTCCAATTGTTAGTTGGTCCTGCTTCCGCTTCAGTTTGAGAGCAAATGTAGGTGCAGTCGTCTGCCGGTGCAACATCTGAGGAGTGGGTACGAGCCAGAAAGCTGTTTGGACGCAAAGAAGGGTTGAGGCGAATCAATGTTCCCTTTGCTGTCATCTCTTTGCAAAGCGAATCATACTCGTCCTGAGATCCGTCGCACCAGTGAATTTGATCTGGTTTGCAGAGGGAGGCAATCTCCATCACCCATTTAGCCAGGGTGATGTGTCTGACCGAATAGCTGGCGGTGACGTTGACAACCGGATTTGATGACAGCGTGTTTATCATAAATTCGCCAGCCCTTTGATGAAGAGTGCACTGTTAGACATGCAATGATACATCCGAGCTACTTTACTTCAAGAAATATTACTGATTTATTCAGAAGCAGCTATGCGGGTTGTCATGTGCTGTAATCCTAGCTCCTGTAATCGATTCGGCTCAATTTTGTCGGCTGTGAAAGCGATTGCATAATCCTTAGATATAGTTAGGTTGTTTGTGTTAGCTGAAAGTGAGATTCACCACGTTGCGATAATCTGCTCTAACTATGAGCGTTCCAGGGCTTTCTACACTGAAACGCTCGGTTTTGCGGTGCTGGAAGAGACCTTTCGGGCTGAACGCAACTCATACAAGTTAGATTTGAGAGTCGGGCGCCATGCGCAGATTGAGTTGTTTTCCTTTCCCTCGCCGCCACCGCGTGTATCCAGACCGGAAGCATGTGGACTGCGTCACCTCGCTTTCCAGGTCGAGGATGTCGAGGAGACTCACCGCCGCCTGAGTGAGAAGGGTGTGGCAGTGGAAGAGATTAGAATCGACGAAATAACGGACAAGAAGTTTTTCTTTTTTGCAGATCCAGACGGACTGCCTCTTGAGGTTTATCAAAGGTGAATAACTGAGCAGGAAGCATCGGGTTCGATATACGAATACGATCTGTAAGCGTCGCCTAAATTTTTACTGCCAGCAGTGAAGTGAGTGCATTTTTTACGAGGAGAGTCTATGCCGTCTGCAACATCGAAATCTAAATTGCTACACTCCGGAATTGCCTTTCTGGTGGCAATGACTTGTTCGGTAGGTGCTTTTGCTCAGGACGGCTCCCGGAAGACACCAGAGCAGTTTGGCGCGTTGTACATGAAGACCTTCAACGCTAATGATGTTGAGGGGCTGCGCAAGTTGCGCATGCCAGTGAAGGTTCAGTCCAGCATGCAGGAATTGATTGACGGCATCACCGAAGCCTCGATGAAGGATGGAAACAAATTCACCAAGTTTGAAATTTTGCCACCAAAGCCTGATATGGATAAGCCCAATATGGGACCGGACGGGCTTTTCTACAAAGCGAATTTGAAGCCGACCAATCTTCTTAAGTTGTCGGCTGAAGGAAAGAACAGTTCAATTTCTACGACCATTCCGATTGGTATCAAAGACGGTATCTATTACGAGGTGGGTGTTGAGCCCGCTCCTGATGCTACTCCCGCGTATGCATTCGGCTGGCAGCGTGTTTCATTGCCTAAGAGCAACTGGTCGGTACTGATGCCGAACGAAGCAGAGCCGGGCAAAGCTGCGCTCGAAAAGCAATTTGGTAAGGCTGCAGCTGAGAATCCCGATTCATATGGTGTCGTCAAAAATACAGCCGACATCAAGACCACTCAGCATTGGGCTCGATGTGGCGAGCAGGGCAAACGCGTCAATGATCCCGATAACAAGGAGAGCTACAGAGCTGCTTGCACGACATTTGAGCCAGAGACTCTGAAAAATTGGTTCAATGACCCCAAGAAAAACATTGATGATGCTGTAGATTTAGCCTCTCGCCAAAATGGTGGCACTGTTGTGAAGACTGCCGACATTGATTTGAAAGGCGCCCCTGGCAAATCATATGAGATCAAAGATAAAGACGGTGCGCTTCGCTTGGGTCGCGTCTACTGGGTCAAAGACGCTCTCTATGAGCTGACTTTCTTAAGCTCTAAAGAGGCTCCGGACACGGCAAGTGCCGATAAGTTTTTGACTTCACTGGAAGTGAACTAAGCAGCTTTAGCTGAGACGTTCATCAAGGATGGGCGAGGAACTCGGTGCAGGTTCCAGTGCGTCGAGTTTGGAATTTCTGTTCGATTTCCAGATCCCAGTTCGGAACTCGCAGTTAATACTGACCGGTCTGTCTGCCATGTGCAGAAGGTGGATCGACACAGGGATTCTGAATCAGTCCGTTTTTACCGATCGTCCAGTTTGGATTGACGTGCCCAGCCGTGATCGTGTCTGCTGTTGCTTCGTACGTTGCCATCGTTGCAGCGGGCGCTTGAGCTGTGGTGGCATATGCGTTCACGCCAGGCATCAGTAACGAGCCGTCTTGAGACTGAATGGCTGTTCCTTGTGAAATTCCTTGTGCTGGTGCCAGAGCTGGTGCCAGAGCTGGTGCCAGAGCTGGTTGAAAGTTCGTTGTTGGCTGCTGATACGCAGCGACTGATTGACTCTGGTCGGGTTGTAGTGGTGCTGTGACTGCGTCATAGCCTGCGTTCAAAGAGGCAGTCTGGGGAGGAGGAGGGTAGAGACTCGGTAGAGGCTTTGCCGGTCTGGCAGCAACAGCTACTGATTTTTCATTGGCTGTTGCTGTGGCAGGGTGCACCATTGTTGTGACACAAGCCGCTATGCCGACGCCGATACCTATCATTACTCCTACGAAAAGAATCGCAAAGCCTTTCTTGCTCGATTTCTCGGCACTCATGTTCACTACCCGATTAGCTGATTGTGGGCGAAGAGACAAAATTAAAATACTCTTCATACATGCTGAATGCTAGAGCCTTCGCAGTCCTCTTTAGCGTAATTCCCCCACTGAAACAGAGAGAAATTTATGTTCGGGCGGCATTTGCCAGTTTGTATTCGTACGTACCTTTGCCGTTTATCTCTGCTTTTGCTCCAGCACCACGTAACCACGTCAAAGCGGACGAATCATGTTTGAGGTAGGCATCTAAGAATTTTGTGGATACGTCCGCAACGATTTCTTGCTGAGCGACGTCATCGTGATCGGCTCTCAGTCTTTTCCGTCCGGCACCGAAAACCATGTGGTCTGCGCCGTCAAGTATGACCAGGTATTGATCACTTTTGCTGATGTGATCGAATGGCACACGCCGTTCATCTGCTCTGGTGCCGTTTACAGGTGAATCATCTTTGGTGCCAGTCAGATGAAGTCCCGGTATTTTGATGCCTCCGTAGGCGATATCAAGGTCGGAACCTTTTTTGGCCACGGTTGGACTCAGGTAAATTGCGGCTTTGATTCGAGGATCGCCAGCCTCAATTTTCTTGCCGCCTGGGCTGACAAATGTTTGCCCGCTTGCTGTCAATGCCGTCCATGAGCCAAAAGAGTGCCCAGCTATGGCGAGAGCGTTAAGATCCATTTTCCCCGACAGTGGACCAGAGCTCTTGTTCAACTCAGTCAGTTTGTCGATGATGAAATGTACATCCTGGGCTCGATTGATAGCATGAGCAGGGTTGGTCAGTTGTTGCCTGAATTTAGGAAGCAGTGCTGCCTTGCTAATAGGACCGCCTTGCGAAAGTGATGGCTTCCAAAATGATTCGTCGCTGCCGGGATGTTGAATGAACACCCCGATATAGCCGTGCTCTGCCCAGTAATCACCAAGATAAGGAGCCGCTTCACGCGAGCCACCCAGACCATGCGAGAAGATGACGACCGGAAGAGGATGGTCCGCTCGTTTTGGAAGATAGATTTTGACCGGCAGCGAGCGGTCTTTATTTGCATAAGACCAATCGTCATAAATAACTTGAATTTGAGAGGTAGCGAGGGTTTCAGCTGTCGTTGTTTTTGGTGCGGCTGCAGTCGCAGTCGACCGCAAAAGAGTGCCACCGAAGTGCAGGGTAGCAATCATTCCTATTGTCACTAGAGCAATTGATTTTTTCATATGCGCCTCATCTATCACCTAACACTAATACGTAAGTGACAGGCAAAAAGTTCACTTCAAATCGATTATTTTTCCGTCTTTTTTGATTAAAGCTTCAAATCGTTTATCAGTGCAGGCTTTCCGGTTGGTCGATGAACATATGCATTGCCTCGATGAACCATGTCGACATAGTAGAATCTGCTCTTAACTGCCCTACTAAAAAGGAAGATATTTGATGAGAGTTTCCCTGTCTGCGTTGCTAATCCTGGGCCTTTCATTTGGATTTGCAAATGTGCCGTGTCTGGCCGTTGAGAAGGTGCTCGCTACGCCCGGAGTAGGAATCGGGGTGGCAAAGCTTGGCATGACTGCGCAAAAAATGAAAGAAGCAGCAGGTAACTTCGATGGTTCCTACACTCTACCTTCAGGCGTAAAAGTCGAACACGCTGATTGGAAGGACAAAGGTCTGACGACAGTGATGTTGAAAGTGTTCTACGATAAAGATGGCAAAGCGATTCAAATCGCTTCAGCAGGTTCGGCTGTTGTCACCAAAGACGGTATCAGCAAGCAATCACCGTTGACCAGTCTTATGGCTAATCGTCTCAAATTGACTGAATACAGGGCAAAAAACGGTCGCGTCGACTACTACGACAACGTCAGTGCCGGAATAGCATACGAGTATCGTCGCCTGGATGAAGACCTGGCTCGAAAGATGTATGCCATTATCGTGCACAAGCGAGGCGTGCCGGTAATGTCAGATCAAGACGAAGTGCCTTTGAAGAAGAAGTAACTTCAAACAGCCTGAGCGGCGGATTTTCGGCTTCCTGCTTGCGGCTTCGCAGTCGCACCTGAAGGCTTACGTCCCCAGAATCGCTTAGTGCTGCCGTTTGCCGAGCCGTTCCTGGAACCTTGACCCGATCTTGCCTGGTCACTGGTGGCGTTGCCGTATTTCTTGTATCTGCTGTTGGCTCTGTTGTCGTCGCCTGTGCTGTATCCGGCGTAGTCACCGGTAGTGCTCTCGGAGCGTCCGCCAGTTCTGGCCTTCGGTTTCCAGTTCGAGTTTGCGCCGGCGTTTTCAGCATTTCTGGCGGGGCCAGTTCTGTTGAAGCGTCGTCGTCTCGCCTTTTGATGCTCGGAGCCGTGGTCTTGCTGTGGAGCGTTCGGGTCCAGAGGCCTTCCCGTTACTTTCTCGATGTCTTTCATGAGGTGGCGCTGGTCGGCGCACACGAAAGAGAGCGCAACGCCTGAGCGTCCGGCTCGGCCTGTGCGACCAATGCGATGTACGTAGTCGGCGGCAGACATTGGCAGATCGTAATTGACCACGTGGCTGATTGCCGGGATGTCTAATCCACGTGCGGCAATATCTGTGGCAACGAGCACGGAGAATCTGCCTTCACGGTAGCGTGCCAGAGTCTTTTCTCGTTGACTTTGTGAAATATCGCCGTGAATTTCCTCTGCAGTAATGTTCGATGTACAGAGCTTTTTCCTGATTTTGGCTGCTTTTCGACGGGTTTTTGTGAAAACCAGGACCGAGTTCATTTCCGGTTCGGCCTGGATCAGCTGGACTAACAGTGCGTCTTTGCCCGCTTCGTCTATATGGTAGATGCGTTGTTCAATTGAGCTTGGTTCAACTCTTTTAGTGTTGACTTGAACCGTTACCGGATTCGTAAGAAACTCTGATGCGATGCGCTCAACAGTGCCGCTGATTGTCGCGGAGAACATCAATGTTTGACGATTAGTGCCTTCCATCTCATCGACGATTCTTCTTACCTGAGGAAGGAAGCCCATGTCGAGCATGCGGTCAGCTTCGTCAAGCACCAGTAGAGAGATGTGACTGAGGTCCACATTGCCTCGTTCTATGTGATCAAACAGACGTCCAGGTGTGGCTACAACGACGTCAACGCCCCGGCGCATCAATCTGGTTTGTTTTTCGTATCCTGTTCCGCCGTATACGGTGACCGTCCTCAGTCCAGAGTTGTTCGAGAAGCGCTCGAACTGGCTCTGCACTTGCAGTGCCAACTCCCGAGTTGGCACGAGAACGAGACAGCGTGGTTTTCGTTCGGAGGTACCCTTCAGGTTTTGGATGATAGGCAAAGCGTAGGCGGCAGTTTTTCCTGAGCCGGTTTCGGCAGAGGCCAGAATGTCTCGTCCATTGACGATGAATGGAATTGCTTTTTGCTGAATTTCAGTAGGTTCGATAAAGCTTAGTTTTTCGAGTACGGCAACAATTCGCTTGGATAGACCAAGTTCGGTAAAGTTCATTTTGTTTCCTTTTTAGGGGCAAGCATTTGCTTGCACAATCTAGAGCAGACTCCCAAATGGTGACGGGGACTCAGTCTGTTGTTTCCAAAAGGTGAAACCCACAATCCACGATGCTAGCCTTCACCGGCATCGGACTCATCAGAGGTGAGTGAGTATGTCAGTGTTGCACAGGTGATGTCAAAGCTTATGTATTGAGGCGCTTCATATTCAGTGATGAACGAGGCATAATCATCTTAGTTAGAAGACTTTTGATTAGTTTTTTGACAGTTTCTTTGTCCTCAAACGGCACCATATACAGTATTAACTGGAGAAACGAATATCGCTGCTATAACTGCCTGCATAGCTGCTGGACTTCGAAATTGACAAGCATGTACATCTGTTGAGAACCGCGAGGTCGTCAAGTGTCTTTATGATTGGAGCGGCTAATTATTAAGTAACGCTAAAGGAATGGCTTGATTTCAATAGTTGCTGGCATTATAGTTGCCAACAGCCGGACCGTTGCGTCGGCGGGCATCTCTAGAATTTTGCAGTTACTACAACACACATAGGCGGCGGAAATCGCTCATGGCAAACAAACTTTTTCCAGAAACAAAAGATCTGATGCAAGAGCTGAAAGAGATGGAAGAGCGTTTCTCCAGTAAGCACACTGTGATGAAGAGCGTTTCGGCATCTGCTCCGAAACGTTTTCCGCGATTTACAATTAGCACTGAAATGGCTTTGAGCAGCATTCTCGGGGAAATTTCCTCAATAGATGCCAAGTCCACCTTTGATGCCGAATCAAATTAGCTAGGGTCGCACAATCAGCTCAATTATCTGTCTGGCTCTTTGCGCCGTTTTGTTCAGCCTCAGCTCAAGCTGTTGTGCTGAAGCTGAAACGCATTCATCGCCATCTCCGCTGAGTCGAACATTCCGACCGCGATGCTTTGCCCATCAGGTCTACGCGCCGGCTCGAAAGAGTTTCAATCAACTGGATGTCTTCTCCCCCAGAACCGGGAGTTCTCATCCGGTAATTATTTTCTTCCACGGAGGAAAGTTCAGTTCAGGTGACAAAAGTTCTAGCGTCTTTAATAAGCCCCTGGCATTTACCCGCCGGGGATTTATTTTTGTCACTGTCGATTACAGGCTTTCTCCGGCGGTGAAATATCCCGTTCACGCACAGGATGTGGCAGAGTCGGTGGCCTGGATTCACAAGAACATCAAACGATACGGCGGTGATCCCGACTGTCTGTTTTTGATGGGACATTCAGCCGGTGCAGCTCTAGCAGCCCTTATTTCAACAGATGCCCGATTCCTAGCCCAGTATGGACTTGAACCTTCCTGTCTTAAGGGGACAATTCTCTTAGACGGCGGCAGCTATAACTTTGCCGCAACAGCCAGGTCGTCGAAGCATCATGACCTGCTCAACTCGGTTTTCGGACGAGATTCTCAGGTCTGGTGGCAGGCCTCTCCTATCAGATACGTGAGACGTGGCAACTTTATGCCACCTTTTTTGATCCTCTACATTCCAAATCGTGCTGATGCAACAGCTCAGGCTCTTGCTTTCAATGGCGCCCTCAAGAAGGCTGGAACACCTTCAAAAGCCGTGGCCGTACAGGGAAAAACACACGCCAGTTTGAACGAGGACCTGGGTCTTGCATGTGATAAGCCGACTGCCGAAGTGTTTGATTTTTTGGATAAGTACAGTCGATAAGTCCGGCTATTAGCCGAACCCTAGCTCGCCATGCCTTCTTGGGGGTCGATGCACTCGAGTATTTCAGCGTACTGTTTGACGGCGCGTGCTGCTCTTGTTGCCAGCTGCCTGGAGGCGATGTCGAGACGGCAGTGATTATCTTCGAATTCGCGCAGTTTGGCGTCGTAGGCAAATTCCAGCGCTTCTTGTATAACCGACAATTGTTCAGGGGTTAAGTACATGTGGAATCCTTCCGTCGAGCTGTCTATGTTTTGAGAATACAAGTCGCGGCTGCGAAATATCTGCAGTCGGGGATGAGTGAGATTAATTCGTTGGGAAGAATAAGTCATTATCGGAAACTCAGTCTGGCGTTCACCATATGTGGTGCAAAATGTATGTTTGTTGGATATCTCAGTGTCACTTCTCGGTAATATCAAACGCAGTATTTCGATAACTCGCGAGCAGCGATTCGATATGCAGAGGTCCGGTGCGCCGGAGCCTAGAGTTACATAAAATAAAGATGACGCACTTTCGTTGTGCGAGATTCCCAGCCCTGCCTTTCTGTTCTGTTCACTCTGGATAAGCCCCTTTAGTAACCTGGGATTGACTTTCCGGCTTTTTGTAGTCGAGTGATTACAGAGTGTGCTGTCTGTAACGGCTGAGCTTGTGCTTTTCTAACCTTTTCCACCCGACAACTCACTGAACGATATCGGATAATGGCACTCCAATAGTTTGGAGAGATCACATGCCCATACTCACAGACAAAGACAAGACTTCATCGGCTTCTATTAGTTCTGCCGACTACGAAATGATTGCCAATGCTGTTGTGTCCTCCCCTACCGCTTCGGTGCGAGATGGTCAAAACATCTTTTTGATGTGGACCAGACCATTCACGATGATGTACAAGATCCCTGTATTTAAGCGGGTCTGGATCTACTTATTCTTTCTGGCTCTTTATGCCCTGCTGGTCGATTCTGTCGGCTTCCCTAATTTACCGACGAAATTATTTAAAGAAGCTGGTGTAGCAGGTACTTATAGCAGTGTAGTGCTTGGTCTGCTGCTTGTTTTTCGCACTAATTCCGCGTATGAGCGCTGGTGGGAAGGGCGAAAACTGTGGGGGCAATTGACCAACGATTCGCGCAATCTTTGTATGAAAGTGTCGTCGATGGTTGCCATCTCGGAATTGGAGAAGCGTCAATTTGGTGAGCTGGTCATTTCGTTTGCCTATGCCCTCAAGCATCACTTGCGTGGCACGACGCCGAATGAGCAGTTGCCTGGTGTAAATCAACTATCCGATTCTGAGCTGGAGCATTTGCCGCTCACTATCGCCAATCGCATTTATCAAACTGTCGCATCATGGCAGGAAAAGGGGCTAATAGACGGTTTGACTTTCATCATTCTGGATCAGCACACACGTGCATTGATGGACATTTGCGGTGCATGTGAACGTATCAAGAACAGTCCCATTGCTGTCTCATATCGAGCTTTCATGAGGCAAGGTATTGCTCTCAATCTTCTCACCTGGCCGTGGTATTTGACTCAAGAATTTTCAGTCTGGTTCAGCATGCCACCACTTCTGGTCGGAGCATACTTTTTGATCGGTATCGAACTGATTGCTGAAGATGTCGAAGATCCGTTTGGTCATGACGGTGATGATCTGCCTCTGGATAACATCTGCACGTCGATTCGGACCACGGTAAGTAAAATTCTTCCTGTGTCGCGCGCCCAGCGTTTTACGACTACAATCGCAAAACCGCGTGTTGACCTGCTCAAGTCTCCTTAGGTGATTGCTGGCGCATCGTACGCGCCCAATCGACGCTGAAAGTACCGTTTCTGTGCGGGTTCCAGATAATCGTTCGCACGGGTGTGTTTTGCACATGATGATACAAGAGACCAGATCTCTCGTAGAATCCGCGCGTGTGATAGGTGTGAGGGAGATTCAGTGCCACCACATCGAGATGGTGGCAAAATTCGTGACAGAGCGTGCTTAGATATGTGCCGTAAGATGTCATCTTCTTTTGCACTGCTGTGCGCATCCAGAGGCGGATCAAGGTCGAGTCGAAGTCGTAGTCGCCAAAAGTTTCAGTGGCATAATTCTCGGTTACCCTGACCGGGCGAGCGTTCAACACTTTCAATGGCGGTGGTGAGACCTCGAATGCATTGGCCAGTTCAGCGAGCAAAGCTGCACTGGCAGCCTGTACTTGCTTTCGATCATCCGTTTTCATCGATTCCTTTAAAATTGCCGCCAGCTCTCTCAGGCTCTCACCTGATGGCAGGGTGAGTGTGCGGAGTTCATCGCTGCGCAGGTATTCTGCGTTGTCTGCTTTTGTTCTCGGAATCGTGTCAGTATGCATGGAGAAGCTGCTCTAAACCAGGTATTTATGGTGTAGACCGGATGTGAAAGCGCCAGTCTTAGTTGTATTGTGCCAGAGTAGCACTGAGGGATTGTTTTACCATCTCCCTGAGTTCAGGTGGTTCGAGCACCAGAGCGTCAGCACCGTATTGTCCAACCCAGCGCAGAACCT
Organism: Candidatus Melainabacteria bacterium; assembly: GCA_003963305.1. Classification (NCBI taxonomy): domain Bacteria; kingdom Bacillati; phylum Candidatus Melainabacteria; species Candidatus Melainabacteria bacterium. The sequence goes on along the minus strand of RXJR01000028.1, from coordinate 68,918 downwards.
CGTCCAGGCTGGAAGCCGGGAAACTGAGTGTGCATGAGCCGTTCTCTCCGTCCACGAGTACCTGCTGTGGATGCCATAGTCGTTCGCGAATGTATCGCGATGCATGCGGTGCGAATTGCACGGTTATAGTGTGCTCTTTCTCGCCGTGTTCAAGCTGAAACGCTGAATCCATCCATTTGTTGATTTCCTGTCTGGATATGGGATCGAAGGTTGTGTCCAGAATCTTGTAATCACGCATTCTATGGAGGGCGAACATTCGCAAGGCTTTTCGTGCATGGCAGTATGCCACCAGGTACCAGGCACCGCGGTCGTGCAATAACACCTGCGGGTCGACCAGACGTGAAGTGGTTTCTCCCTTACTGGCTGCAAAGTAAGTGAACTCGATTTGTTTGTGCGCATCGCAAGCTTTGTTGATGTCGGTAAAGAGCTTGCCGCTAATTGGAATGATGGCACTGCCGCGAAATCGAATAATCGCTTGTACGTCGGCTGGATCGACTTGCACTTTGTCAGGTAGACGCTCGGAAATCTTTTCCAGTGCCGATCGCAGGGTCGGTTCGAATGAGGTTCCGATATATTGTGAAAGTAATTCCTTGCCAAGTGTCAGCGCAAAAACTTCTCCGCTGGAAAGCTCAAAGGCCGGCAGGCGCTTTTGAGGATTGCTGTTGAAATAGCCGTTTCGGACATGATCGAAATCAATCTCACGAGCCAGATTTTCGCGCAAGAATCGGATGTCCTCGTGCAATGTTCGCTCTGAGACCTCGAAGCGCTGGCACAAGTCTGTAACGCTCGGATAGCGCCCCCGGCAAATTTCGCTGTCGATAGCCAGGACTCGTTCAAGTTTGGTGCTCATACATATACGCTCGATCTACATTCAACTTATATGGATATATCGACTCGTGGTTGAGGCGTACATCCGGTGATTTTTTAATCTTTTAGTATAACAACTGCAGGTATTTCGCAGTTGCACTCTCTATTCTGGTATTAGCCGCTGGAGAAGGTTTATGCGTAAAGTTGCTAACAACTTAGTTTTCTCACCATCAGATCTTATAACGTTTATGGACTCTGTCTACGATTCCTGGATGGAACGTTGCTATGTCGAGTTCCCAAACGAATATGAGGCAGATGAGCAGGACGAGAGCGCCGCAATCCTTCAAGACCATGGGAACCGACACGAAATAGCTTTTCTTGAGCAATTGCGGGAGAAGTTCGATGATATTGTCGAAATCACTGGTCGTGACGAGTCCGCCGAGCTGGCAACAATAGCTGCCATGCAGGCGGGCCGGGCGGTTATTTATCAAGGCGTGCTTGCAGCGGGCCAATTTGCGGGACGCTCCGATTTTCTTGTCAGGGTTCCCGGCAAGTCCAAATTGGGTGATTTCCATTACGAGGTATGGGACACCAAATTGTCGAAAAAGGCAAAGCCGTATTTCGTTGTTCAGCTCTGCTGTTATGCAGAAATGCTCGAAAAAATACAAGACCGCTGCCCTGAGCATTTGAGAGTCGTTTTGGGTGACTGTACAGAAATGGAGTTTCCGACTCGAGAGTACATTCATTTCTATCAGCAGCTCAAAAGCTCGTTTCTTGAGTTTCAATCGAGCTTTTCCAGAGAGCTTCCTCCCGATGATCTGATTGTCGGAACCTACAGTCGTTGGAAGACTATCGCTGATTCTCTGCTGGAACAGCGTGACGACCTGACGCGCATCGCCAACATAAGAAAGGCGCAGATTCAGCGCTTGAAGAAATCAGGAATTGATACCGTCACCAAACTGGCTTCGGCCGATAGCAGCCAGATCAAGTCTATCAATGTAAGTGTTTTGGAGACGCTGCAGGAGCAATCAAGGTTGCAATTGCAAACTGTTGCCGAAGAAAAAGTCGCCTATAAGCTCTTGCCACCCGTGCAAGGGAAAGGATTACACCTTTTACCTCCAGGTTCAGTCAACGATATATTTTTCGATATGGAAGGTTATCCGCATATTGAAGGCGGGCTGGAATACTTGTTCGGCGCAGTTGAGAGGAAAGACGAAAATACGCTGCAATTTGTCGACTGGTGGGCTCACGACAGAGAGCAGGAGAAGCAAGCCTTCGAAGATTTCATCGACTACGTCTACACGAAATGGACGCAAGATCCCAACATGCACGTTTACCACTATGCACCATATGAGGTGTCAGCAGTAAGACGGCTGGCCGGTCGCCATTCTACTCGGGTGGAAGAGGTAGATAATCTTCTGCGCAACGAAATTTTTGTAGACCTTTATCAGATAGTTCGTCAGGCCTTTCTGGTCGGTGTTCCCTCTTATTCGATCAAACATATTGAGCATCTCTATCGTCCAAAACGGAGCGGCGCCGTAGCTAAAGCGACAGATTCGGTCGTTTTTTATGAACGCTGGTTACAGCAATCTGACGGCAAGCAATGGACAGACTCCAGACTGCTTAAAGAGATACGTGATTACAATGAGGCTGATTGCGTATCGACCGAACAATTGGCGAACTGGCTCTGGTCTCGCCAGCTCGAACATGGCATCGCCTACAGCGGTAAAGTCTCTGAGCCGCCTGGAGAGATTGAAGTTACACCTGCTTCGGCTTTGACTCAGGAACTTCTTAGCGAAAGCGTTCATATCGAAGATAGTGAAGAGAAGAGAGTGCAGCTTTTGCTGGCTCATCTCCTGGAGTTTCATAAACGTGAAGATCGACCGATGTGGTGGCGCCGCTTTGATCGGCAGAAAAGGTCGGTTGATGAGTTGTACGACGACCTCGATTGTCTGGCCGGGTTGAAGCGCACCAGTCGACCGCCGTATGAAGTTGGTCGCTCACTTGCTCTTGAGTACTCTTATGATCCCGATCAGGATACTAAACTTGATGAAGGTGACAGTTGTCTGTTTCTGCACGACCTGAGCAACACTCGTATCTGTAATCTAGATCGAAAGAACGGACTTTTGTCGATAATTGTTAGCAAGGACGGCAAAGTCTTGCCTTCTGAAATCACGCTCCTGCCAAACGAGCAAATACACTCACGCACTATTTCTGATTCGATTTTTGAGACTGTTCTTGATTGGTCAGAAGCAAGGATTTTGCCCAAGGCACTCGCAGACTTGTTGTTCAGACGTGAGCCAGACATCAGGGGGCTTCGTAGAGGCGAGCCTGTGGTGGCATCGGCTGCCGTCACAGAAATTGTTCAGGCTATCGTTAATATGCAAGAGACTTCTCTTTGCATACAGGGACCACCTGGTTGTGGAAAGACCTATGTCGCAACTCAAACAATCGTGGAACTTTTGCGTCGGGGCAAACGCGTCGGTATCACGTCTAATTCGCATAAAGCCATTGAAAATTTGCTGGACAGAGTCGTTGAGCAGTGCCATGCTTCGAACACCCCGGTGCGGGCGATGAAGGTTGGAGGTACCTCTGCCTCCAGAGGTCGGCCGCCAAAACGTTCTCGCTTCCACGTTGAACATTGCCGTAGCGCCGGTCAATTGTTTGCCAGAGAAGATGCTTCTGCCTATAACCTGGTTGCCGGTACCGCCTGGTGTTTCAGTCATGAGGGGGCGGTTGGAGCGTTTGATTACCTGTTCGTAGACGAAGCCGGGCAGGTCTGTCTGGCAAATGTGGTCGGAATGGGTCGCAGCGCTGACAATCTGATTTTATTGGGCGATCAGATGCAGCTTGAGCAGCCTGTGGAAGGGAGTCATCCCGGTGAGAGTGGTAAGTCTTCACTGGAATATTTTCTGCAAGATCATGCCACTGTTCCCGAGCACCTTGGTGTCTTTTTAGGCACTACGTACCGCATGCATCCTGATGTTTGTGCAGTTATTTCCGATGCCGTATATGAGTCGAGAATCCAGCCTCATGCACAAACGGCCAGGCAAGTACTGAGCTTTCCTGATCCTCTGGTAGCCGAAAAGATCGGCAAAAGTTCAGGTCTGGTCTTTGTACCTGTTGCGCATGAAGGTAACGCTCAAGCTTCCGATGAAGAAGTGGAACGCATCGAAGAGTTGGTTACCGAACTGCTCAAGTGCTGCTATACAAATAAAGATGGTGAGACGAAGCAAGTGTCTTTGAGCGACATTCTCATTGTTGCTCCGTACAATATGCAAGTTCGCAAGATAGCAAGCAAAATCAATGGTGCGCAGGTTGCCTCAGTTGATAAGTTTCAGGGACGTGAGGCACCAATTGTAATTCTCTCTATGTGCGCCAGCGATGGTGGCTCATCGCCGCGCGGAATGGAATTTCTATTCAGCATGAGTCGGCTTAACGTGGCTATCTCCAGGGCTCAAACGATTGCATTCGTTGTTGGTAATCCCAACCTTACGAAGACTCCATGTTCGAGCCTCAGCCAGATGCGTCTGCTCAACTTCTTTTGTCAGATAGTGAATGTGGGAAAGTCCGGGAGTAATACAAGGGGAAAGCCGCAAGCAGTAAGCCTTTCGGTCTAGGATTTCCTTTGGCTGTTTCTAGATTGTTAGCAAACAGCTGAAGCAAGAAAATTTCAAACAAATCAGTAACTCTCAATAGCTTCGCTCCAAACCTAAGGAAGTTTGAAATGGAACATGTCTACATATCTCTGGCAATCGGATTAACACTGGGAGCTGTGCCCTGTTACCTGGTCATGAGAAACAAGATCGGCGCAGTCATCGACCGAACACTGGCGCAGTGTCAGTCTGAGAAGGATGTGCTGGTAACCAGGTTGCAAGAAAGAGATAGATGCGTCGACGAGTTAAAGCAGGAAAGAGTTGCTCTATCTGAGCAATTAGCGATATTTACTCGCGATCAGATCAATCTGCAGTCGAGGCTGTCCGCGGCGGAAGAGAGAAATAATCACCTGGCTGCCCTTGAACGCTCTTTGAATGAGCGGGTTTTGCAAGCCGCAAGTGCCGATGCATTAGCTTCACAGCTACGGCAGCAACTGGCTGTTGTCGAGACGTCCAGAGACAAAGAGCGTGTTGCAGCTGCAGAAAAAATCGCTTTGATTGAACAAGCTCAAGAGAAACTGAGTTCAGCTTTTCAAGCTCTTTCTGCTGAGGCCCTCAAGTCCAACAACCAGGCTTTTTTAGATCTGGCTAGAACACAGCTGGAGCGATTCCAGGAAGGAGCGCGTGTTGATCTCGAACAGCGTCAGAAGTCGATCGATGAGTTAGTGAAGCCGCTCAAGGATTCGCTAACAAACGTAGACGGTAAAATCCAGGATTTGGAAAAGGAACGGATCAGCGCATACTCCGGCTTGAAAGAACAGATTAGTGCACTTGCCTGTGGACAAACAAATTTGCAGCAGGAGACACAAAATCTGGTCAGGGCTTTGCGTACCCCTAATGTGCGAGGTCGCTGGGGTGAAATCCAGCTGAAGAAAGTTGTTGAAATGGCCGGCATGCTTGAACATTGTGATTTTGTGCAACAGCAAACTACCGATACCGTTGACGGAAAGCTGCGCCCGGACATGGTTGTAAAACTTCCGAACTACAAGAACATAGTCGTCGACTCCAAGGCGCCGTTGCAAGGATATCTTGACGCCCTCCAGGCAACCGACGATCAGACCAGACAAAAATATCTAAAAGATCATGCCAGACAGGTGCGAGAGCATTTATCCAAGCTGTCAACTAAAAGTTATTGGGATCAGTTTCAACCATCTCCTGAATTCGTCGTGCTCTTTCTGCCCGGCGAGGCTATGTTCAGCGCCGCACTAGAGCAAGACCCTGCTTTGATTGAGCATGGCGTTAATCAGAGAGTTATATTGGCTACACCAACCACCCTTATTGCCTTGCTTCAGGCAGTCGCCTATGGCTGGAAGCAAGAAAAGCTCGCCGAGAACGCACAAAAAATCAGCGAGCTAGGCAAGGAATTTTATGATCGATTAAAAACTATGGTGGCACATTTTATTGAGGTCCGAAAAGGTCTAGATAAAACAGTGGATGCTTATAACAGAACTGTAGGTTCTCTGGAATCCAGAGTGCTTGTTTCGGCTCGCAAGTTTCAAGAATTGGGAGCCACTACCGGTGACGAGATTGTGCAACTGGAGATGCATGAGCGCTCAATACGCGTTCTCAATACCCAAGATTTGAGCAAGATACCGCTTCTCACTGTAGCTGGTGAGGAGATAGCTGCTTCATAATGGCCGTGAAAAATAATTGCCCCATCAGGGAGATCCGCTACAATAGCAGCTCTGATTGAGGCGGAGCATGACATCAACTGATTTTTCCAAGGACTCATCTACTGATTCCCTCTCTGACAGCGAGTTACAGCGTTACAGCCGTCACTTACTGATCTCGGAAGTCGGTATCGAGGGACAGCGAAAATTAAAATGCGCGCGTGTGCTTGTTGTTGGTGCTGGTGGACTTGGTTCGCCTGTTATTCAGTATTTGAGTGCGGCAGGTGTTGGCACGATTGGTATTGTAGATTTCGATGATGTTGATAAATCTAATTTGCAGAGGCAGATTCTGTTTTCGAACCAGGATGTTGGATTTCCGAAAGTAGAACTGGCTGCTAAACGAGCTCTTTCTCTCAATCCTGAGATATCGATTCACACGCACAATACCAGGTTGACCTGCGACAACATTGAGGACATCTTTGCGGATTATTCAATAGTAGTAGACGGCAGCGATAATTTTGAGACACGCTACCTTGTTAACGATGCCTGTGTGGTCTTCGGTAAGACAAATATTCACGGAGCCGTGCATCGATTCGATGGACAGGTCAGTGTTTTTGCTCCCGGTCAGGGACCTTGCTATCGCTGCGTTTTCTCTGAGCCGCCAGTGGCAGGTACCTTCTTGAATTGCGCCGAGGCTGGCGTACTTGGCGTTCTGCCTGGAATAGTTGGCACAATCCAGGCCACTGAATGTATTAAGACAATTCTTTCTATAGGCACGTCATTGGTCGGCAGGTTACTTCTCGTCGATGCGCTCGATATGTCGTTTCGCACGATTAAGCTGACGCGCAATCTCAAATGCATCACCTGTGGTGACAGCCCTGAGGTGAGATCAATTCAAGACCTCCGGGTGAAACATGCCACTGTCCAGACTTCATGCTCTGGTTTGTTAACGAAGCAGTCTTCGCAGGCGGAATCTCTGACTGCCGCGAGCGAATCTTCTTCGAGTGAACTGTCTGCAACACAGCTCGATGCAGAATTGAGAGCGAGCAACGATTTACTGCTAATAGACGTGCGCGAACCACATGAATTTGGCTATTCTCATTTGAATAGGGCTGTGAATCTTCCGCTCAGCCGAATCTCTGAAAGGCTTCAAGTGATACCTGCGGCTTCAAACGTTGTCGTTTACTGTAAGTCTGGGATGCGCAGTCAAAAGGCTGTCGCATTGATGCGAGAGGCAGGACTCTCCCAGGTGCGCCATCTGACAGGTGGGTTGAGCGCGTGGTCAAAACAAGTCGACAGTTCAATGTCTGTTTTGTAATCACCACTCGCGCCCAACGCAACTCCTGGTTAGCGAGTCTGTCCGTCGTGTTTTTGATTATATATATTCCGGCTGGTACGATTTTCCTCGTGTTGCAGCTTGGCTCGTTCGGTCGGTGATAAGCCACCGCCGCTTTGACGCATGCGAGCTTCGCGCATCGCCAGCTTTTGTTGTTGTCTTGCAAGGCGGCTGGCTTCGCGTTGATTCAAGGATCCATTCGAAACACCGTTATAGATGCGGTTTTGTTGACGATTTTCGCGGGCGTTAATGCCCCATCGTCTAGCTTCAGCCTGATTGGCAGTAGTAACGAGCGTAGTGACCGCAAATCCTAAGGCGAGTGCGAAGGCAATATTCTTGTTCATAACGAATCTCCTGGGTTATCAGTGTTCCATAACCCGTAATACGTAAGAAGCTCGAAAAAAGTTCAAATAGAATTATTTACAATTTCTCATAATTCAAATTCGGAATACGGAGACTTAATTGGTCGTGATCGGTTTTATGTCGCGATATACGACTACGGGCTTGTTTTGAGCTTTTGCCTGGGCCATTGCCAGATCGGCGGCACCAAGCAATGAGCTCAGGTCCACAAAATCTTCGGGAATGGAAGCGCACCCCATTGAGAGTGCGAGTTTGGATGGTTCTAACTCTCCACCGAGGGGAGTGGCAGTGAGGGCTTTCACGAGTCGGTTCGCAAATATTTGTGAGCCGTTTGCCTTTGTGTTGGGAAGCAGCAATGCATAATCGTATGCATCGTAGTGGGCCAGCAAATCTACATGCCTTTTCAGCTGACTGATGCGCAGTACTGCATCTAGTATCGCTGGTCCCGGCAGTAATTGCCGATTGCCGTTTCCTGCGTGCATCCTCATCTCAAAGACGATAACCGATAATGGACTTCGCGATCTGTAGCAACGGAAATATTCCTGCTCCAAGAAATACAGAAATGCGGGATAAATGAACATGCCAGTGTCAGCGCGTCTCAGGCTCATCATGACACTCTGAATAGCCGCCCCGTCTATTACTCTTGGCTGAACGGCAAACTGCTTCGACTTGACGGCTGGATTTGAAATTTTGATCAAATCGTTTGTCAGCAAGTGATAAATCAGTGTGATGATTTGAATGCGTGACAATTGAAACGCTCTGATCATTTCTTCTATGGTTTGTTTACCATCGAGCATCCGATAGAATTTGTTCATGAAATCTACGTTTAGAGGTGCCTGATGACCTGCCCGCTGAACAAATTCGAGGTCTGTAATATTGGTTCGTTTCGGCAGAAGAGTGGAGCTAAAGAGCATGCCGGCTTCTTTCAAATAGTGCGTGCGTTCCGACAGTTGGCGGCTCTGGCTCAATAGTGCGTCTATGGATTGGTGAACCGTATGAGTGTTTCGCAATACGCGAGATTCAAACAGGTATTGACCATCTCTCCACGTCAATAATTCGATAATTGCTTCGTCACCTTCTGCATCACCAGCGGTGGCATCGACCGGTGAACCGTCTTGTACCCAGACCAGTGCAGTTGCATTTTTGTTGCGAACTTCCAGTTTGCCGGTAACTCTCGATTCGACGATTTTTCGCAGCAGTTCGTCGAGTGGCAGCGAGCCGATGTCTCCCTCTCGGGGGAATGGCAGAATCGGCTCGGGTCTGGTCGGCGGTGCAGCTGGTGGGGGCACCGCAGCCGACTGAGAGCCCGCCTGCGCCGGTGGGGTTGGCATTGTTGATGCAGCATTGGCATGAGCTGCTTGCGGAGCTCCAGGCATAGTGGGCGGCGCGAAGTGGGTTGAAGAACTTGTGGCAGGTGCACCGCCTGCATTGGCTCCTCCATGACCAGGTTGTGTTTGAGTGGCAGAAGGTCCAGAACCCTGGGGTGGGGTTGCTGCTTGCATCTGGATTATAGTGTCGGACATTTTTCCAGGTGTGTCATCACGCCTGATGATGGTGTTGCCGATTCCGCTTTGCATTCGCCCGGTGGTCGTTAACTCTGCCACTGCTGCCGACATCAAGTTATGCACAAGCAATACGTCACAGCTTCCGTAATCGAACATAGGTGTGCGAATGCCGCGCAGTTCGCTGGTCAGCTGCCAGCGTGGCTCGCCGCCCTTGAGCGGACTGGCGAGATTTAGTGTGTATGTTGTCATCATGTCGACAGAGCGCCATGAAATTTGAAAATTCTGGCCGCGTCTTTCCAGCGCTTGAGACAGAAGCTGGTGCAGTTCCGTGATATCGGGAGGGATCGGACCGCGGTTTGCCTGTGACAAGAGCCCACTTTTCTTGAGCATCAATGAGAATCCTGAACTATATTGGCGTAATCCAAATCATTATTCCCAGCCTCATCAAACCTAAAAGCACGCCAGAACGATGTGTACAGACCATCGACGGGACAGGTAGGTGCCTGACGCCTGTCTGCGGGTACAATTTAACCGGTAACCTTTAATCTGTGCTCAGACGGAGTCAAAATTGTCTGAAACGAAGCGAGCGGTAAAGCTCGGAGCATTGCTGGTCGGACTGGACTTCATCAGTCAGCAAGAATTGGTCGCGATCATGGATATGGCGAACCAGGTCGGTATGCCCCTGGGACGCGCGCTCGTGCTGTCGGGAAAAATTACGGATGCGGAGTTGAATATCGCTCTGCAATTGCATAGCTTGATGCGCACTTCTGACGTGACGATGGAAACGGCGAAAAAGACCTTTGCACTCGTGTGTTACCAGGGAGTGCCCCTAATCGATGCTTTGCAACGCACTGGCTGGACTCCGAGTCCTAATCTGCCGAAAGAAACCAGCCAGTTAGGCACGTTGCTATTGGAAGCCGGACTTATCAACGAAGATCAACTTCGTGAAGCTCAAGAGACAAGTCACAAGTTGGGTCTGCCGCTCGGGCGAATTCTTAGTTTGATGGGGCTGGTTTCGCAGCCCTTGATTATCAGAGTCGTCGACCTGCAATCAATGATCCGTATGGGACGATTGTCTCAGGCGGAAGCGATCGAGTATCTCAAGGAAGAGTCTGAGCCGCAGTTAGAGTTGCTGTCCGATGCCGCGCGGTCCACGGTTGATCCCTCTGCAGAGAGTAATGCCGAAAATCAAACTGACACGCGTGCAGATTCACAACAGGCGGCCAGGAAGGGTGAAAGTTCACCGTCCAGTCCGACCTCATCTGCCGGCTCATCTGCCGGCTCAGCCGGATCGTCCGAGCCAGCTGACAGGCGCAACGGCTTGTCTAAGCAGAAGTCCAAACTGTTGCTTGCAGCCGAAGACCCAAGTCGCAGAAACATAAGACTTGGTGAGCTTTTGATTCTCGCTGGAATTCTAACCGAATCAGACATGATGAATGCGGTCGAGCTCAGTTTGACGAGAGAAGAGCCGTTGGGTGCGGTACTGATTGCACTTGGTTTGATCACTACCGATCAACTTCGCCTGGCACTGAGGTTGCAGGAGTCAATCAGTGTCGGTTCCATCGACATTCAATCTGCTACCGATACGCTGATTTTAGAGACAGGCAATTCACTGATTCCCAAGTTGACTGATGTCGAGCCCGACGTCACGCCAAAGCGGTCCAGACTGGCCGAACAGCATGAAGCGCCTAAGCTGCGAATTGGTGAGCTCCTCAAGTTGTGTGGTTTTGTGCTCGAAGAGGAAATTCAAAGCGCCATCGCGCTTGCTCGCGACTATCCGTCTGTTCTGGGCAGGATGCTGGTTGTGAACGGATACATAGATGAATCGACACTTTTAGCTGCTTTACGCTGTCAGTTTATGGTCAGAAATAAGCTGATTACAGTCGATCAAGCGGTGGCTGCGATGCAGTATGCGCGCCAGATGAAATTGAGTTTCGATGATGCGCTGGATGAACTTGGCATTTATCGACATGGAAGGCTGGAGCCGGTTTGACTATTCAAGCTGGTTTCAGGCATATCGTCCCAGGTGCGTCCTTCCAGTAAGCGACCGGCTTTCTTCTTGTTTGAACCGCCCCACTGCTTGAAGAAAAATTTGACGTCAGCGCGCCGGCATTGATCGCGTACTGACTTAACCCACTCTTCTTGCAACAGACGCGGCTTGCGTCCTGATTCGCCGCCGACAATGACCCAGTCGATTCCTTTAAGATCGATATTTTCGAGCGGACCAAGAAGCGGCTCGACAGAGAGGAACTTCAGGTGAGCACCGGTTTGACGCAAATAATCAATGCGGTGTGCATAGTCTTGATTCTCGACACTGACTCCCATCCATATGTGCGCAGACCAGGGAATCAAATGATCGATCTCGAGTAAGCGTTCATGGCGTTTGGTCAGGATTTGATAATTGTGCCAGTCGGCTTTGTTCATAGCCTCAAAGATCTTCAAGATGTATTCAACGGGAACATCTTTGTGAAACAAATCGCTCATTGAATTGACAAAAATTCTCTTTGGCTTTTTCCATTTAGCTGGCAGAGCCAATCTATCCGGCCATAGTTTTAGATCGAAACCTTGCTCGTAGGGATGGTTGGGAACACCGCGAAATCTTTCGGCAAATGTTTCAGCATAACAATTTGCGCATCCCGGGCTTATTTTTGTGCAACCCGTGATTGGGTTCCAGGTTGCATCTGTCCATTCAATGTCTGAATTGACGGCCATAATATCAAAATGAGTTCGCCAGCATATCTGAAAATTCTTCTTCAGATGCCGGCTCTAGCGAGCTGCCGTAGAATTTTTTGAATCGACTGGAGCAGTTCGAGCACTGGAAATACGAGTACACTGGCGACTTTCTGCGCTTGGCAGTACCTCTTTCGAATCTAATCTCCATGCACCCGCCAGGCGGGCGATTTTCCTTGCCTTTGAAAATAAGCTTACGGCTGCCACATAGCGGGCAGCGCTTTAGCGCCTCTTTCAGTTCGGTAAACGCAAGCACGCAGGCAGCAGTAGGAATGAAAATCGGTATGGTGGCTACGAGCGCCAGTGCGACCGCAGCGCCCTTCAGGGCGTCAGTGAGATCATCGTCTTGTTTTTCTTCGATTTCGTCTTGCATATCGGAGCTCTAATCTGATTCTGCCCAAAATCAGCCATCGTTGGCAGGTTCTCTTGGAAACTGTATCAATTCTATTTTATGCCTTTTGCTTTAAATTTGAAGCCAAGAAGCCGATGATTCCCGACGATTGATAGGATAGTGGCTTGTCTATCGGCCTCAGCGAAAGGGAGTTGCTATGCCTTTGCATTTTATCAACGGCGAATTCACCAGAGGTGGTGCAACGGACGAAATTGAAATATTCGATCCGGCTACCGAAGAAGTGATTGATACAGTTCCTCGAGGTACAAAAGCTGATGCAGAGAAGGCAGTAGCGGCCGGCAAGAACGCATTTGACGTGTGGCGCCGAACCTCAGCAAATACGCGTGCGCGCATGATGCACGAAGCCGCTGAAAAGATGCGCGCGCACAAGGAAAAAATCATTCACCTTCTCACTCTCGAGCAGGGGAAGCCGGTCCCTGAGAATGAAGAGGAATTCGAATGGTTGATGAATACCTTCGAATATTATGCTGAGCTGGGCCGACATGAGCGTGGACGTGTGCTGCCTTCCGGAGAGCATACGCAGCTGAATTTGGTGCTTAAAGAACCATACGGTGTGGTTCTGTGCATCGTACCGTGGAACTATCCGCTTCTTTTGATGGCATGGAAAGTTGCACCAGCCCTTGCCGCCGGCAATGTAGTGATCATCAAGCCCAGTGAATTGACGCCCCTGTCCACAATCTATCTTGCGGAACATTGCTGGGATCATTTCCCTCCCGGTGTAATCAATATTGTCAACGGTTTCGGTAAGGAGGTTGCCGAACCGATGGTTGAGCATAAAGATGTTCCGGTCATAGCTTTTACCGGCAGCCTGGCTACAGGACAGCGCATTGCTTCGATAGCAGCGCCGATGATGAAAAAACTGCATCTCGAATTGGGCGGTAAAGATGCGTTTGTTATTGCTGAAGATGCAGATCCTGAAGTGGCGGCGCACGCTCTTGCTTATGCTGCTTTGACCAACGCCGGTCAAGTCTGCACGTCGACTGAGCGAGTCTACCTGCCCGCTCGGGGCGCGAAAATGTTTACTGAGGCGCTGGTTGAGCACGTCAAATCATTGCGGCTTGGACCTGGTATTGAATCTGGTACCGATATCGGTCCAATGGCTGGTGCTGTTTACCGTGAGAAAATAGAAGGTCATGTGGCTGATGCGGTCAGCAAGGGTGCAAAGGTATTGACCGGAGGGCGCCGTCCTGAGACCCTGAAGAAGGGTTGGTTCTATGAGCCGACAGTCATTTCTCATGTCGATCACAAAATGATGATCATGCGCGAAGAGACATTTGGCCCCGCCATTCCCCTCATGGAATACGAAACTTTTGACCAGGCGATAGCTTTGACGAATGACTCCGAATATGGCTTGGGAGCTTGTTTGCTGACCAGCGATGCTTTGAAGGCGAAGACTTTTATGGAGGAAGTGAAAGCCGGGACTGTCTGGATCAATGACCCATTGACAGACAATTATGCGGGTCCATTCGGTGGAATGAAATTAAGCGGTGGCGCGCGCGAACTCGGTCAAGAGGGGCTCGATGAGTTTCGCGAAACCAAGCATGTGCACTGGGAATTTTCGGCAAGCAAAAAATCCTGGTGGTATCCCTACTAATTCAGAAACAACGCCGCCATACGCGCCTTTCCCAAGTGCAACTCAGTTGGCTTCGAATTTATATCCGACACCATGAACATTCTTGATCAGCGAGGGCTCGCCGTCGATGTCTATTTTGTTACGGAGTTTCTTGATGCAACTGCGTATGGTGTCAGAAGAACGTTCTGATTCCGATGTCCAGACACGCTCGAGTAAGGCTTCTCCGCTGAATACTTGTCCGGGGTAGCGCATGAAAAATTCCAGTAAGGCAAATTCCATCTTCGGCAGATGAATTTCGACGCCTTCACGGCTTAATTTGCGCGAACGTGGATCGAGTTCGAGAGTGCCTGCTTTCAGAACATCGGGGAGCAGTGTCTGTGAGCGACGCAACAAAGCCTTCAACCTTGCCGAAAGTTCTTTCAGGTGAAAGGGCTTAGTTAGATAATCGTCGGCGCCCACGCCAAAACCGGTTTCTTTGTCGACAATAGTTGATTTGTTTGTCAGCATCAGTACCGCCGCCGAACCGCCCATGGCTCGATATTGCTTGCAAACTTCCAGGCCGCTCAATCTCGGCAATTCTATATCCAGAACTATCACATCGTATGAATAGGCGCGCAGTAAGTCGACAGCGTCTTCGCCGTTCTCTGCTGTTTCGACGAGATAAGACTCCATCTTCAGCCAGGTAGTAATCGTATTTAGAAGATTTCGATCGTCTTCGACTAGTAAAACTTTCGCCATTGCCAAATTATAAAGGTGAACCTGGAAATAGGAAACCTTTTGTCCAGTCGAGCTCTTGGAATGGGTGGTACAAGGTCGAAGCTTATCGCCTCAATTTTTAAAAGAACATGGATGAGAAGGTACACAATCGCCACAAATAGTTAGTACCTTTACAACGTTATCGAACGCCCATTACCAGTGCCCCCGCGCTAGCCCAGGCTTAGCGTCCGCATACATGTGAGGAATCTATGACGTACCCGCCCCAGGCGGAGCTTGCGCGCGACAAGGCGCAAGTTCCGGCTTCCCCCAACACGTCTGCCGATCGAGCTTTTCGAGATGAAATCGAGAAAGAATCGCCTGTCAATAGTCTGGATAAGACCAAATCTAAGATAGATGCTCTGCACAATTGGGATGGGTCGGCCGACACCGACTCACCGGTGGTGCGGATCGTCGACAAAGACGGCACTTTGAAGACGCATGATGATGCAGGCAATTTGACAACGGTGGAGTTTTACGACAGCCCCGGGAAGCGTCATCAGTATGGTTATAACGACAAAAATCAGCTCATCTCAGTAGACCGGAGTGATAAAGTCACCGGGGAAGAGATTCATCTCAGGCGCAATGAGCGCTCTGATAAATGGTATCTGGAGAAAGAAGGCGCACGCTATTACCTTCCCGGAAAAGTAGACCTGAAAGCAAACGGCGACTTTGCTGTGCAGCACAAAGACGGTTCGTGGCGCGTTGAAGACGTGCATGGAAACGTCGTTGACGAGAAGCGTCTTGCTTCAGGAGCGGCTCTTCAGTTTAACGAGGATAAGTCTCTTAACCGTCTTAAGCGTGCTGACGGAACACGCATCGATTGCACATATGACAAAGATGGAAAGCTCGAAACTATAAAAGAGACTAAGGACAAACACTCGACGACATGGACGCGCAATGAGAGTGGCGACTTCGGTCGCCAGGGAAGCGATGAAGTTCGCAAAAATCTTTCCATCGATCAAAACGGTAACCTCAAGTATAAATCCGAAGACGGACTGGACCATGTGATAGCCGGTGATGGTTCGCATGTGGTATCAGCCGGTGACAATAAAACCAAAGTCACATACGACAGCGAAGGGCGACTGTCGCTCTTTACCAAGGCTGACGGTACTGCTCGTCAGTTCGAATATGAGGGCAATACAACCAGGGTTTCAAAATTTACCGAGCTGAACGCGAAAGGGGAAATTAGTAAAACTTACGAACGAACAAAAGATGACGAATGGAAATGCATGCAGGGTGATAAGTCACTCGGGCTCTGGCACGGTGATTTAAAAACCGGTCTTGATGGCAGCTGGAGTATGTTCTCAGGCGACAAGAAAGACAATCCCAACAACCTGTGGCGAAACGTAGATGCGCAGGAAAGAATAAATTACTCGCGCGAGAATCCCGATGGGTCCAAGTTATTCTTTGACGACAAAAAACTATTTTCAGAGATTGAGCGTGCAGATCACACAGGTATTGTCTGGAGTAAAAATGGCGACAGTGTCAGAGTTTCTACTGTCATGCCTGATGGTTCACAGCTTCGTTTCGACTATGATCTGAAAAGTAGGTTGTGGAATTGTGATGATCCTTCTGTCAAACCTTCATCCGAGATGCCGGTCAAAGGCAACGGTGAATTGTCGTTCCAGCGAGTAGATGGAACTACCGTTACTGTGCTGACCGATAGTTCGACCACTATCAGGGCTCAGGATGGTTCAGTTCTCAAATATGATGTGAACCAGAATCTGGTTGCTCGCAGCAAAGACAATAACGTGCGAACTTTTCAATATAAGGACGGAGAGATCGTCGGCTACAGCGATAGAATTCAAGGAAAGCCGGAAAAGCAAGTTGATTTGTCGAACGAAAAACGTGTTGAGCTTACTGCTCGCGGGGATCTGATTCATGTGTCAGCAGATGGTAAGCGCCAGATCGAAACGGCGGATTTTTCACACGTAGAGTGTAACGATGCGGGCAAGCCAGCCAGGATAACAACGCTTGCCGGTGCAGTTCGTGATATCGAATACAACCCAGCCACTAATGAAGCAGTTTCAATCAGCGACACAATGGTCATTGGTGAAAAAACTGTTACCCGCAAATGGGAGACGGGTGAAAATTGGCAGGGAACTTTTGCAGTTATCGGCGAGAAAGATGGCAAGCTGACGCAAAAATTTGCCCGACATGATGTGCAAATAGATGAGCTGGGCAATTACTCTTATTTGAGCGGCGACGGTAGAAAAGTCGTTTCCAAAGCGGGAGACGGTGTGCGTATCGCTGACAACGGATTCATTTCCGCAGACGTTGATGAGGCGCGAACCCGCTACCTGGATGTTATGCGCGATGCGTTTAATGATCCTGCTCGGAGCCAGCGTCTTGAGAGTATGGCGAGTGCATTTGAAACGCGTATGATCAACTCGATTGAACGCCGAAGTACTCTGGAGAATCCTGAGACGGTTAGAGCTCAAGTCGAGCAGCGGATCAAGGCTACCTATGACAATTTGACGCGAATGGTGGCGTCCGATGATCCTAAGACGTTCGACAGCAAGTCTGTGCGTGTTAACTTCGGCGAGACTTACATGTATCATGCCATGGAGCCTGAAACCGTTACTCAGGAAGGATGGGGCTCTTGCTGGTTGCAGTCTGGTTATGTACCTTGCGGAATAGGTGAGCATCCTGATGCTGTGGCGAAAGTGCTTGCCGATGTATCGTTGACCGGCAGTTATACTGACCTGCAGCGTAACACGTATAATTTCAATTCTGGAAATTTGGCAATTAGCAACCAATACCAGGGAGCAGGCTGGACGATCGAAAACGCGACCGGCACCTCTTTGCCCAGCCCGGTCGCTCACAGGTTAGATGCCACAATGGCGGCTATGGATCGCGGGGCCAACTATGGTAGAGCCGGCGATGTGGGTCGCATCAGATATGGTGGCGGCGGACAGAAAGAGATCTTGCGAAGAGTAACAGGCGACGAATTGACGGTCGTTAACGGTTATCCAAGCAATCGCGCTCAGAGAGCTGCTCTGCTTCATGCTGGTGGTGCGCAGCGAGACGGTGGACCTAATCACGTGGCCACCTGGGCTTTGCGAAAAGAGCGAGACCAGTGGCTGCTGATCAGAGGAAATCAATATAACGACAATGGTCGCGGCGATCGTGTCGTGGCTGTAATTCGCGACCTGAAATCATGGTTGGATAATGGTGAATCGGCACAGATCAACAAGCGCTTCTTCCCAGGTATCGGCAATGACTTCAAAGTAGTCGGCGACGCCATCAAGCCATCCGATTTCCGACCGAACAACCGTCCCGATAACGACAATCCAGAGCGCCGCTTTGCTGGACGCCGTCGCTGGTTTTTCAGAAGATAGTACAACCCTGATTTGGTTATTTACCAGCTACAGTTGCTTCTACTTCGCCTTTGCCTGTGATGCGCGCTCAATTTGCCCTGGCGAAACTTTTCTCCGGTCGTAGTTTTTGCGTTCGTTGAACCTGTCGCTATAAATTGTCGCTGTTCCAGATGCGCTCTTCTGCTGCAGATGCGAAGCCTCAGTGTTTCCGGCTGAGGCTCTGGTGACATTGTCCGCCAGCAAGCTGGGAGCACCGTGAACGGTGACAAGAGCGAGCAGCAGACTAATTGTTTGTGGCGACCAGAGAACGCGCCTGGAAGCTTATCTAAACCCTTCGCAGCTTCGAAAACCAAGTCACTATTATACGCTAGCCTGCTGTCCAGCTTGAAACGTTAACGCAAGGCTCGACTAGCGTGCCTTGCGAAACGTACCCATAAATCTGTAGTCTGTTATCTATCTCAATGCATTCAGGAAATCTCTCTTTCTCATCGCTCCGCTATAGCGGAGTGGTTCGCTCTGTCCTGGTTTGTAGATTTCGGTAGTTGGATAGCCTGTCACTCCAAATTGTTGTACTAAATCTCGGTTTTGATCTCCGTTGATCTTCACAACAATTGCATTCTGGAGCATTGCTTTAACTTCTCTGTCTTCCATGGTTGCATCTTGTTGTTTGCAGTATGTGCAGTGTTCCCCATATACTTCGATGACCAGATTCTTGCCTTCGTCACGAGCACGTTGGCGCGCCACATCCAGGCCACCGGCATCGTAGACCTGAGGTGCTTTCTCTGGTGCTGGGCGATTGATAGTTGGTGCCACATCGACAGGAGCTCCTTCTGGGATTTTTCCTGCCGCTCTCAAAGCTTCGTTATGATGGGCTTTCTCTCTGCTCTTCAGAATCTCGTCGGTGAGGGGAGCCAGGTGTTTCTGCCTGTCTTCGATTCTTTGAAGCAATGGCAGATTTTCCACGATCTGGAACTTTGGTAAGCATTTTTCACTGGAAGGATTTTTCTCACAATCCACATCGATCGGATTTGAGGTTTTTGTTGGTGAGCTCATCTCCTTGCCGACTTGCTTGTTCAGTGGCATGTCATTGCTTGCGGGAGCTGGTGGCAGATCAACCACGCTGTCAAGACTCATAAAGCGTCTCCTGTTCTAAGATATTTGTTTGGCTGAGGACTAGAATGATATGTGGAATTTGTGTCCAAATTGTCACTATTTGAGCGTTTCGTTCGCTTATAATGAAACAAATGGCGTTTCGTGATCGGGACAGATAGATAGTTGTTACCCGCACGTCATCAGCATTCTCTGCAGGTGGATAGCTCTTTTGATGGTCCTGTTTTGGCAAAGATGATGGCAAAGAATCTCGAAGAACTGCGATTGCCTGAGATCACTGATTCGATGCTGCGATATTCGCGTATACGTTATGCGCTGGTTTTTTTCTCTGTGTTTTATTTGCTATCAGTTTTATTTTTGATTATGCAGTTGAACATTGCTTCGCGCTTGCGTGATTATTCAATTCGAGCTAATCGAAATCAGCTGATTCAGGTTGCAATATTTAGTGTCCTGTTGACGCTGACAGTTACTTTGTTGACACTTCCGTTGTCTGTTGGCAGCGGATATTACCTTGAGCATGCCTTTAATTTATCGCAGCAATCGCTCAGTGACTTCCTTGTGGACAAGGCGAAGGGAACAGCAGTTTCTGCGGTGATTAATTGTATTGTTCTGACTATTTTCTTCTCTGTCGTCAGACGTTTTCGCGTTCACTGGCCATTTGTTCTATGGTTGATTACAATTCCTGTGATAGCGTTAGCAATCTTTGCCGAGCCGATCGTCATTGACCCTATATTCAACAAATTTACGCCTATGGCTGATGGCAGTCTGAAATCTAAGATCAGAGCCCTTTCCATCAAAGCAAATATTCCTAATGCAGTAATTCTTGTTGCAGACAAAAGTAAGCAAACTAATAAAATGAACGCTTATGTAACTGGCATTGGGGGGTCATCACGGATTGTACTTTGGGACAGCACGATCAAGGGCTTGCCTGAGGATCAGGTACTTTCCGTGGTGGGACACGAGATCGGGCACTACGTGCTCAATCATATCTACTGGGGTTTTGCCATGTCGGTGTTGGCAGCTCTGGTTATTGTGCCCTTCGGATATTTCGGCGCTAACCGGTTCATCAGTATGTTGCCAAAGCGCTGGGGTGTAGGTGGTTTGACTGACTATGCCGTCGCCCCGGTGTTGATGATGCTGAGCTTATCGATTGGATTTATTAGCATGCCGTTAGTCAATTATGTTTCTCGCTATCAGGAGCATCAGGCAGATAAGTATGGACTGATGTTGACTGAGAATCGTTTAGCGATGGCGAATTTGTTTGTCGCGTTTGCGGAGAAAAATTTGAGCGAGCCCGATCCGCCTGCGCTGATCAAGTTTTTTCTATTTACTCATCCAACATTGAAAGAAAGAATTGAATTTGCCGCCGGACGAAAGGTTTTTTGATTGGCAAACGGTTTATAATACACGGCTTACTTGCCCTGTCTGGTTAATGCTTGTGGAGAATCTATGGCTGATTCGGATTCTGTCGCCACGCCGACCTGGATAGAAACAAACGTTCCGCAGCGGATGGATCGTTTGCCCTGGAGCAGATGGCACTGGTTGGTAGTTATTGGCTTAGGTGTAACGTGGATACTTGATGGGCTGCAAGTGACGCTGGCAGGAGCTATTGGAGCAGTTTTGCAGAAGCCTCAGGCATTGGGGCTGACAGCAGTTGAAGTCGGTATGAGCGCTTCCTGTTATCTTTCAGGTGCTGTGCTTGGTGCTCTTGTTTTTGGTTATGCCACAGACAGATTTGGTCGAAAGAAGCTGTTCTATATAACGCTTTCTGTTTATCTTGCTGCTGCTGCGTTGACTGCTTTCGCCTGGAATTTTTACAGTTACGCTGCTTTTATGTGGCTGGCAGGTTCTGGAATTGGTGGCGAATACGCCGCTATCAACTCTGCAATTGATGAGTTGATTCCGGCCAGAGTCAGAGGGCAGGTTGATTTGATCATCAACTCTACATATTGGTTGGGTGCCATGCTTGGTGCCGGGGCAACAGTGATTCTGCTGGACGATAAAATCATTCCGACCTGGCTGGGGTGGAGAGTTTCGTACGCTATCGGTGCCGTTCTTGGTTTGGGTGTTCTGTTGATCCGGCACTGGGTGCCCGAGAGTCCGCGCTGGCTCATGGTGCATGGGCGTAATGAAGAGGCCGAGGCGATCGTTTCAGCAATCGAGCAGCAGGTCACCGCAGGCGGTGCGGCACTGGCGGAGATCGAGGAGAAGCCTTTACGCATTGCAATTCACACAGGTACACCCTGGAAACAGATTTTCAAGACTTTGCTGGTTGATCAGCGTAAGCGAACTTTTCTAGGATTAGTATTGATGAGTTCGCAGGCGTTTTTCTATAACGCGATATTTTTTACTTACGCTCTGGTTTTGAATAAGTTTTACAATGTTCCGGCTGAGACAGTCAGTTGGTACATTCTTCCTTTTGCGCTAGGCAATCTGCTTGGACCGATATTACTCGGGCACTTTTTCGATGCCGTCGGCCGGAAACCGATGATCATTTTTACTTACGGTGCCTCTGGGTTGCTTCTTGCGATCAGTGCCGTTTTATTTCAGTTCGACCTTTTATCATCAATTACGCAATCGGTCGCCTGGGTCGCTATATTTTTCATCGCATCGTCTGCAGCCAGTGCCGCATACTTGACCGTGAGCGAGTTGTTTCCGCTTGAGATGAGAGCTCTGGCAATTGCCATATTTTATGCGGCAGGAACGCTTGTCGGTGGAGTTTTTGCGCCGTCTATTTTTGCAAGTTTAATTGCCACTGGTTCGCGCTACACTCTATCGCTTGGCTATTACTCCGGAGCTGCTTTGATGATGTTCGCTGCTATAACCGAGCATTTCTTCGGTGTTGCTGCGGAGCGCCAATCGCTAGAATCGATTTCACCCCCGCTTTCCAGCCAGGAATAGTTTGCCACGCTGCCAGTGAGACAACCATATTCCGGATCGGTCCATTTGCTGGCAGCCTGGCTGCCATATTTATCATTGACCTGGTCCTGCCGGCTGTACTGTTGCGGGTAGGCTGACGGTGAATACTGTCCCGGTTTCTTCGTTCGGCGCGCACCAGATTTTGCCGCTGTGGGCTTCTACGATTTGCCGACAAAGATACAGACCGAGTCCCATTCCATAATCGTAGGAGCGACCTGGACGTCCCTGGTAGAAGCGCAAGAATAATTTCTGCAGGTCTTGAGGTTCGATTCCAGGACCTTCGTCGGCAACGTGTAAGGTTACGTGGTCAGCTTCAGTTCTCAGGTTGATTTCCACTCTTCCGTCGATTGGTGAGAATTTTATGGCGTTCTCAATCAGATTCTGCACTACTCTCGAGATGGATAGTGAATCTGCTAAAACCACGGCATTATGAGCATTGTTTACTACGTGCGTGACGATGCGTTTGTCTTCCATGAGATGTCGTACGGAGCGTAGATAGTGATTCACGACTGCCAGCAGATCGGTCTTTTCGAGGTGCAGTTGTTGGAGATCTCTTTCGTATTTATAAACTTCGTAGAGACTTTGAACTAGTGCGAGAAGACTCTCGTTACTGTCTTTAATCTGGTAGAGAAGGCTTCTTTGTTCCTCAATCGATATGCCTGTGTTTCCGCCGGCAATCAAATCGATCAGTCTGTTGGCACCAAGAAGAGGATTCTTCAGATCATGCGTCAAGGTGAGCATAAAGTCTTCGCGCAGCTCTAACAGCTGCAATCGCTCCAACTCTCCCATGCGAGTGCTGTTTCTTTCGATTGCAAAGCTGATTGCACGCGATAAACTGCAGGCGCTTATGGAGTTTTTACACAGAAAGTCTTCGGCGCCGGCTCTTAATATGTTCAGCGCTAGAGTGTGGTCTTTTGTGTTTCCCAGCACTATTAGCGGTGCTTTTGTAACAGCCCGGATAGCTTCAACGGACCTGAGCTGATGGCTGTCAGGCAAGTCCATATCCAGCAATAGAAGATCGAATCTTTCGTTTGCCAGAGCTTTTTCTGCAGCTGCGAAGGTATCAACTTCGGCGATCTCAGCTTTCTCGCCAATCGCTTCCTTCAGCATCGCCCTGATGATTCGCATTCCTGCCGTTGGATTTTCTCCAAGCAGAATAGATATATTTTGATTTTGTAGACGTGTTTCTTCCATGAGGTCCCCCAGAGAATCTCGTTCAGGTAGAAGGCGTGTTAAAGGTATGAGTTCTCAGTTCGAACTCTGTTTATCGGTCATTCCCTCGATATTTCAGTTATAGAACACCGGGTTGGCAAACGTTTGGCAGAATTTGAGCGGTGCGTATATTGCCTGAAGCCCATGAATAAACGGTTAAACTCGGCTGTTTAATCCGAATTCTGAGCGGCCGGCTGGGTATAAAACCGATGGAATCACGGTTAAGGTTCCAGAGGTTGTGGGATGTTGCAAGGTCGAAAAAACGCCGTTGCTTTGCTAGCAGTGTTTCTTCCCGGTGTTCTTTCCGTCGCTTCGGCGTCGAGTCTGGCAGCATCGCAGCCGGTTCGGACGCCCGAATCGCAGGCGGCGAGTAAAGGGGCAGCGGTTGCGCCGACAATTGTTCCTGCAGCCGCGCAGGTCGAGGCTGCGATTTCTGATACAACGCGGCCCGTACGTGATAAGTGGGCTGTTGTAGTAGGCTTGACGCAGTTTGCTAATGCCAAGATTCCGAAGCTGCGTTACGCCACAGAAGATGCAAAAGCGTTTTATCAATACCTGACGACTGAAGCTAATTTTTCACCTGACCATGTTCGCTTGTTGCTTAATGAAAAGGCGACTCAACGTCGCGTGCGTTCCGAATTGGGCAACAAGTTGTTGACTCGCATGGTTAAGCCTGACGATCTCGTGGTGATTTATATCTCCAGTCACGGAAGTCCATCACAAATGGATGCAATTGAGCACAAAAACTATGTCGTCACTTACGATTCAGATCCTGACGACCTGTATTCGACCAGTATAGATATGCAAGAAATTCTTGGCATTATCAAACATCGGGTCGCTTCAGATCGTGTTCTTTTGATTTTGGACGCCTGTCATAGTGGTGGTGTCGATCCCAACGCGAAAGGCATGATGCGCGCCGGAAACTTCGATGCCAGCTCTCTGGCGGAAGGTTCAGGCAAGATGGTCATTTGTTCGAGCGAGCCCGAAGAGCAATCATGGGAGTCGAAACGTTACTCCAATGGCGTTTTTACGAAACACCTTTTGGAGGGTCTGAGAGCTAAAGGTACGAATACGCCTTTGACCGATGCTTTTAAACAGGCACAGGAAAAGATTTCTGATGAAGTGAAGCAAGATCATCCCGGTTTAACGCAGACACCTGTTTTGCGCAGCAAGTGGACAGGAAGAGATCTTGTGCTGGGTGTTAAACCCGCGCAGCCTGAGCCGCTTCCTCCTACAGTGTTAGCCGATCTGGAGCCTGATAGTCTCGGGCGTGGCGGCTTGATGGTGCCTGAAAATCAAATTGCCATGGTCAATCCCACAAAAGGAGTTGAATCTTCTGCACCTTCTGCGGAGAAATTGAAAGCGATTGCTGATGCCTGGGATGGCAAATTGAGCCTTGCTTATTTGTGCAAAATTACAAAGGTTCCTGTATACAAAACCGAGAAAGAGATGAAGGATGCGCTTCAAAGTGCCTTTGCCATGAAGGCTGCCAATTTCAACGATCCGCAGTACAAAATTCCCGTAGCCATCATTCGAATGCAGATGGGTAGTATTGGGGCAGCCAATCGCGAATTACAGGAGTTGCTTGTTGACAATCCCGGTTGCTGGCAGGCATACCTCGCGCGTGCGTATTGCTTTCACAAGCTTAATCAGTCAGGCGAAGCGCAAGACTTTTTGCGGCAATCACAGTTTCGGAATCCAACTTTGCCTTCCACAATCGAGTTTGCAGACTGACAGACTGAGTTCAGGCAGTGATTGGAGGAGCAAATCCGATCAGTGGTGCACTTAGATCAGGAAAAACTTTGTGAGCATTGCGATTGTTTAAAAGACCGCTGAGTACTTCTTGCAACACGGCGCGATAATCATACTTTATACGCAGACCACTGGGACCAAGGATGTCTACGTCCTGGTCCGCCACACCTGTCCACTCTCCATAGAATCTACCGCCCTTTACGCCGCCGCCGATGATCATTACGGCCGAGCCCTGTCCGTGATCGGTGCCAAGTGAGCCGTTTTCGTAAGTGCGCCGACCAAATTCAGTCATGACGATGGTGGTGACTCGATTTCGGTATTTGGAGATGTCTCTATCGAAGGCCGCCAGCCCTTTACCTAAGATGTCGATGTTGTTTGCTTGCAGTCCTTCAGAAGACCCTTGCACGAAATGCGTGTCCCATCCGCCGAAGTCTATACAGGCTGCTTGCATTCCCACGTTGGCTTTGATCAATCTTGCTATTTCCTTCATGCCTCTGGAAAATTGATCGTCTCCATATACGGCATCGTATTCTGGTCGGTACTGTCCGTTATGGATTGACTGAACTTTATGCAAGAGCTGAATAGTTTCTTTACCCGGTTCACTAAGAATGCCTATTTCAGATCCGTATAAAGCTGATAGTGAGTCAAGCAGTGAGCGGCTCTCGTCGGGTTTTATTTGCAATTTGATTTCGTCAAGAGAACCGAGAGCACAAACGTTGGGTGCCCCGCTCAATGATTCGCAAATGCTTGTTCCAATTGATACTGCTGACAGTGGCGTCTGATTATTCTTTCCGTGCAGTCTCAGATGTCGGCCAAGCCAACCACCGCCTAGTTTCTTGCCGTATGCTTCGCCATGCTCTACCTGATCTTGCGTGTCGAAGTGAGAACCTGTGGGATTGTCTGAGCCAACTGACTGGATAATCGCCAGTCGCCCGTCTTGATAAATTGGCAAGATTGGTTTCAGTCTGGGATGCACAGCATATAAATCATTCAGCTTTAGCGCTGCATCCCTGTTCGGTTCAGATTTGTGCGGCGGCGGAATGGCTATTGTGGGTCGCTGTTTGTAATAATCCGCATCGGCATAGGGAACGAACATGTTCAGAGTGTCGGCGCCACCTCTGAGAAAGATGCTGACAAGAATCTTGTCGTTTGCGGGCGATGATTTTTCATTGCCAAAAGCAATTGACTTCAGAAATGTTCGTCTGCTTGTTTTAGACATTTAACACCTCTGGAATGCAGGTGATGAAAGGATCAGACCAACCAACTGTGAGAGGTGGGCATTTTTGTCGGCTGTTTTTCCTACGTAATTTTGCAGAACGTCGATTTCGGATTGACTGGCGAGACGTCCGACAAAATGAGGCATCAGGTGTGCAGCTGAGACTTCTTCGGCGGCGTTTGGATAAATAGCGGAAGCCAATTTTTCAAGGGAGACTTCGACAGTGGGAACTTTTTTATTGACCAGGGCGAGGGCGAAATTCCAACGCCAGAGCAGCGTGCCAAGCCAGGGTTTTGGTTCATCTGGATACCCATCCGGAGTGGGGTATTGGAAAGGACCCTGACCCATTCTCGTCAAATACTCGACTAGCTCTGAATGGGCGTACGTGTCAGCGCCGAGACTGCGCAAGCAAGTGACAATGTACTGGAACGGACGCTTGATTTTGCTGCCTGCGGAATTCTTGAATTCAGCAGAAAGGAGTATACAGCGCACCATAGCTTTGATATCGCCCCTGGTGCTCGTAAATATCTGTCCGACCTGATCGACAAGAGATGCAGGTGGATCGTCCGAAACAAATCGCCGCACCAGCTTGCTTGCTATGTGCTTTGCCGTTGACGGATGCGCACAGGCAATTTCAACCAGTCGTTGCAAGTCTTTCTCGCCGCCACCGGCAGCAATTTCTTGTCCCAGTACAACTTTTGCGCCGTCATCATGAAGCTGAGGATCGAAGTATACTTTGCCGCGTTGCCAGCTGTCGTGTATTCTCCAGCCTGTTAAGCACCGTGCTGCTTCAAAGACATCCTTCTGGGTATACCCACCACTCACGCCCAGAGTGTGCAGTTCGAGCAACTCGCGCCCATAATTCTCGTTAGGTATGTCATCTGGTTTTCCCTTCTTGTTTTGATTTCCATCGAGGTAAACGAGCATGGCCGGCGAAATAGCTGATGCTTGAATCAAATCATAGAAATTTCCGAGCGCGTGTTTTCGAATTACCAGGCGGTCGTCGGAACCTTTCATGTAAATGCAATCGCCTTTGTTGACATCTATATTGAGGTGGTCCGTCCAGAATTCAACCATCACCTCATGCAACTGTCGCTTGCTGTATACAGACTGCAAGAGAGCATGTCTTATCAGTTCTTCTTTGATCACGGGCTTTTTGTATTCGAATGTGGTTCCGGGATCGAGGTGAACTGATTCGAACCTGCCGCTGCGTAATCGGCAGGCGCTATCGTCTATTTTCTCCGGGTTCAGTTGCTCTTCAATCCACGCTGTGGTGCCCATCTTCTTGAGTCGGTCAATGTCGCCGGGCCAGGGTCCGTATGCCGCTCTAGAGAGCAAGTGGAATGCCGGGTCTATGTTGTGTGCAGTAGAGACGCCAACATGCGCGGGTATGACTTCTCCCATGTTTTCGGTGACGCTGCTGACCAGATGCTCGCAGCCGGATAGACTGGCTGCCCCTGCGAAAAATGCTGCCGTCTTCAGAATGTTCCTGCGACTGATGTTTGTCGGTGCAGTCAGCGAATCCGCTTCAGGTTCTAATTGATCTTCGCACTTCATTTGGCTTACACCGGTGCCGAGACGGTTCCGCCGAATTGATTGTCACCTGATATCGAAACCTTTTTGTTGTCGTTCTTTGGTTTTTGCCGGTGTGATTTGATCATCGCCCTTGTTGTTGCACCGGCACCGATTATTATTGAAATCGGCAACAATACAAACCAGCCAAGAAAAGGCAAGATATAGGAAAGCTCCAGTACGATACCACCACGTATGGTGGCTTTCCAGGGACATTGCGCATCAGCTGGTGAAGGCAGTCGCTCACCAATAACAGTTGCCAATCCTGCTACACCCGAACCAGCGTAGGTAATAAACAAGCAAATCAAAGCGAGGCTGCTTATGCCGCCTCCAGGTTGAGGCAATTGCCCCAGGAAGATAACGGCGAAAACTGTGGCGATTGTGAGGGGCAGCCCGACGAGAAACGGTTTGAATAGAGTTACCGAGCAATCTGCTTTCGAATAGTCGACCAGGTCTGGCCAGAGTCCCCGACACAACAACCAGAGCGCTGGACAGGCGATCAACATCCCGAGCACGGAAAGAAAAATCGCCATCGTATCTGCCATTAGCATAGGAAAACCTCAGTAGCTTGTGAGTTTTGGGCGGTCTATGGGCTCCTTAACCAGTCTATACTGACAACCGTTTGCTGACGAGACCTGCCCGATTAAAACCTGGATTGCCTTCTATTCGGAGCTTTTCGAGGAGTTCTTCAGTAGACGAGCGCCCAGGTGAGAAGCACTTTTTCTCAGTGCTTCTCCAATGAGTGCCTCAATGAGTGATTTCATCCAGCCGAAAAAAGGACAAAAGCAAAGACTGCCGATCTCGAGACCGGCAGTCTTTCCGTATGAGCTAAGATTCGATCAGGCGCCTTTAGCGATTGTCTGCAAGTCACCTTTAACCGTACCGACTGGCATAAGGTTGTAGGAATCTACGAGTACTTTGAGAACGTTTGGCGTTACAAAAGCAGGTAAATTTGGACCGAGTCTTATGTTCTTAACTCCCAGGGCCAGGAGGGTAAGCAGCACTGCTACGGCTTTTTGCTCGAACCAGGAGATGATCAAAGACAGCGGCAACTCATTGATATCGCATTCAAATGCTGCGGCCAGAGCTGTGGCGATCTGAATTGCTGAATAGGCGTCGTTGCATTGACCGATATCGAGCAACCTGGGTATGCCGTCGATTGCACCGAATTCTTCAAAATTGAAGCGATATTTACCGCATCCCAGAGTCAGGATGACACCATCGGCTGGTACTGACTCGGCAAATTCGGTGAAGTAATTGCGTGAGAATTCGGCGCCGTCGCATCCGCCAATTAAGTAAAAGTGGCTTATTTTTCCGGCTTTGACGAGATCTATGACTTTGCCTGCCACACCTAGAACTGCGGCATGTCCAAAGCCGACCGTTATTTCCTTTTGGGGCTCGTCGGCTTGAAAGCCTTCGGCTGCCAGTGCTGCTTCGATCACTGGTGAGTAGTCATAGTTGTTCACTTTGCGAACACCGTGCCATCCGACTACATCCATGGAGAAAAGGCGATCAATGTATGTCTCAGCCGGTGGCTTGAGGCAGTTAGTGGTCATCACGATGGCACCTGGAAAGGCTTCGAATTCCTTGACTTGATTTTGCCAGGCACCGCCGTAATTGCCGACCAGATGCTTGAAGGCTTTGAGGGTCGGATAGCCATGGGCTGGCAGCACTTCACCGTGGGTGTAGACGTTAATGCCTTTACCTTCTGTTTGCTTGAGGAGCTCATAGAGAGACTTCAGGTCATGGCCGGAGACGAGGATAGCTTTCCCTTTAATGGGTGTTGTGCGCACTGCAGTTGGTTCGGGGTTGCCGAATGTTTGACAATGAGCGTGGTCGAGAAGTTGCATGACAATGTAGTTTGTCTTGCCGGCATCCAGGCAGAGCTGCAATAGTTCTTCGATAGTCTGGTCGGCGCTCGACAAGTAATCGAATGATTTATGCACGAATGCTGGAATTGCATCGTCGCTGTAGCCGAGCAGTTGTGCGTGGTGTGCGTAAGCAGCGAGGCCTTTGACGCCATATGTCAGAAGCTCTTGCAGTGATACTACATCTGGTGACGTGCTCTTGGCTCTTTCAAGAATCCCGATTGCGATGCCGAATTGATTCAGCTCTGCTCCTGATTTCTCTCCGCTCCATTCAGCCGGGCCAACTAGCTTTTCTGGCTCGAGATTTTGAGATTTGCAGGCAGCCAGATAAAGAGATTTGACCTTGGTAAGGGTCGGGGTGAGCTTCTCATTTATATACGAAATATGTTCTGCTTCGTCGAAGTTGACGTTCGTCAGTGTCATGAAGAGCGACTCTAACGTTACTTGATCGACGGATTGATCTTGGATTCCCAGCTTGCGCAGTCTGTGAGCATATTGAGAGATACCTTTGACGATGTAGACCATTACGTCTTGCAGAGTGGCTGTTTCAGGGGTTTTGCCGCAAATACCCATAGAGGTGCAGCCGGTTCCTTGCGCCGTTTGCTCACACTGATAACAAAACATGCTCATTCAACGTTCTCCTTAGGATGTAAACTTGGGTTCTGATTGTTCGCGTTCAGCTTCTAAAGCTCATAAATCGCGCCAGTTCAGACCTCAGGCAATAAATGGACCTTTATGTCTATAATAGGAGTGTTGGCTGAGAAGTATCAATCATCCTTTCGACTGATCTTCTGTTAGAACTAATAGGCACCTAAAAGTAACGGTAAAAAATGATTTCGCAGACAGCCGAATACGCGCTCAGGGCTATGGTTTTTCTTGCCATAAGGGATGCTGCTTCAACCGGGCAGGAGATAGCGAAGGCAACGCAAGTTCCGCCTGGTTATTTGAGTAAGGTTATGCAGCAGTTGGCGAAAGCGAAATTGGTCAACTCCCAGCGAGGAATCGGTGGGGGCTTTGTAATGGCCAAGCAGGCCGATCAAATTTCCATTCTGGATATTGTCAATGCAGTCGATCCAATTGAAAAGTTGACTGTCTGTCCATTGGGCATCGAAGGACATGGAATGAACCTCTGCCCGTTGCATAAAAGACTTTCGGAGGCCACCGCACAGGTTGAAAGTGCTTTTGCAAGGTCGCTTTTGAGCGAGCTGGTGGTGGAATCAAAGAGCCCGCTGTGCAGTGTTCCTCTGACTCCGCGCTGCCAATAAATCCGTTGCGCTGGTTACGAGTCCGCTGCTTTTTACGAATCTGCTGCGCTGGTTACGAATCTGCTGCGCTGGTTACGAATCTGCTGCGCTGGTTACGAATCCGCTGCGCACTTTATAAATGAGGACGCTCGACAGTCTAGTCGGTCCTCAAAAACACATATCTTCAAATGGAGCACATTTTACGTGGGCTGCTGCCGGGCAAAAGAGCGCTCTCTTGAGCTTTTGGCGATTCGCGCCAGAGGAATACTTGCTTAGATTACCGTCCGTTCAGTATCTGAGCGCTCATGCTTGATACATTTACAGAGTTATAACTTTGCAACCGGGCTAGAGACAGCAATTATGGCGAAGATGAAGAACCAGATGAAGCAACAGCAGAAACGAACGAAACGGGTTGGTCCCGAGTCGTCTGCCATGCCGGTCAACACCGCCGAAAGTAACAGCAGGGGAGATCAGCTCAGCACCGCCCTTCTCTTTGGGTTGCTCGTCGTGTCCGTAGTGGTTCTGTCAGGGGGACTCTATTGGGGGATCACCAACTTTCACAGCGCGTTTAGCGCCAAGCCTATCGATTGGCTCCAGTGTGTTGTCAGTGCCATTGTCATTGTCGCTAGTTTCCTGGTTGCGCGCAGTATTGCCTGGATGAGCATGTTTGGTTCGATTGCACTGGCATCGAGAATGGGCGCCTGGAAGATGGTCGAAACTATTGGCAGTAAGGGACCATGGCTGAGAAAGGTTTTGCCCGGTGGCAGCCCGTGGTTGACCACAGCACTCGTCCAGAGTCAGGTCAATCGTGGTCAGTACGAGGCGGCATTAGCAGCGTCTCAAAGTGAGTGGGATTTTTATGTCAACGACGAAAAACAGAAGACAAACTTAGGAACCATCGCTTTTACTGCTGGTCTTGCGCAGCAAGGTCTGGGCAACATCAAAGAATCGCAGATGTGGAACGAACGGGCAATCGAAATTTTGAACAAGTCGCTTGACCAACTTTCGAAGCCACAGAAGGGTTTGGTAGCCAGATTTGCGGCGCCTCAATCGGAGCAGGCACTTGGTCAATTGCGCATGCAACTTGCTGCTGCATATTTCAACAATGCCACCGTTTATTTCAACGCTAATGATTATCGTCGGGCCAAAGAGAATTATAAACAGGCGATTGAAAATGCCAAAAAATCTCCTGATTTCCCGCAACGCAACGAGATGGTCAAATTCGGTCAAGAGCAGTTGGCACGATTGAAGCATTCGTGAGCGCGCACCAGATATGACACCATCGACTTTGACGATTGATGGAAGCAGTCTCTCGCTTGAAGACGTTATCGTTGTCGCGACTCAACCATCGGTGAAAGTGAAACTTTCTGAGCAGTCGGCAGCCAGTCTGCAAAAGACGCGCGATTTCATCGAGTCAAATTGGTTGCGAGACGATGCGCCGTTGATCTATTCGTTCAACACCGGTGTCGGCAATTTAAAGAACACGCGCATTCCGACCAGAGAAGTGTCCAGATTTCAGGCTAATCTTATTCGTTCGCATGCGGCTGGTTGCGGTGAACCGTTCTCACGCGAAGTAGTACGAGCGCTGATGCTTCTGCGAGCAAATGCTTTTGCCTCCAACTTCTCCGGTCCACGAGTAATAGTGATCGAGCGTTTGCTGGCGATGCTCAATTCAGGCATTCATCCAATTGTTTATAGTCAGGGGTCAGTTGGTGCCAGTGGAGATCTGGCACCGCTTGCATATTTGTCAGCAGCTTTGATGGGAGATCCTCATGCTCAGGTCGAGTATGGAGGAAAGATTCTCAGCGCAGATAGGGCATGGATTGAGGCAGGAGCAGAGGCTGATTTCGTTTTTGAAGCGAAGGATGCCGTCGCGTTGATAAACGGTTCAACTGCCAGTTTGGCAGTTATTTGTCTTGCTTTGGCTGAAGCGAAGCAACTGCTGGGATATGCTGATTTGTCGGCGGCAATGTCGATGGAGGCTATTCGCGCAGAGACTGCCGCATTCGATGAGCGTGTTCATAAAGCTCGCCGTCATTATGGTCAGGTCGAATGTGCCAAAAATCTGCGCAGACTTTTGGCTGGCAGCCAACGTTGCACGGAGAAGAGCCGCCAGATCACGATGTCTGGTCCAGATAGGGGCAGTCCAAACAATCAGCCTCCACGAGTACAGGATGTGTACTCTTATCGCTGCACGCCGCAAGTGCATGGACCGGTCTACGATGCACTCAGATATATTGAGCAGATCGTTTGTACTGAAATGAATTCCGCCACGGACAATCCACTGATTTTTCCTGAAGGTGATGGATATGTTGCCATCAGCGGCGGCAACTTCCATGGGCAATATCTGGCTCAGGCAGCTGATCTTCTCGCTATGGTGATGACTGATCTGGGAAGCATTTCGGAGCGCCGTCTGGCTCGCTTGATCGATCCGATCATGGGTCTGGGCGTGCCTGCAAATTTGGCCGGTCGCGATGCTGGTATTAACACTGGATATTCAGTAGTGACATGTTCCATGGCTGCTCTTGTTATGGAAAACCGCACCATGAGCATGCCTGCAAGCGTCGACTCCATTCCTGCAAAAGGAAATGTTGAAGACCACGTGTCGAATAGTACCTGGGCATCTAGAAAAGCATTGCGCATTATTGAGAACGTCAAACAGATTGTCGCGGTCGAACTTCTTCTAGCTAATCAGGCTATAGGTCTTACTCAGGAGGCGCTTGGACATCCTCGACTCGGTGCCTGCACGCAGTCTGCGTATGAATGGATGCAGAGTCGCCTTTCGACTTCCTTTGAAGATGACAGGTATATGCATGACGACATGGTTGAGTGTCGTCGTTGGGTAGAATCGAATCACCTGCTTGAAGTGGCTGGTTAAGCCGTTTTGCACGACTAAATTAACTTTGAAGCCTCTTTTCGTTTTAAATGTAAATGTGAAGCAAACTTGTAACGTTTGCTGACCCTGTGCTGCAGTGGTGTCGCATATGGTGTGTGACCAGGTCCGCCCTACCTTGTTGGAACTCGCTGACGATGCTGTATTTGCTCTCGTCGCAAGCAATTCTCAACACGGTTGTGTTGGTCGTGATATATACAAAAGGATCCCTGCTTCTTGAGATGTGAACCTGGTGTCGCACTTAACAAAGGCTTGCATCTTAATCATTTCTACATATAATCGAAGTTGTGAGGTCGAGCCATTTCCCGAGAGGGCAAAGGGCTGGCCTGATGTCCTTTGGAGAAGAAAGTGTGCACTACGCTGTCACAGTGGGCGGTTTTACTATGAATGCTTTCGAGCAGCTGTATGATTCAGCAGCTATTTCTGTGTACCGTCCATCTGCATGCTGTCTATCTGTATGCTGTCGATCTGCATCCAGTCTATGTTCATGCTGCCTATGTTCATGCTGTCTATGTGGATGTCGTCTATGAAGATGGTCACTGCCATCATTCGCCCCGAGCGATTGCAAGATGTCAAAACAGGATTGTTTCGCGAGGGCATCACGGGGATGTCGTTGAGCACAGTGCTCGGACATGGTGGTGAGCAGGACACGGTAGAGCAATATAGAGGCAGCGCCGTAGTTTTCGAATTCGTCGAAAAAGTAAAAATCGAAATTGCTGTTCCCAATGATTTAGTCGATAAGACTATCGATACAATTTTGCGCTCCGCACAGACTGGTGTGGTCGGCGATGGAAAAATTTTCGTTCAATCAATTGAGCGCGTCGTACGGATTAGAACGGGGGATGAGGACAATCATGCCCTTCTTCCTATTCCGTTGACTTTGCAGACTCAGTCTGTGGACCCTGCTTAAGTGGAGGAATAATGGAAATTTCTACGGGCGACACAGCCTGGATGCTTACTAGCGCTGCCCTTGTCTTTTTGATGAGTCCCGGGTTGGCATTCTTTTACACCGGGTTGGTGAGGCGCAAGAATGCACTGAACACTTTAATGATGACCTGCGTTGCCATTTCAACTGGCGCGCTGATCTGGATGTTACTGGGTTACTCTCTAGCATTTGCACCGGGCAACGCTATTTTGGGTGGTTTGACATTCGCTCTCTTTAACAACGTCGGTAGCACGCCGATAGCATACGCAAGTACTATTCCTGCCCTCGTGTTTGCATTGTTTCAAGGCATGTTTGCTTCGATCACGCCTGCCATCATATCTGGTGCGATCGTCGAGCGCATGAAGTTTACGGCATATTTGCTCTTTCTTTCGTTGTGGTCGCTCATCGTCTATGCGCCCGTGGCACATTGGGTTTGGGGAGAAGGCGGTTGGATCAGAAGTCTGGGCGCGCTCGATTTCGCAGGTGGCACAGTCGTGCATGTAACCGCTGGTATAGCGGCGCTAGTCTGCGCCTGGCTGCTTGGGGCTCGTCACGATCACAGACGTGCTGCACTGGTGCCACATAATGTTCCTTTTGTTCTGCTGGGTTCGGGATTGCTCTGGTTTGGTTGGTTTGGTTTCAATGCCGGCTCGGCCCTCGCCGCCAACGGAATAGCAGCTCTAGCTGCCATAAATACCAATATTGCCGCTGCCGCCGCCATGCTAACCTGGTTGGTCGTTGAAAGCGTGCGCAGCGGTAAACCGACCGCGGTAGGTGCCGCCACCGGGACAGTAGTCGGTTTGGTTGGTATCACGCCGGCCGCAGGTTTTGTTTATCCCTGGGCGGCTCTTCTGATTGGCGTTCTCACAGCCGTTGTTTCATTTGCCGTTTTGCAGTTGCGTTCAAAAACTGCTCTTGACGATACACTCGATGTCTTTGCCTGCCACGGTGTTGGTGGCATGTGTGGCGCACTGTTGACCGGAATTTTTGCCGCTAAGGCGGTGAATCCTGCCGGTGCAGATGGTCTTCTCTACGGTAATGCTCATCTTCTCGTTGTGCAGCTGATGGCTGTGTCTGCAACCGTTGTCTATACGGGCGTATTTTCTGCTCTACTTGTTGCTTTCGTGCGAATGGTTATGCCTATACGCGCCGGGCTGAGAGAGGAGCTAGAGGGGCTTGACCGTCATGCACATGGCGAGGAGGCTTACCACGATGCCAGTGCCATTGGTGCTCTTGGTGGCGCCGTGTTGGTCAGGCTCGATAATGTCAAGGCAACTCCTGAGCGCCTGATCAACCAGTCGTTCTAGTTTGAGAAAAATACTTTCCATGTCAGATTCACATCAGTGTTTTGATCCGTTACTTTCCGAGCGTGATGCTTGTGGCGTTGGTCTTATCTACAGACCGCGTTTCACCCATGAGGTTCTGGAGTCAGCCTTGTCAGCGCTTGCTTGTATGGAGCATCGTGGTGCTTGCGGTGCCGATCGTGACACTGGTGATGGCGCTGGTATTTTGACTGCTATTCCGTGGCAACTACTCGAGTTGGATGGGTACAAAAGTGAGGACGTCGGAGCGGTTGGTGTCGTTTACCTTCCGCCTGGATATGAAGATTCCTGCCGACGTGATACGGAAGCACTGTTTGCAGAGGAAGGTCTCACCATTCTAGGTTGGCGAGATGTGCCCGTCAGGCGCGAAGTGCTTGGTCCACTGGCT
Organism: Candidatus Melainabacteria bacterium; assembly: GCA_003963305.1. Classification (NCBI taxonomy): domain Bacteria; kingdom Bacillati; phylum Candidatus Melainabacteria; species Candidatus Melainabacteria bacterium. The sequence continues at coordinate 32,432 of RXJR01000028.1, read as the reverse complement.
CTGTCTACGTGTCCGACAATTTTGCAGGTAATTGTGGGCAAGCTCGAGGCCGCCAGCTCATCTGATTTCGATAGCCGCCTCATGATCGCTCGCAAGCGCTTGATCAATTCTATTCGTCTTAAGGACGGTTGCGATGATTTCTATATCGCCTCCCTTTCACGAAAAACAATCGTCTACAAGGGGATGGTGCGCTCGTCGGTATTGCGCGATTTCTATCTCGATTTACAGAATCCGCTCTACATTTCGAATTTTGCTGTCTTTCATCGCCGATTCAGCACCAACACGTTTCCGCGTTGGGCGCTTGCGCAGCCGTTTCGTATGCTGGGTCACAATGGCGAGATTAACACTTTACTGGGCAATCGTACCTGGATGCGTGCTCGCGAGCCGGTGCTCGAGCATCCCGCATACTTTGGTCGTGAGCAGGATTTACAGCCTGTTATAAGCAATGCCGGCTCCGATTCAGGCAACCTTGATAATGCGCTGGAGATGCTGGTTAATGCCGGACATTCGCCCGAAGCGGCGCTCATGCAGTTGATGCCTGAGGCTTATCGAAATCAGCCGGCCCTCGACGCTTATCCTGAAATCGTAGATTTCTATGATTATCACAGCGCTCTGCAAGAGCCCTGGGATGGTCCGGCGCTAATTGTCTATTCCGATGGAAGAACAGCTGGTGCAATTCTGGATCGAAACGGTCTCAGACCAGCTCGTTACACTATTTTGTCTGATGGTTCCTTTATCCTCAGTTCGGAAACTGGCGTGGTGCCCTTTCAGTCTGAAGCTGTGATTGAGAAGGGGCGACTTGGTCCTGGACAGATGATTGTTGTCGATCTGGATACGGGTGAAATCAAAAAGAACTGGCAGGTCAAGGAAGCGGTCGCCCGGGCACATCCGTACGGCGAATGGATCAAAGCAGAGCGCAAAACTCTTGTTCGGCAGGAGTTCAGTCGTCCGGACCGAGCCATAAAAGCGGAGCAGTTGCTACAAGAGCAGCTCGCTTTTGGCTACGGCAAAGAGGATATATTCAACATTGTTGGTGGCATGGCACAAACCGCTAATGAGCCGATTTTCTCAATGGGAGATGATACACCGGTGGCGGTGCTATCGCGCCAGCCCCGCGTTTTGTTTGATTATTTCAAGCAGCGATTTGCGCAGGTGACTAATCCGCCTATCGATCCTCTGCGTGAGAAGTTGGTGATGTCTCTTGACACGTATCTGGGTCGACGCACCAATCTTCTTCATCCTGTTCAATTTGCCGCTAAGGCTCTACATCTGACCACTCCCATTCTGAATGAGTTGGAATTGGAAAGCTTGGATTCACTTGGTTCGGATTATTCGTGTCGACGCATCTCCTTGCTGTTCGACGTTGACGGTGCAGATCTTGAGGGCGCCATAACGCGAATTTGCTCTGAAGCCGTCGATGCGGTGCGTGATGGAAAGACGATTCTTATACTGAACGATCGTGGAGTCAATGCCAGGCAAGCAGCAATACCATCACTCCTAGCAGTAGGTGCTGTTCACCATCATCTGATACGTGAAGGATTGAGATTGAATTGCTCGCTCATTATTGAGACAGGGCAATGTTGGAGCACTCATCATTTTGCTTGTTTATTGGGTTATGGGGCGCAGGCGATCTGTCCATATCTGGCTCTGGAAACTGTGCGCGACTGGTATTTCAGCGGACCAATTCAAGCTCTGGTGAACGAAGCCAAGTATATTGGTACCGACCAACCTAACATAAAGGTGGCACCGTTTATCGGTTTGTCGGTGCACAAGGCGCAACTCAATTATGTCAAGGCTGCTGAAGAAGGCATTCTCAAAATAATTTCCAAGATGGGCATTTCAGTGCTCATGAGTTACATCGGTGCGCAGATTTTCGAGTGTGTTGGGCTCGGTCCAAAGGTGATCGAGCGTTGTTTCAACGGCACCACATCCAGATTGGGCGGACTGGAATTCGAGGATATCGCGAGGGAATGTTTGCGTTTCCATGAAACGGCTTTTGGTGATAATCCGGCCGTTCAAGATTTCGGAAATATGGTTTATCGCAACGGTGGCGAATATCACGGCAATAATCCCGAACTCGTGCGCGCCTTGCATGCCGGTTTGGGATTGACTAAACGTGCTCGCGATGTCTCGAAGGAAGATAATTTCCGCAAGTACTCAGAGCTTGTTCGGGAGCGCGATCCTTATGCGCTGCGTGATTTGCTCGAGTTCAAGTCAGATAGGCAACCAATCGCTTTGGATGAAGTCGAATCGGTGCAGGAAATTGTGCATCGGTTTTGCACTGGTGGAATGTCGCTAGGTGCTTTGTCTAAAGAGTCGCATGAGGTTCTGGCGATCGCTATGAACCGCTTAGGCGCTATGTCTAATTCAGGTGAGGGTGGTGAGGATCCCAATCGCTATTATCCAATCAAGAATGTACAACCTGATGGTACCAGTCCTGATTTCCCGGGTTTGTTCGCATTGAAAGAAGGCGATCACGCCGCTTCTGCTATTCGTCAGGTTGCTTCGGCTCGGTTCGGTGTTACTCCTGAATACCTTGTCACCTCGAAACAGCTTGAAATTAAGATTGCACAAGGCGCTAAACCTGGTGAAGGTGGGCAATTGCCTGCGCATAAAGTTTCTGAATATATTGGTTGGCTGCGGCGTGCTAAGCCGAATATGTCTCTGATTTCGCCACCACCGCATCATGATATCTATTCAATTGAGGACCTGGCTCAACTGATTTTTGATTTGCGTCAGGTGAATAACAGGGCAAAAATATCGGTGAAGCTGGTTTCGCAAATCGGCATTGGTACAGTTGCTGCCGGGGTTGCTAAAGCAGATGCGGATATTGTCCAGATCTCCGGGCACGATGGTGGCACCGGGGCTTCGCCGCTCGGGTCAATCAAAAATGCTGGTGTTCCATGGGAGCTAGGGCTGGCGGAAACCCATCAGGTTTTGCGTGCTAATCAGCTCAGAGAACGTGTCAGACTGCGTGTTGATGGCGGTTTGAGAAGCGGATGGGAAGTGGTGACTGCTGCCATGCTGGGCGCCGATGAATTCGGATTTGGCTCAATTGCTTTGATTGCCGAGGGGTGCATCATGGCTCGCGTCTGTCATACCAATAACTGTCCGGTCGGTATAACCAGTCAAAAGGAATCGCTGCGTAAAAAATTCCCTGGAACTCCTGAACCGGTTGTTGAGTTTTTCCTTTTCATAGCCGAAGAAGTGCGCATGACTCTGGCGCAACTGGGCTACAAATCTATCGCTGAGGTGGTAGGACGCACTGATTTACTGCAGCCTCGCGACGCTTCCTCTCTGGGCAAGAAAGCTGTGCTTGACCTTGATTGCTTACTCAGGCATGCCACTGCCAGTCAGTTGGAGCAGTCTCGCTCCGCCAATTCAGTCGATTCTGTCAATTCTGTTGGTGTCTTGACGCTTAATGACTGCATACTGGGCGATGAGGATGTTAAGAATGCCATAGAAAATCAACAGAGAGCCGGTAAGAGCTATCCGATAATCAACACTGATCGGACTGTTGGAGCCCGAATCTCTGGCGAAATTGCGCGTCGCTGGGGTAATGATGGATTTCAGGGTTCAATCGATCTGAAATTTACGGGAGCTGCCGGGCAGAGTTTTGGTGCATTCAATGTACGCAACGTTTGCCTGGAACTGACTGGCGAAGCTAATGACTATGTCGGAAAAGGGATGAACGGTGGCCTAATCACCATTAAGCCTTCTCCTGGTGTGCAATACAATTCCTGGCAAAATGTGCTGGTCGGCAACACTTGCTTGTATGGTGCTACTGGCGGTGCATTGTATGTAGCCGGCCAGGCTGGTGAGAGATTTGCTGTTCGAAACTCAGGTGCCACGGCGGTTGTCGAAGGTGCAGGCGACCACTGCTGTGAGTATATGACTGGTGGCACCGTAGTTATATTGGGTCCGATTGGTCGTAATTTCGCAGCTGGCATGACCGGCGGATTGGCTTATGTGTTGGATGAACAGGAGTCGGTAGAAGCACTTCTCAATGCGGATGAAGGAAAGCGTATCCAGCGTCTGACTTCAGCGGCTGCAGCATCGTTGAAGCGTCTTCTTGAGGAACACCTGTCGTTTACAGGAAGTTTGAGGGCGAAGATGATTTTGGAGAACTGGGCTGCTTACCTGGCGCAGTTCTGGCAAGTGGTGCCACTGGCTGAACTGCAGCATCCGGATGCTCTGCCGGAACTGCAACATCCGGATGCTCTGCCCGAACTGGAATCTAACCAGTCTACTGATTCGTTGGATGTTTCAATATTTGCGACGATGCCGACTTTTCACAATGATTGATAGGCAGACGGACGGACAGACTGACGGACAGATGGATGGACAGACTGACGGACAGACGGATGGACAGACTGACGGACAGCCGGATGGACAGACGGATGGACAGATAGATGGACAGACAGACATAAGCGAAGCTCGTCGTGTGCGCTGATGAGGTTTTCGAGCTTTGTTGGGATTCTTAACTGAAAGGTTCATTGACAACGGTTTTTTCGTCCTGTTCAACCGTGCTATTCTGGTCACCGTTTCTAGCTCGACTATGTGGACTCAAGCAGCCGCTGAGTAACACTTTCCAGCGCCTTCGCCACACGAAACTAGATTAAGGAGGGTTGTTATGAAGATTGTGAATATCGGATATTTGTTTCTCGTGTCTGGACTTGTGGGAGGGTTGTGCGTCAATGATGCGTTGGCGCAGATTGGGGGTGCCGCTTCTTCCAGTTCCTCCAGTTCATCAACTACAACCGAAGCGACAATAAAAGGCTATGCGTTCAAGTACAAGCAGCGCTTCGACAACTATGCCGGTCAAATAGATATGGGTGTGACAAAAGGTTGGCTCACGACTGCTCAGGCAGAGACCTTTCGAACACGACTTTCCGAGTTGCGCTCGGTTGAAGCGTCTGCGGGTCGGGCAGGATATCCGGATGCCGAGATAGCCAAACTCGATAAATTAACTACGAAATTCAATGAAGATTTGAGCAGTTCATCACAGAAAACAGGTGCTACCGCAAGTGGTGCTGCTGCTGGTCCTGACGGTGCTGCCGGTGTTGCCGGTGCTGCCGGTGGTGCAAGCAGTGCTGATCAAAAGAGTGCTGCAAAGACCGGGAATACTAAGGTCGTCAATTCCAAGTCAACAACTAAATCGACGACGAAAAAGACTAAGTAAATGGCAGAATCCTCAGTTCTTGTAGCCGGGGACTTTTCTTGATATTTGGCGGCAATCAGTTAGAACAGGAGTAGATTCGATGGTGAACAATGTTGGTAGTGGGGCTAACGCCATGCAAAGCTCTCAAAGAATGTCTGCGCCACAGGGACGTTCTCCACTCAATTACATTTTTGCCTCCGACCAGCTTAGAGGTCGAGACATCATCGGTATAGAACAGTTGTCGAAAGAAGAGTTGCTGTTGGTGTTGCAGGTTGCTCACGATTTGAAGTCGAATAAGTTTGACGGTACGCAAACGCAATTTGCCAAAGGTCAGACCCTGGCTATGCTTTTCGAGAAGCCGTCACTGCGTACGCGAGTCACTTTCGAAGCCGGCATGACTCAACTCGGTGGTAATGCCATCTATCTTGAAGGTCAGCTCGGATTGCGTGAATCGGTTCCAGATGTAGCGAAGAATTTAGATCGTTGGTTGGACGGGATAATGGCTCGCACGTTCGATCATGATACGGTCTTGCAGTTGGCCGCGCATGCAAACATTCCGGTGATTAATGGTTTAAGCGATCGGGAGCATCCGTGCCAGGCCTTTGCTGATTTCCTTACGATCCAGGAGCATAAAGGCAAATTGGAGGGATTGAAGCTTGCCTTCGTGGGTGATGGCAATAATGTCGTCAATTCCCTGATGTTGTTCGCTGCAAAAATAGGCATGCACTTCTCGATCGCTTGTCCCGTTGGGTATGAACCTATAAAAGAGCTGTGGGAACTGACTCTGTCGATCGCCAGCGGGACGGGGTCGAAAATTGTGCTTACAAACGATCCCGCAGATGCAGTAAGAGATGCTGATGCAGTTTACACGGACACCTGGGTCTCAATGGGGCAGGAGGATGAGACAGAGAAACGTCTCAAAGATTTCGATGGATTTCAGGTTAACGCAGGTTTGATGGCAAAGGCAAAGCCCGATGCTATTGCCATGCATTGTTTACCAGCGCACCGTGGACATGAGATTACTGACGAGATTCTGGATGGTCCCCAGTCTGTCGTTTTCGACGAAGCTGAAAATAGATTGCACGCTCAGAAAGCTGTGATTGCACTGACGTTATAGGCTGCAAGCGGCCAACTTGATGATCACAGATGTGGGTGTATGGCATTTGTTCACAACATCATCTTGCGATCATCGCCCTATGGCATTTGTTCACAACATCATTTTGAGATCATCGCCTTTTGATTGAGCTGTTCGTTTTTGGTGATCAGCTCCAATGCAGGGTCAGCCAGGAATCTTACCGGTAAAATTGGATCGAAAATAGTTGTGCCTACTCCGAGCAGTCCAGTTCCATATTGATTAATGGGGACTGCCATTCGTTGGTAAAGTTCCACGCAGGCACCAATGCAGGTCCATCGATTGTCGGCGACACGTCCCATGAACGTTCCAAACCAGTCGTATCCACTGGCATGGAATGTTCGACGTAACTTTGCTTTCCATTCTTCGGGAATTGGCAGAATGGCAATTCTTTTTGATACGCGAATGTTTTCTTCAGCAGCCCATTGCTTATCCAGTGCCACCATTGATTCAGCAATCTCGGTAGCCTTTGCGGCTTGTGTTTCCGACCATGGTTGTTTTAGATGAAGCGCTACGTAATGTCCTTTGTAAGCTGGTCCTGTCAGATCTTCGAGGGGATGAAAGCAAGTTCCTTTGTCCATGTAAGAACTAAACAGCATCTTTTCCCCGTTCGGCATTTTCAACACCATCTCGGCATGCCCCACACTTTCATGCAATTCTTTCGCTATATTTCCGCTCGTGAGTATAAGGTCCCCTGGCTTCAATAGGTCTGCAGGTGGGTTGACCCAGGTGTTTAGGGGAACAGGACCATAACCTTGCTTCTTGAATTTGGCTTTGTTCCTGCGATAGAGCGTCCAGAGCCATACCCAAAACGCCATTTCTGTTATCGCAATTGCGTGGACGATGGGATGGTAGGCGTGTGCCATAAGTGCCATTATTCCCAGCACTAAACCCAGTACCACCGGCAATTGTAATTCGATGCGTGATAACACATCAAAATAGGTTTGCAATAAATGATCTACTTTGATGCGAGTAAGTATGAGCCAACCTGCGCTGAGCACTACGCATCCTGTCGATAATTGCCAGTCCAGGCGGTGCGTCACGAATCGCCAGGTTAAGTGAAGCAGGAAAAAGTAGCCGATCGTATTTGCGGCTTTGATTAAGGTGTAGTACGAGGAAGTTCTCTGAAGATCGACGCTGGCTTCCGATGGATGGTATGGCACAATCGATTCTATTGAATATGTTTATGCAGAGATGCTGTTTGGCTCGAGTCTGTTTCGTAAATTAGCCAGTCTGTGACGGAACTGACGACTGCTTTCTTCAAGTATGAAGTACCCAGTAGAACGTGCCCACACCCTGGAACGTTTACGAGTTTTTTGTCTCGGGAGCGAATGTTATTTAAAATCGTTTCTGTCGACTCAGCTTTGACAATTCCATCCTCGCTGCCATTGATGAGCAGAACAGAAATGTTTGACGCCAACAACTTAGCCTGATGGGGCGTTTTGTGAATGAATGCTCCAGTCTGCAAAATTTCTTTGCCGGTCAACATAGTCCGCGAAAGCGGATCATCAACCATTTCTTTCGTGATACGAGGATCGTCTGAGGAGTACTTGCGAATGTAATCAGCGACATCTAATGGGCGATCCAGGTCAGACAAACCTTTGACGAGATCGTGTGCAATCATGCCGGCGTCGAAACTGAAAAAGTGAGGACTGGTGCCGGCAGCTGCAAGGATAATTCCATCGAACAGGTCTGGATGCTCGCTGGCCGCACGCACCACAACGGCTGCGCCGACGCTTTCACCGATGCAGAATAGCGGCAGTCTGGGCGAAAGGGATTTGATGTGCTTAGAGACTCTGGACAGGTCTTCGGCGCTTTTTGTGTAGCTGACTTCGTGGCGCGCATTGTGTGGATCGTGAGAGAAATAAGAGCGACCATGTCCTCTCAAGTCCATGGCCACGACGTTGAAACCAGCGTCGTTGAGGTAATGAGAAAGACTTTCAAAACAGCCTGCTTGCTGTGTTGTTCCATGAACAGCGAGAACAGTGCCTCGCGGGCGTGCTAATTTCGTTTTCCATTCGTAAACTTGAATGCCGGCGTTTATCGTAGTGGAAAGTGAAGGTTTTTCGAGTGCCTTAGCCGGTGTGCTCGAGTAAATGAATGCGGTTGTCAGTAACGTTGCGGCAGCAACATTAAGGGACACAAATTTCTTGAAATTGGTATGCAAAGATGAGAGGTAACTCAGATTGGTTCGCTTTGCAATGGACGGAAAAAACATTCGGACCCGCGTAAGTGCAGTCAATTACGACTTTTTGTGATGCGTACGTACGTCGCATCGGCCAGCTGGTGGCTCGATCTGACAATTACGCCCATGGAGATGCCTTGATACCTGAACTGACAATCCCTTTTCTAAGCGTTGTCATTATATGACAGAAAGCTATGAGAAAGTTGTTTTTCATATTAATCCGAATATAAAATTGTTCTCCTTGACGACTGTCACCAGATATGGTGTTGCCATGTGGTCGCTAGATTTGCAACTCTGATGATTTAGCCTCTGACGTGAACATAATGCTCGTATCACCACAGTTGGTGGCACCGGGATTACCAGTGACTTACGCGCTGAGAGGAAATTTTAGGGGGACAGTGAATATGAAGTTCTTATCTTCAGGTCACTATTCAGATCCAATATCATTCAGTGCTAACTTGGCGCACACTAGCGCTCGACGATAAAGTTCAAGCATTAACAATACGAACAGAATAGGAACGGCGAAATTTTTGTTGGTGAAGAGAATTATCGCGTATGCATTGGTTAAAGCCCAACCCAACCAGAGCAGTGACTTTAGCCTGAAACCGAGCTCAGGCGCCCATTTTAGAGCATAAACCATGAAGCCAGCAGCGATGAACATCGTGTAGTCATAAAAGAAAACGTGCGGAACGATCATCGGCGTCGCAAAGATACAAATAACAGTCGCAATCGCAAGTTTGTTGCAATCTGCTAGTTTAGACTTCATGACTCTGATACAAAAATATAGCCCTATGCCACCAAGTATCGCTGACACCGTATAGATAATGGGTTTGGCTATAGGGTGTTGTGACACTGGTAGCAGGAGAATAATGGCTCGTGGCAAACTGGTAGCGATATGTTGCGCAACTCCGAACTTCAAATCTGAGTAAACAGTTTCAGCCAGCTTCAATGTCGTCAACCACTGTCCAATTACGGTCATTGAGAAGACTGCTACGTTCAAAATCGAGAACATCGCAATTCCGCCGATAACTCCAGCCAGCGGTTTAATGCGCCTGGAGATAGCGAGTGCAGTTGTGATCATCAGAACAGGCACTAAAAATTGTGGCTTGATGATTGTGAGCGCCCAGATCAACCCACCCAGCAAATCCTTTTTCCTGAGAACAAAAAACATCCCGGCCATGAACGGCAGTAAACCAAAAACGACACTGATTTGACCAATCCAGATCGAGATTGCTAATGGCACCAGCGTTAGTGCTAACCAAAATGCTGAGGCGGTTAGATTGTGTGCTCCCTTACTGGTGCTTGATTTGGCTGTTTCAGCTTGCAATACCGCGGATGATTCGGTTAATTCTGAAGGTACTTGCGCTGATGCTGATGCCGGTGATGACTTTGCTGACTCTGGTGGTACTGGTGCCGGAGATGATTTTGCTAACTCATGGTCCGTAGATTTCTCATTTAGTCCGGCGATGAAATTCTTAGGAGACCCGTCCGTTTTCTCAATTTGTTGGGCGCTATCAGGATCTTGGTTGCTAAATCTCGATGTGAAAAGAGTAGTGCATACTGCTAAAGATGCTAGTGAGATAAGTTGCCAGACAAGTAAGGAGATGCTTGGACTTAGTAAGCTGAGCGGGACGAAAAAAACTGCAATGGCAGGCATATACATGTATTCGGCAGTTGCTCTTGCAGGCAAAAGGGGAAGTACAACGTGAGCGGCCTTGTCGAATGCTGTGTCGACGAAGGTGCCAGCATCTGCGGGCGGATACAGCTGGCTGACTTTTCCTTCTCTAACCAATTCTCCCGCGGTGTAAAACGTCATTAAGTAATCGGAATTCTGGTTTACTGCGGGTAGAAGCAAATCCGTGTAGAAGAACAGGGCGATGAGGATGACTCCCCATCCGAATGCTGTTAGCGAAAACACCTTGTTCATACTGAATCGGTTACCCAGAACGACGCTGTTCCCACTGAACAGCTATCTCACTACGATACCAGGCTATGCATGCCATGATTAGTCTCTTGAAATCGTTCGCGGCTCGGAATTCGGAGTCTTTGAATGAGGAACACTGGATTGTGATCGCAGCAGCCGTTTAGTTTGCCATAGAATTCGCCGTCTCAACTTGTATATGAAAGCTGGCAGCACGTAAGTTGTGCTACCAGCCGTGAACCGTTTACACAGATGACGGATTATTTGCCCGTTTCTTTCCATTTTGCGTCTTCCACACCGTTCTTAACGATGTCGGTGGTTTGTCTTTTCAGCTTGGCTTTTTAGCAGCTGCTTTCGTCATTTCGACCTGGCAGATCCTCTGTTAGTGGTGGCAGGCGCAGCAAACCGATATCGCTTTAGAAAGTGCTGAATCCTGGGTAAAGCGATATCGCTTTACAAAGAGCTGAACTGAGTGTAAACCGATATCGCTTTGCTAAGTCTCATCTCCATTCCGTTTTGTCAGTTAAACCAGAGCGCATATCCCGGGAAATTGTGTCCAAAAGCATCCATCAGTCGATTCCATAGTTTTGGTTCGGTGCATCTTCCCTTCTCCAGGTATGGTAATGCAGCGGTGCCCTGGACCCAGTAGACAAGATCGAGTGTGGTTGGCTGCAAGAAAACCTTTCGCACATTGATACCTTCTTGGCTCTTGGATCTCCAAAATGGGATCAAAATATCTCCACGTAGTATGCCGTCAGCCTCCCTCATAATCTGTCCCCATGCGATGACCATTTCGTTGGTGACCCTGGCATTTTTTATTACGCCAGTCTGACGCGGATTCGGCAGCCATTCGTGATCATCGTCAGTCTCAGCCATTATCCAACGCCAGGAGATATTACTCTGATCGACTACGCATTCTAGGTGATTCAACGCTGATTTCATTCGTTCGGGTTCACTTACCTGCCAATGGATTGAATGGACCAGAGCAACTATGTCGAAAAGGCTCGCATCGCTGTTGCGAAAGTTGTGAAATTGAGTTGAGTAAGCTAAAAACTTGTAAGGTGATTCAACTTTTTTGAATACAAGGTGGGCCGCGTGTTCAAAAGTTTCGTGACTGTCGTAGGCTAGAAATATTTCTATCAATGCGGCAAGGAGGTGGCAGTAGCCTCGCAGCCAATGTACGTCGCCTCTATCAAAACATACTAGAGAATTATCGGGCGCCTTTTCGTCAAGAGAGCTGTTTCTTGTGATTTGTTTGTATACCCTCCACAATCGCTCGTTTTCATCGGCAACTCCGTCGCCGTCCAGATCAAGTTTTATCATGCTGAAATGGAGCGGCAGTTTCACATCAGCAGTATCTATTTCTGCCAACGTAGAATCGCACTTTAACAAACCGGTGCGGAATTCGTCGAAAATTTGACGCAATTTTTCGTATGAAATTGTGTCCGGAATATCGTTATCGGGGACAGGTAGACGGACTATGGGTCCGGTGATTCCGCGGGTGGCCTCCGCTCGTAGACCATAACGATGGAAACTCTGACCTAGTAATTCTACCGTTCGCAGGAATTGCAAGACTCCAAGCCCGAATCTAGCCTGATCGTCGTTGGGATGCTTTTGAAGATGCTCGCTGAGGTAGATTTCCCCACCACTGAGATCGCCGGTAATCAAAAAGAACTCTGCTATGGGGGCACGAGGATGGTTTCTTTTTGCAAGGTGAGCGCTTTTGCTCTTACTGTCATTAATTGGTGAATTCGTTGTGGCAAGGGCTGGAAACGAAATGAATGAGAAAGCACTGACGCTATAGGTCAACAGGATTGCGATGGCTTGTACTGTTCGGTTTGATCTGAATCTCAAATATGGACCTCAATCTCTGGGGAATTCATTTTGATGGTATAGGCTCTGAACTTTTTATCCGAAAGCCTCACAACACTTTTCGAAGTGTTGGAGACATGTTTTGACCTGGTCAATTTGTGACCGAGATTTTATAACGGCAAAAGGAAGGGCAGCCTTCGTTTGTCCTTCCTTCGTCGCCGCGAGATCTGATTAGCTGAACAGATTTGCGTCGCGTGCAGATGCAACGAACCAGTTAAGTAATCCAGGAAAAGTCAGTCCGAATAGAAGGAGGGCTATTCCGACGGCGATTCTTTGACCCTGCGAGATCTCAAGTTCTCGACCCATCAATTCGAGCGCAAAGCTCTTGTTTGCCAGACTGTGTAAGACAATTACGACTCCGATCAAACCGCAACCTACCTCCAAGAGATTGGCAAATATGTTGAGCATAGCCTCGAGATTAGCGAGGTTATTGACTCGCACATTTCCGGCTGTGTTTACTCCTGTGACATATGTGGTCTCACCGATGGTGCCATTTGTTGCCCCTTGTATAATTGCCCCTTTGGTGCTCGTAGAATCCTCGTTGTCTGACTGGCTAGTTTGGTCCGTGTCCAGGTTTGGGGTCGAGTCACCTCCTGACTCACTATTTGGACCGGATTCTGCGGCGTTGTTACCGTTTTGGGTGCCAGCATTCTCTGATTTGAAGTCGTCTTTGTCAGCTTGGGCTTCGTCTGTGTTGAATACGTCATTTGGAATTTCAGCATTATCAGCATTATCGATATTGTTGTCTTGCACTATGGCGCAGCTGACTGGAGAAACCAGTCCATATGCAACAGCAATGCGAGAAGCTTTGGTTATGTGTCGTGTAGTCAGGTACTCGCTGATTTGCTTATGCGCATGCAATAACAGCAACTCACGCTGCTCATCTGGCGATCCTGTCACGCTCGCTTCGGGCTTAGCTGTTGTTTGGCTTAGCGTTACAGCGTATCCACTTTGATCAAGCTTCCATTTCGAGAAGAATGCGCCTAGATCGCTTACTACTTCCGTTGTATTTCGAGGCACTTGAGTAAATGGTCCAATTTCCGTATGATTTTTGAAAAAGTCATATGTGTCGGTTTCACCGCTGCCCAGTGGCAATTCATAAAATGATGGCACCGCTACATATGAGGGCATGATATAGATTTCTTCATTTAATACCGGCAGTGGACCATGCGCCCAGAGCACCGCGCCTCCCTTAGTTTCTCCTGCTAATTCGGATGCTCTCACGACTGCTTGCAGGTTGTCTTGTCCGCCTTCAAACTGCATAGTCTCCAATTTCGCCCATGCATCTTTTAGCGATGTCGGCTTTAGCAGTTCAGGGTGCTCTTGCGATGCAACGATTACGTGCGTGGGTATTCCCTGGGGTAAGAGTTTCAATGCTCTCGTCAGTTCTTTAATGTGAGTTTTCATTGTGGCTGAACCGTCAACCACTATTACCAATTCTTTTGGAGCTGGTGCCGCTGTTTGCACAACCGTCTCAACTACATACTTTGCTGGAACCGCTTTAAATTTTCCTTTGACGATTCGTCCATTAACACTCTTGCCACCCACTTTCATTGCCATAACTTTGCGCAAGCTTTCGAACTGACTTTGAATCCCTTTGGAACCGTCAATCATTACTACAACTTGTTCTTGCTGATGATTTCTAGCGGCATTTTTTCTGGCTTTTGCTTCCTTAAGCTTGATGTCTTGTTGTTCCAGTTTTACTGCGATTTTATCTAAGACAGCTACAGGAGCTGTTTCGACTGGGCGTTCAGCCGTCAGGAGCAGACTTGAATTCTCTAACTGTTGGGGTGAAAGCGTTCCTGATATAGCTCTCAGTCCTCCTGGGCTTGAGGCGGGTAGCAGATTTTTAACAGTGCTCGACAAATTATTGCTTGATCGGAGTTTGAGCATGTGGTCTCCATTCAAGTCAAAGTTGGTGGCTAAAAACTTAGGTAGCGAAAGTGAAGCAGTCCTTTCTCCATCAGCTTGAAGTGGAACGATCATTGTAATTTGCAGCTTCAATTCCTCATTTTGTTCGACTGGATAGCAGTGAAGTAGTGCGCGACTGTGTCCCAGGTCAGTTACGATCGCTGGGCTGTCGTGTCCAACTTCGGCAAATCCGTCAGAACCTTCTGCTTTTCCTGACGGTACAAATTTTGCCTCCATCGGTTCACCTTGTTTCCAGAGTTTTAATCCGGTGATCACCGCGCCTGGTGGCAAACCTATTTCAGCTCGGGCCTCTTGTTCTTTGAGTTTGGAGTCGTTCTTGAAAACATAAGTCCATTCGATCGTGGACGACAAGGTGTTTGGGTGCACCATGCCGCTCATATAGGATCGACTCATTCCCAGTCCTGGAATGCGCTCACCAACAACATGACGGCTGAGATAGTCGTCTGGCATTGATGACAAATCCGTGTTGGCAATATCTTTAAAGCTGTATGGCTTTCCGGTTAAGGCGAAGTATAGTTCATGCTGAGTCGATGATTTCAGGGGAATAAACAATCCTGCGATGCCCGCAGCTTTCTGATCGGAGCATTCCATAAGGAGTTCTCTTTCTGGCTCAAGGGCTCGCAGTTGGGTTAGTCCTAGTTGGCGCTCTACTGGGCTTTTAGAGGCAGCCTTCTTTTCAGCCAGGCGAATTGACCACGGTCTGAATTCGGCACCAATCACAGTTACCAGAGCAAGTATGGCTCCCATGGCAGTGAAAGCAAGAACCTGGGCGCGAGACTTTTTAAAGTCCCTAGCCAGGCGTATGCGATTGACCAGATATGCGCAAACACTGCCTGAGATCAAGGATATGCTAGCTAATCCGAAGAAGCCTACAGAAAAACTGTCTCCGATTTCGTCAACTAACGCGCTATTGTCTGCGAATAATCCGGCTACGCATATACCCGCAGTCATGAGGCATGACATTATAGCCGCACCCATCGACATACCGCGTCGCAGAGAGTAGCGCATGTTGTTGTTGCAGATGGCGTCCCAGACTATGTAGTTAGCGACCGGAATGGAGATAAGCAAGAGCAGTTCCGCAATTGTTTCCAGAGGATGATTCAGCATAACGAGCGTCAACCGTTTTGGCATGGACATTGCGCTCATGGCGAGAACAACGGCTGGAAGTGCGATACCGAAAGTGGTGACTGTTATGCCTTCCCATCCCTGCCAAATTTGTCTTTTAGCGGGGACGGTCAGGTCGTGCCAGTCGTCCATCTGCACATGTTTAGCATCGCCGGTGCTTGCGTTTCGGTCACTGTTTGCGTCTCCATCTCTATAACTGGCTGTAATTCCATCATCGTCATTGTCGGTGTTGAGATTTTCTGTACTGTCACTGCCCTCTTCTTTATCACTGTCGGGGCCTATGCAGCCTCTTTTGCTATTTGTCTTATTACCGCTTTCTTGTCGATCTTGGAATTCGGAATTTTGACCCTGAGCAATCCCTCTTTTGGTTTCAGGAGTATTTGTACTTTTGGCTGTGGCGCTCGATCTGGATTTGACTGCATCACTGTTTGCGTCTGCAACTCTCTTCTTTCTAAATCTTGGTAAGCCGAAAAATGGCATAGATGCTACATTCTTATCATCCTTGTCTGCTTTCGGTTTATCAGGTCGTGCGTGGCTTCGCAGTTGAAAGTGAGCATTGATATCGAGCCATGGTGTTTTAACATCGGCTTGAGCCAGGCAGTTAGGCGATGGCTCTTGCTGTGGGTTGGACGGTAAGTGATCCGTAGATTCGGGTTGCGGTTCAACGTCTAGTTCTGCCGTAGACATATTAGTGCTCCAATAAGAGGACGCTGCGCCGCTCCGCCCGCGGGGAACTTTGCGGGAGAAGGGCTCGCAAGGCGAAGCAGTGACTTCCGTCAGGCGAATGCAGCTAATGTGTATTAGTAATTGTTTCCATGCCTGCAAATGCAGACCTAATGACTGTAATAAAAGCCGATCTCAATTTCGATAGGGTTTCCCCTGATTCACACACCGAGTGGTTTGTTCCGGTAGCTGTAATATCGATCAGTTGGTTACTCGTCTGCTGGTGGCAAGTTGGTGAGTGATTGTGTAAGCAGATATTCCGTAAGTGAAATTGGTACCTTCTGATCGTAGATCGTATGTCAGCTGTGAGCGGCATTTCATACGAACGTTGATGATTTCCAGTAGCATTCAACCGTACGGTTAAGTAAAGGTCTGCGCAATGCTCAAGAAACTAGTTGTAGGGGTCATTGTTGTTGTGTTCGCTTCGATTTGCGTCTTGGCAATCTACATCTCCAGTCGACCTAATTCTTTTATTGTGCAGCGTTCGATCATTATCAATGCCGGACCCGAGTCGATCTATCCGTTTATAGCTGATTTTCATAGGTGGACGTCCTGGTCACCTTACGAGCGCCTGGATGCCAAAATGGAAAAGTCGTACAGTGGTAGTCAGTCTGGGTTAGGAGCTAAGTACCTGTGGGATGGAAATGAAAAAGCTGGTGCGGGTACGATGGAGATCATCGAAGCAACCCAGCCGTCGAAAGTTGTCATCAAGCTTGATTTCAGTAAGCCATTTGAAGGACATAATGTCGCCCAGTTTAGGTTAGAGCCGAAAGATAGAACGACTTCAGTAAGCTGGTCAATGAGCGGTGAGAGCTCTGTGATGATGAAATTTGCTGGGCTCTTCATGAATATGGACGAATTGATTGGTAAGGACTTTGAAATCGGGCTTAGAACGTTGAAAGAGGAAGTCGAGGGTGCCGAGTCCACTGGCGCTCAACAAAGCAACAAAGACTCTGAATCGCACATACGTGACTAACACTCTGTTGTCTAAGTGAAGTGATTAGATGGGGAGTGTCATCAACCAACCAGCGTTTAGCGGTTAGTCAATTCAGCGATGTTTACTGATCGGTTCATGTGTTTGCTCTCTTTCTTTTTCCAAGCGCTCGGCCTGTTTCAAAGTAATCCTGGCAATCTGAAGACCGACTAATCTCGCTACCAAGATAGCCAGATACAGTTGTCCCGTGACAGCTTCCAACCAGGCAAGTGTCCGCGTAAATCGTGCTACTGGAACGATGTCACCATAACCAACCGTCGTCAGTGAGCACATGCTGAAATAGATAAGCTGGGAAAGTCGCTCCTTTTCGCCGGTATTGTTCTTTATAACATGCCCAAAGCTGATACCAGTGGGATCCACCTCCAAACACGTGAGAAATAGCAACGCAAAAACCACGCCAATCAATAAGTACACACAAATGGCACCACATATAGTGTTGTGATCTGCTTCTGTGAAAAGGATGTGTCTGAGCATAAGCCACGCAGTTGTGGCCAGAAATAAGATGATACTTCCGTTGGCAATGCACTGAAAGATCGGGGTGTGAAATGGTTCATATGGAATTGACTTTGAGCAAGTCCATAGAAGTGAGCCAACTGATGCAATGGCTATGATTTTCAGTGAAGCAAGTTTGTTTGGGCTTATTACTAGTGCAGCGCTGACGGTCAAATAGAGCATTGCCAGGCTCACCCAGGTGTGTCCGCCGGCAGTGGCGTCTGCAAACGGTGTGAGGAGGACTAGCACTAGTAAGCTCACTAATAAGCTTGAATAGTTATCCGGAAGTAAAAGTCGAAACCGTTTCAATTTGCCCACGCTCGGCTCTGTATCATCTCAGGTAGTCATTGATTGTAACATCGCCTAAGATAGTCTCAATTGATATCCTGAAAATTTGTAGGTACTCGATGAAACTCGAACCGCCTGATGCCGTAGAAGAGAGCAGCGCTAAGTCAGATGGAAACATTTCAGATTCTTCTGATTTATCGAGGAAGCCGCTGGAAGGTGCTTTTTATGCTGTTCTGGCATATGGCTTCTGGGGAGTCGTTCCTGTTTACTGGAAATTAATCGGCGGTGTTCCAGCGATGCAGACGGTGTCACATCGGGTGGGGTGGTCAGTTTTAGCGCTCATTCCCATGCTCATCGCTACGAAGAAGCTACCTGATTTGATTGCGACTCTGAGGTCCAGGAAACTCCTGCTAATTCTTTTTGTAACTGCGACCCTTCTCAGTCTAAACTGGCTTGCATTTATTTGGGCAGTGACAAACAACGCAGTACTCGATTCCAGTCTCGGGTATTTTATGAATCCTTTGGTTAATGTGGCATTTGGTCGCATGTTCTTGAAGGAGCATCTGCGCAGAGCACAATTCATTGCCGTGATTTTGGCACTTGCTGGAGTTGTCGCGCTGACAATTCAAGCTGGAAAAGTTCCAGCGCTATCGATTTTTTTAGCTGTCACATTTAGTGCTTATGGGGTGGTGAGGAAAATTGCTCCGGTGGAGCCTCTCGTCGGCTTATCGGTCGAAACGTTTTTGATGTTTCCTTTTGCTACTGGTTATCTGATTTTGAATCAACTTAACGGAACGTTGGAGTTTTTCAAGAATGTGAGTCAAGATTTGTTGGTGGCGCTTTCTGGTCCGGTTACCACGTTGCCACTGCTATGGTTTGCTGCTGCCGGCAAACGTCTGAAATATTCAACCCTGGGTTTTTTTCAGTACATTTCGCCAACATGCCAGTTTCTTCTTGCAGTGTTTGTCTATCATGAGACCTTTACGCGTGGACATCTCTGCGCATTCGTTTGCATTTGGATTGCACTCGGAATTTATTTGGTTGATTCGATTTATGCTGCGCAGAGATTGAAGAGAATTCAGCAATCCTAAGTAATGCAATTTTGGTTTGATGGGTGCAGTAGATGGGTTGCACCATGCCAAAAAGCGGCCTCTTGTACCCTCTATGTGAATTTTGATCTTTGGGTTCTTGGCGGACCGATATCGGTTTACACGGAGATTTAAAATCTTAAGCGATATCGCTCGGCTAACGCGAGTAGGTAATCTTACTCTCATTGTCAGCGCATTCGTCCAATTTTAATTCGTAATTTTTGAACTTTTTCTGGCAATTCAACGTTTTATCAAGAGAGACACCTGCGTGAGGATAAGTGAGTATGAACAAGATTACGCGTGCGCAAGAGGAGGAATTGACACGACAGTCTCTGGAGAGATTTTTTGCTGTATATCCGGACGAAAAGTCCTGTCTGGACGTATTTCCTGCGAACTGTAAGAGCTGCGGAATCCCTAATGAGGAAGCACATTCACGAGGGGAAAGATCATTCGATTGTACGAATTGCAAAAGAACAACGTGGCGAACCGCAGGTACGTATTTTCACGGATTGCGTTATCTCCATCCCACTTTTGCGCTGATCTGGACAACTGAAGAGCGTGCTGTTCTGAGTGCCTACAAGCTAACAAAATTGTTCAAGATCGTATACGCGACGGCCTGGGAAACGGTTGAAAGACTTCAGACTGTGTTTGAAGAAGAGATGGAAAAGCATGATGTTTTTGAGCTTGTTAGCACGGTATTCAATCCAGCAATCTGTAAACGGAGCAATCTTTGTGTTGGCGGTGAACATCCCGATTTCGTTGAAGAAGATGATGAGCCGGATCCTGAGGACTTACAGGATTTGAATGATGATCAAGTGGCTGTTTGTACGGTTTTGAAATCACGCCCCATTTCGTTCGATCAATTGTATAAGGGTTCAGGTTTGCCAATAGCGAGATTTGCAGCGGCAATTGGTTCTCTCGACCTTATGGGAATTGCGAAATTTCATGGTGGCAACAGATATTCTTTGATTAAGACAAATCCGATTCTGCAGCTCTCACGAGAAGAGAAGGCAATTTTGAAATTGTTCTTTGAGTACGTCAAAAACTTCCACGGCATCAGTAGAAAGTATTTGCAGCGTTACATAGCCTCGTTTTGGGCACGGTATTGGCCCAGGCGCTGGCCGGAATCTTCTTTGCTGAGGTGCTGCATGAAATATGTTTCCCCGACAATCAAGCGAGTTGGATACAACTCCTCCAAATTGATACGGGTGCCGATCCCTAGTTGATTCTTTTGCTCAGCAGGCAACGCTATCTGTAGGCAAAATACTTTTTCGCCGCTATAGTTATTGGCAGCATCAATAATTCGCTTAGAGTCGCATCCCAAGTTATTGTTTGCTGCTGCAACGTCGGCTCAGTGCATGCATAAGGCGGGTAATATTTGAGGATCAGGGTAATAACCTGTTTTCGCTGGTTTTACTGGTCTGCCGTTACCATGTGTGTGGTTTCATGCGTGTGGAACGAGCGGGTCCATTCAGCATTTGCTCTTCCGACGTCCTTGCCTCCTGCAACATTTGAAGATGGTGTAAAGCTCTACAATCAGAAGCAATTTAAACAAGCACTGATAATTTTCATGGGGTATTTGAAAACAAATCCCCGTAGTGCTGCAGCTTACTTATACATTGCTAATAGCTATTATGGATTGAATCAGATTGACGCGGCGAAAAAGACTTATCAGGTTTTGATTGCAAGTTTTCCAAACTCGAACGAAGCCTTAACGGCTCGCGAGTTTATGCGCCGGTTGCAGACGCAAGACAAAATCGCAAGCGGTAACACATCATCGACTTCGTCGGTGATGGAAAATGCGAGTCTGTCTAAGAAGTCCGTAGCCAAAACATCAGTCAGTGAGGGAGTGGTTGGCGAGCTGAGTTTGCGCGTCATTAGACCACTTCAAGATCATCCGGTCGTATCGCCATCGGTTATCAGTGCGGTCAAAGATCAGATTCGCAAGTATCCAAAATTGGTCAGAAAGATGCTTTATGAAAATCGCATTGAAGTTGTTCTGACACCGACTTTGATTGATAAGAATCCTGAGATGAAGAATCAAGAAGGACGCGGATATGATGGGCACACGTTAAAAAGCTGTCCGGGCATGTTTCAGGATGGACGTTCAGTTGTTATTTGTGAGCGCACCATGGACGAATACACGGAGACCGTGCATGATCCCATTCCAATTGAACGCATTTTAGCTACTTTAAATCATGAGTGTGGCCATGCGATTGATAGCTGTCTTGGAGATATATCAGAAACCGATGATTTCAAACATGTTTACTTGTTAGATGCGGCTGCTGCTCAAAGATTGGACGCATCTGTAAGCAGAGATCTTGCGTACTACTTGCAAAAGTCCGAGGCTGGGCAACAAGAATGTTGCGGGGAACTGATAGGTATAATTTTGGGAACAGATAGCGACAAGAGTGAGAAAATGAGAGTGGCATTTCCTCAAACCATCAAGTTTCTCAAGTCAAAGCTGGACGTTCGGTAGATCACTTACTCATTGTTCCGGGTTTTCACCCAGAGCCGTAGGTTCGAAGTTCGCAGTTCACTGTTTTGCTGCGCTTGTCTGCAATAGATGTCCACCCAGCTTTTCAACATAAGCGAACATCTCACTTGCTGCTTGCATTAGTGGCTCAATTTGTGAATCTTGGATGTCGAATGAATTGATTCCACTTACGAAGTGCTGCCAGTGTTTTTGAAATTCTTGACCGTAAGGATCAAAATAAATGCAACCGGCTCTTTCAAATCCAAAGGCTTTCTTCATCGTGGTAGCGATAAATTTGCCACCATGTTTGCTTCCAAGCAGTACGTAATGGAAGCCAAGAAGTGCAGTCGGATCGCTCTTCGACAACTCGTCGATGCGGTTCAACATTGACTTTGTTATTTCTAACGGCTTGACGGACTCTGGTTCTACATCCAGAGCCTTCAGGTCTTCTCTCAAGAATTCAGTCTGTAGTTGGGGCTCCGAGACAACTGCGCCCATATAGGGTTGATTTGCCATAGCTGTTTCGAGTGCCTGATGGGTCAGAAACAGTTGACTCAAATATTGGCAATACAGGGTTTTCGATAAGGTGCCAGATCCCAGATGTTTCTGAAACTCGTGTCCTTCTGCAGAGTTATGAGCATTTCGCGTACTCTCTTTTAATTGCAAGGCAATTGTGGACATGTTGGATCTCGCTCCTGGCTTACAAACCAAAGTTGTTGACTAGTTAAACTATTGTCTCAGATTTAACGCTTGGGCGATCCAGACAAACCACTTCTTAAGCAGAAAGTCCTTCTTAGCCAAACGTCTGTTCGACGTAACTTACGTAACACCTGAGCCATGTTGACTATTGTGAACGGTTTAGCGTTGAACGAGCTTCCATACTAGAATGAAAAGCCGATAATCGCGTACCATACAGGGTCGAAACCGTTCGCTGGTCAAGCTTAACAATTATGCCTAAACCTGAGACTAGTCAAGCATCTAAATACGCGCCCCCAAATTTGCTGAGTGAGTCGCGTGTCACGATCGAGAATGTGCAACCACAAGTCGATGACGGGGCCTTTCCTGCTAAGAGAGTGGTGGGCGAAAAGGTGCGTGTGACAGCGAGCATCCACACAGACGGACACAATGCCATTGGCGCCAGTTTGCATTATCGCAAAGCCGGTGACTCGGACTGGACTCAAGTTCCCATGGTATTGAAGCAGCCTGGGTTCGATCTCTTTGAAGGGGTGTTTACGGTAGCTGAACTGGGTTATTACGAATTTACAATCAGCGCCTGGATTGACGCGTTTTCCAACTGGACGCGTGACACGAGAAAGAAGCTCGCTGCTGGACAGGACGTGAGGTTGGAGTTAACAGAGGGAGCCATTCTAATTGCTGATGCGATCAAAGATGCACCAGTAAGCGAGCGTCCTGAACTATCTAAGTATGCAGAGATGCTCGAGACATTTGAATATCAGCTTGTGCTGTCCAGTTCACCCCTGGCTGACCTCATGCATAAATACAGTCGTCGCGGTCGGGTTCGTCAGTATCACAAAATTCTTAGCGTTATGGTTGAAGCGGAGCGTGCACTGTACGGTGCATGGTATGAGCTTTTCCCTCGCTCAGTGACTGACAAGAAAACTCATCATGGCACGTTTAAAGATGTGATAAATCATTTGCCTTATGTCGAGGAAATGGGTTTCGATGTTCTTTATTTGCCACCGATTCACCCAATCGGTACGGTGGCACGGAAAGGTCCTAACAACACGTTGTCTGCTGGACCTGATGATGTAGGCAGTCCTTGGGCGATAGGAGCTAAGGAAGGTGGACACCTGGCGATTCATCCGCAACTAGGATCGCTTTCTGACTTTCACGAGTTAATTAACGCCGCAGCTGTGCGTGGTATTGACATCGCCATGGACATTGCCTTCCAATGCTCCCCTGATCACCCCTACGTGACTGAGCATCCAGATTGGTTCTACCGTCGTCCGGATGGATCTATTCGTTGTGCCGAGAATCCCCCAAAGCGCTACGAAGATATCTATCCAATCGATTTCGAGTGCGAAGACTGGCAGTCTCTCTGGGAAGAATTGAAAGACGTTGTTGTGTATTGGGCTCAACAAGGCGTTAAGGTTTTTCGGGTCGATAATCCCCACACCAAGCCCTATCCTTTCTGGCATTTTTTGATCAGGGAAGTGAAGCGAATTTTTCCAGAGACTGTCTTCCTCTCCGAAGCATTCGCGCGGCCAAAGGTTATGCAATACCTGGCGAAGTGCGGTTTTTCTCAGTCGTATACCTATTTTACGTGGCGCAATAACAAAGACGAACTCACCAATTATTTCAACGAGCTTTATAACACTGAGCTGGCTGATTATCTGCGTCCAAACCTTTTTGCCAACACTCCCGACATATTGCCTGATTTCTTGCAGTACAGTGGGCGTTCGGGATTCATGATCCGAGCGGCTCTGGCTGCTACTCTCGGCGCTACCTACGGAATTTACGGTCCTCCATTCGAACTCTGTGTTACCGATGCGATGCCGAACGCGGAGGAGTACAAAGATTCGGAGAAGTATGAGATTCGTACGTGGAATCTGGAAGATCCCCACTCGATCAAAGATTTTATTACCAGGCTAAACAAAATTCGCAGAACGAATTCGGCTCTTCACACCAATCGTAATCTCAAGTTCCTCAATATCGATAATCGCGAGATGATTGCTTTTACGAAGAGCACCGAAGATGGTTCCAACACCATTCTCGTAGTTGTAAATCTTGATCCTCATCACACCCAATCTGGATACTTGCATATTCCCTTTGAAGAACTGGGAGCTGACCAAACCTTCCAGGTTCATGATCTGATTACCGGTGTTCGCTTCTTCTGGACTGGTGACACGAACTTTGTTCAGTTGGATCCGCATGTTTCACCTGCATATGTCTTCAGGGTAATGCGTAAACTGAAGTCCGAACGCGACTTTGATTATTTTGTTTAGGGAGCACCGGTGAATTACTCAGAACTCGAACCACTCTGGTATAAAGACGCTGTTATCTATCAGCTGCACGTAAAATCGTTTTTTGACAGCAATGATGATGGCTACGGTGATTTCCCGGGGCTCATGCAGAAACTGGATTATCTGCAAGAACTCGGCGTTGATACTATTTGGTTGCTGCCGTTTTACCCGTCGCCTTTGCGCGACGACGGTTATGACATTGCCGACTATGAAGGCATAAACCCTGTCTACGGAGACCGTAAAGACTTTCGCAACTTCGTGCGAGAGGCTCATAATCGCGGTTTGAAGGTGATTACCGAGCTTGTTATCAATCATACCTCCGACCAACATCCATGGTTCGACGCTTCCCGCAAGGCTCCACCAGGCTCAAGCAAACGTGATTTCTATGTGTGGAGTGATACGGACACAAAGTATCAAGATGCTCGCATAATTTTCCTCGATTCAGAAAAATCGAATTGGACATGGGATCCGATTGCAAAACAGTATTATTGGCACCGTTTCTTTCACCATCAGCCTGATCTCAACTTCGATAATCCAAACGTTCGGCGCGCCATTATTAAAATCATGAAGTTCTGGCTTGACCTGGGCGTAGATGGGATGCGTCTTGACGCTATTCCGTACCTGATCGAACGGGAAGGCACTAATTGCGAAAATTTGCCCGATACGCACGCAATTTTAAAAGAAATGCGCAAAGTTCTCGATGAGGAGTATCCGAATCGCATTTTCCTGGCTGAGGCTAATCAGTGGCCGACTGAAGTAATTCAATATTTCGGTAACAGCGATGAATGCCATATGGCATTTCACTTTCCCGTTATGCCTCGCATCTATCTAGCTGTTCATCAAGAAGATCGTCATCCGATCACGGAAATTTTACGGCAAACACCCGATATTCCCTACGACTGTCAGTGGGCTATGTTCTTGCGCAATCATGACGAGTTGACTCTCGAGATGGTTACAGACGACGAGCGAGATTACATGTACAACGCATACGCTCACGATCCGATGATGCGCATCAATCTTGGTATTAGAAGAAGATTGGCTCCCTTGCTTGATTACAGTCGTGACAAGATAAAGCTTTTAAACAGCATTCTGTTTTCCATGCCGGGCACTCCTATTGTGTACTATGGTGATGAGATTGGGATGGGTGAAAATATCTTCCTGGGCGATCGTCACGGTGTACGCACACCGATGCAGTGGAATGGCGATCGGAATGCTGGATTTTCAAAAGCATTGTTTGCCAAGCTATATTCTGCACCGATCATGGATCCGGTCACTGGTTACCAGGCCATTAATGTCGAGGCACAAAATCTAGATCCCTCATCGTTGCTTAACTGGATGCGCTCGGTGATCAAGCTCCGGAAACAACATAAAGTTTTTGGTCGTGGCACTCTGGAAATACTGTATCCGGAAAATAGGAAAATCCTCGCCTACAAGAGATCGTTCGAAGGTGAAACAGTTCTTGTGGTGGCCAATCTATCGCGGTATCCACAATCGGTCAGTTTAGACCTTCCCGATTACGCTGGGGTAACACCAATTGAGATGTTTGGGCTCGTTCCTTTTCACCCGATTACTGAAGAAAAGTATACGCTCACGCTCGCCGGACACTCCTTTTACTGGCTGCAATTAGCCACTAACAAGGTCAGTCCCTTTGCTGAAACAGCTCCCCTGGCGTTAAAATCCGTCGAATCGCAGAGCATTTACGTTGTCGATACTGTTTCATCAATCAATACTTTGTTGACCAGTCCGTTTAAAAAGATTCTGGAAAATCGCATCATACCTCAATTTATACGGGGACAGCGATGGTTCGGCAAGAAGTCGAAAAATGTAACTTCCACCAAAGTCAATGATTGGATCGATCTGTCAGCTTCAACCGGACTGCAGTCAGGAATGCTTGTTCTAGAGATTCATTATTCTGACGGAGAGATGGATCTGTACAACATGTTTGTTGCCCTGGAAATCGAAAGTCAGGATTCTGATGCTCAAGCGCTGCCTTCCAAGGCCCCTGCTATTATCGCGGAACTGACTGATAAAGACAGGAAAGCGATTTTGTACGATGCACTGGATAACGAGAAATTCAACGCCGGAATTCTGTCATACATAACGGAAGACAAACGCATTCGCGGCCAGGTCGGATTTGTCGAATCGTTCAAGTTGCCTGCGTTCGAAGTTATCAGCGCCAAGGGCGAACTGGCAAGCCCCGTCAAAAGAGTTGAAAGCGAGCAAAGCAACTCATCTATAATTTATGGCAATCGATTTATTCTCAAGCTCTTCAGACATCTGGAGCCGGGCTTGAATCCAGATTACGAGATATCCAGATATTTGACCGAGACGTCACCTTTCTCTCAAGTGCCGGCTGCAGCTGGTGTGTTGGGGTATACCAATCCGCGATTGGCCACGTTGTATACTCTCGGGCTCTTGCAGGAGTACGTGCAAAATCAGGGCGATGCCTGGAGTTACACGGTTGCTGAATTTAGAAGATATTATGAGCGATGCAGCACTAAAGCAACTTTGCTGTCTAAGATGACACCGCCTGCAGTGCCACTCTCAGAACTTGTAAATATTGAGCCGCCTGAGGAAGTATTTGAGCTTCTTGGTGTGTACATCAAAGATGCAGCCAAGCTGGGCGCACGCACTGCCGAGATGCACATCGCTCTTGGAAAACCATCAGACCTGACTGCTTTCCAGCCCGAGCCAATCAGCAGAAACGAATTGATAGATATATCGTCCACGATGAGATACGACGTGGTCAAAGTATTCAAA
Source organism: Candidatus Melainabacteria bacterium (assembly GCA_003963305.1). Lineage (NCBI taxonomy): Bacteria > Bacillati > Candidatus Melainabacteria > Candidatus Melainabacteria bacterium. The sequence continues at coordinate 5,299 of RXJR01000028.1, read as the reverse complement.
TTGCTTGAGCAAAAGGTGCGTACAGCTGAACCAGATCTCGTTAACTCGATAAAATCGTTGCTTCTTTACCGGCCAAAGGTCGTAGATCTTCTTGATCGTCTCGCAACAATCAACGAGGAGCTTACCAAAATTAGATGCCATGGCGACTATCACTTGGGCCAGGTTCTATATTCGGGCGGAGATTTCTTCATTCTCGATTTCGAAGGTGAACCGTCCAAGCCGCTCGAGCTACGAATTGCCAAACAGACACCGCTAAAAGACGTCGCGGGCATGGTTCGTTCGTTCAGTTATGCCAGTTATGCCAGCTTGTTCCTGTTCACGCACAATCGCGCCGAAGATCTTGAAGCCTTCTTGCCCTGGGCGAAAGCATGCGAAGCCTGGTCATCAGCCTCGTTTCTGAAGGGATATTTACAGGCGATGGAAGGTTCATCGCTTGTGCCATCGGATCGAAGTGATTTCTTCCGTGCGCTGTTGCCGTTCATGATCGATAAGGCGTTCTATGAGATCTTTTATGAGGTGAATAACAGACCTGATTGGTTAAGAGTGCCTGTAAGCAGCGTACTTGAATATTTGAAAGCTGGTGCTTTCTACAGTGAGGAATACTGAAGTGGTATCACGATTCGTGATTGTTAAAGGGGTGTGCAATGATCGATACTGAAGCGCCGTTGATTAGTGAATACGACGTCCATCTCTTTGCTGAGGGGAATCACTATAAAATTTACGAGAAGCTCGGCGCACATCCGATGGAGCTGAATGGTAAAAAGGGTGTTCACTTCGCTGTATGGGCACCAAGTGCTGAAGCAATCTCGGTCATCGGCGACTTTAATGGCTGGAAGGGTGATGCTAACCCGATGAAGCCTATCGCCGGCTCTGGTATATGGGCAACATTTGTCCCCGGTATCAAGGCAGGTGCTACGTATAAGTTTTTCGTCAAGGGCGCTGCGGGATATCGTGCTGAAAAATCCGATCCGTTTGGTTTCGCTGCTGAGGAGCGACCCAAAACAGCTTCTGTTGTTTGGGAGTTGGATAAGTACAAGTGGAACGATAAAAAGTGGATGGAGACTCGAGCTACGAAAAATTCGCTAGAGGCGCCCATCTCGATCTACGAAGTGCATCTTGGCTCATGGATGCGAGTACCTGAGGAGAACAATCGCTGGTTAACATACAGGGAACTCGCTGACAAGCTAAGCAAGTACGTCAAGGAAATGAACTTCACGCACGTCGAATTGATGCCGATCGCCGAACATCCTCTTGATCTGTCGTGGGGCTATCAGGTAGTTGGTTATTTTGCGCCAACCAGCCGATTTGGAAGCCCAGACGATTTCGCCTATTTTGTCGATGTTTTACACCAGAATGGAATTGGTGTGATTGTCGATTGGGTACCTTCACACTATCCACGTGACGGTCACGGTCTGGGTAATTTCGACGGTACACATCTGTACGAGCATCAAGATGAACGACAGGGTGAGCATAAAGAGTGGGGCACTTACGTCTTTAATTACGGTCGTTACGAAGTAAGCAACTTTTTGATCAGCAATGCGTTGTTCTGGCTCGAAAAGTATCACGTCGATGGATTGCGTGTCGATGCAGTTGCATCAATGCTTTATCTCGATTACGCTCGCAAAGATGGCGAGTGGTTGCCTAATCAATATGGTGGCAGAGAAAATATTGAAGCTATCAACTTCATGAAGCGACTAAATGAACGTGTATACCTCGAGCATCCTGATGTTCTTGTTGTTGCAGAGGAGTCAACGGCCTGGCCGCAAGTATCCAAACCGACTTACCTGGGCGGGCTTGGTTTCGGTCTGAAGTGGGATATGGGCTGGATGCATGACACCCTGGAGTACATGCAGAACGAGCCTATTCACAGAAAGTATCACCACAACAAGCTGACCTTTCGTGGCCTCTACGCGTATTCTGAAAATTTTGTTCTGGCGCTGTCTCATGATGAGGTGGTGTATGGCAAAAGATCGTTGTTATCAAAAATGCCCGGAGACGACTGGCAGAAGTTCGCTAATTTGCGGTTGCTCTTTGGCTACATGTATACAATCACGGGCAAGAAACTGATTTTCATGGGCGGTGAATTTGGTCAGTTTAACGAGTGGTATCACGAAGCGAGCCTGGATTGGCACTTGTTGAATCATCCTTTGAACCACGGTGTGCAGCAATGGATGAAGGATCTAAACAAGATTTATAAGGAAGAACCCGCCCTTTATGAGTTGGAGAATGGTGGAAATAGTTTTGAGTGGATCGATTGCACTGATTATGAGCAGAGCATTTTCACTTACATGCGAAACGCCAGGGATCCGAAGAATGCACTTGTTATTGCATGCAACTTCACGCCCGTGCCACGCCATAACTACATGATTGGTGTGCCACATGGGGGATACTGGAAGGAAGTTCTGAATAGTGACGCTGTTGCGTACGGTGGCAGCGGGCAGGGAAATTTTGGAGGTGTAGAAGCAAGCCCTGTGTCCTTCCATGGTAGACGTAACGCACTGGTGCTGACTTTGCCACCTCTGGCAATGGTTGTGTTCAAGGCGCAGGGCTAGACTAGCTCATCAGCATGGTGAAGCCAGCGCTTTAGCTGTGTCGACTCGATCTGACATGGTCTGCTAAGAACGAAAGATTTCTAATTATGGACACCAGTCGCGAGCTGTAGACTATGCTATACGTTTGCAACTGTTTGTTCAGGTAAGAAGTGGCTGCGCTCTCGAAACCGAAAGTCGCTTTGGCGATTTTCAATATTTTGTTGTGGAATCTCGTTCCTCCAGGCGCGTTCGGATATGAGTCTGCTGATATAGATTTACGAACTGGTATCGGGTCCGGGCGGAGCGATATCGGTTTACAGTCTGGGAGACTGCTTGGTTCAAGCGATATCGGTTTACAATCCGAGAGACCGGTAGGTTCAAGCGATATCGGTTTACAGTCTGTGAGGGAACAATGTTTAACCGATATCGGTTTACCACGAAGCAGTAGAAGTTCTCTGGTGGCTGTGTCGAAACAGAATTCGTCAGCCGATAGTATTAAATCTGAATTGAATCCCGTTCAGGGCTCAGTGGATCCTGATTCCAGTAAGCCTTTCACATCCGGTACCGATTTTAAGGCTGGACCAGTCACGGATGACGATAAGCTTTTGCGTCCGGTCGCTAAGGATGCAAAGAATTCAGTCGACAACAATTCATCAAAACTAAGCCCCAATGTCGCGCCTTATGCCAAAAGTGGAGGACAAGAACAGAATAAGTCTTCTGAACTTGAGCCACCGATCAAGGGGCAGCGTAGAAAGCCAGTACCATACGACGCCGACCAGATCGAGTCTAACGAGAGAAAAAACTATGATGTTAGCATTAATGATCGCGGTCCTATTTCTATCGGCGCAGTGAAAGTAGCCAAAGATCTGCAAATGCTCGATGAAATTGCTGAACTGAACGACTTGAAGAAAGACCATGTCTATGTTCCCGGGCGGCGTGTTCATAGCCTCGCGGTTGTATCTGTGAGGCAGGATCTTGACGAAAATATTTTGAGTGCTTTTTTAGCAACTCGCCGGGTAGTATCAGAATTGGATCGTCAGGTCTCAGGCTACGATGCTGTCGCTCGGGTCTTGGAAGAGAAGCGCGATCAAGCTATTCGTAATAACAACATCTTGAATTTCATCAGTGGTGGTGCGTTAGCAGTGACACAAGGAGCGATCTCCATAGGGACGCCGATGAAATATCAAAATGCAGGAAACGAATTAGGCACGATTGCCGGCGCAGTCACAGCCATGATAGGTGCTTATGCCCTTAAGTTACAAGCCGGCGGCAAAAGGAGTTCTGAACGTGATCCCAACATGCTGGCACCGATTTTCGGTTTAGTGCCTAATGAACCCAACAAATATCCTTCTTTAGTTTGGAACTATTTGAATGACTACGAACCTGGACAAAAGAAGTCGCGCCGCGAGCAGTTAATCGATCGTTGGATCAAACTCAATTACATTGAACCGCTTAACAAACCGTCGAGTAAAAAGCATCTTGAAGAACTGGCGGGTACCATACCACTGCACAAGGATGTCACTATCGACCTACTCAGAGATCGCATTCCGATGCTCCAGGATGTTCGCGCTGCGGTAGCCGGCATCAATGAATATCTCGATGAAATTTTGACGTTTGTCAGGTCACCATAACGGTCGTTTCTAGCTTCTAAGTCGCAAGCAGATCTTAGTCTTAGTTAGCTCCCCACCGGCAAAGTTTTGTTGCCCTTCACTGGAATTGTAGTCCTGTTTATCGATCAGCTTTTCGGCAGAACCACCGTCAGCAAGCCATCCTTGACCGTAGCTTGAACTTTGTCAGCGTCGACTCTGCACGGTAGTTGCACCGTCTGTGAAAACGATTCTTCGAAACTCTGGAATTTGTCGCTTTCGCCGCGTTTCTCTTGTTTGTGCCCTTTGATCGTGACAGATCGCTCGCTCGCTTCAACCTTTACATCGTTTTCGTTCATGCCAGGGACTTGCGCAACCACTCTCAGTTCTTTCTCTTCATTGATTGTTTGAATTCTGGGTGTCTGTGCAGAATAGTTTACTAGCGGAAGCAGCGGCGCAGGCATAGCTTTGATACCGACAGGCACGAAGAATGGATCGATGTATATGTCCCAGAGGTCCGGCGCCAATAACCGATTACTTCTAAGGGAAGTTGTCGGCTCGCTTACTTTTTCAACGATTACTTTAGCTGCCTCACCAGCGTATGCCATGTTTGCGTTCTCAATTGCATCTTTGCTCGAAAAGCCCACTCCGAATCCGAATAGCATTGACAGAGCGAGGGCTGATAAACGGACAACTTTGTCGCGAATTGTTTTCATGAGTTCCTCCTTTTTCTTTCCAAGCAAAACTGTTGCTCTCTGTGGCTCACTGCAAACCCGCTGTGCCAGTCGCAGTGACTACAAAGTACGTTGGTCGTAGCTAACTTTCACAATGCGCACCCCCGAAATTTACTACCAAAGGTGTGTATTTATGGTGAAGGTATATTCAATGGCCAAGCCGATCTGTGTCAACTTTGCCCAATATTTTGATAACAGATCTGCTCTGTATCTGGCTTCTTTTAAAACAATTTTTTAGTATTTATTCGATAGATGCTACTGGAAGTGACGGCTTAATTCAATCTGACAAATGCGCTCTAGATATGCGGCGGCTTCATCCGATCAGACCAGTGCCCGCAAGATATGCGGTTGCATCCGATCAGACAAGTGCCCTCAAGATATGCGGCTTCATCCGATCAGACAAGTGCCCTCAAGATATGCGGCTTCATCCGATCAGACAAGTGCCCTC